>NZ_JBFADU010000005.1:0-468492 GCF_040641575.1 Streptomyces sp. NPDC020807
CACCCTCCCCCCCGTCCCCTCCCTCTTCTCCAACTCCACCACCACCCTCCCCGTCCACCTCAACCACCACTAAAACGCCGCTTCTCATCACGCGACCGTTCACTGGTCCGTACATGACCTGTCCCGTAAATGATCTTTTAGTCGCCGTGCGGTGGGCGCCAGCGGTCTGCAGGCCGCTCATCTATCCGGCGAAGGCGAGGTTGCGCACACCGGCAATACCGACCATGGCGTGGCAAAAGCCGTCACCCTTCAAGCGGCAGTCACGGAGGTTCCAGGTCTTCAAGCGGGCGAAAACCTGCTCGACCCGGGCCCAGACCCGCTTGCGGGACTAGGCGTATTGACCCGAAGCGTTGTTGACGCGGCTGATGGGCGGGTGTCCGTTGAGTGCGGTGTGGCAGCGGTGGTGGAGGAAGTCTGCCAGGGCTTCGGTCCGTTCGGTGTTCGAGGTGTAGGGCCGTAGGTAGGCCCATTCGTCGAGGAGGGTGCGGTTGAAGCGTTCGACCTTGCCGTTGGTCTGCGGCCGGTAGGCACGTGTGAGCTTGCCGGTCGCGCCGAGGTCTGCCAGGACTGCCTTCCAGGCCAGGCCCTTGCGGTAGGCCCAGGCGTTGTCGGTCAGGACCCGTTCGATGCGGGTGATGCCGTGGCCGTGGAAGAAGGCGGCCGCTCGGGTGAGGAAGGCCGCGCAGGTCGCGACCTTCTCGTCGGGGTGGATCTCGCTGTAGGCGAGGCGGGAGTGGTCGTCGACGGCGGAGTGGACGTAGTCGAAGCCCATGTTGTGCGGGTGATTCGGCCGGCTTGGCGGCCCAGGACTTTGTGACCGCCGCCGTCGGGGATCCGGCCGAGCTTCTTCACGTCCACTTGGATCAGTTCGCCGGGACGTTCGCGTTCGTAGCGGCGGATCACGACTCCGGTCGGCCGGTCGATCCAGGCCAGCCGGTTCAGCCGGTGACGGGTCAGGATCCGGTGGACCGTCGAGGTGGGCAGGCCCAGGATCGGGCCGATCCGCGCGGGGCCGAGTTTGCGGGTTCGCCGCACCTCGCAGAGCTGCTCTTCCATCGTGGCCGCGGTCCGGTGCGGGGTGGTGTGAGGCCGGCTCGACCGGTCGTGCAGGCCCCGCCTCGCCTTCGGTCCGCCACCGGCGGATCCATTTGTGGGCGGTGGCCCGGGAGATGCCCATCTCGGCCGCCACATGGGCGACCGGACGGCCTGAGCGGACACGTTCGACCAGCAGTCGCCTACCGAAGACGGTCAGCCGGGCATTACGGTGGGGCACGAAGACCTCCGTGCGGTGAGTTCCTAGACAGCTCCCACCACACCGGAGGTCTTCACCATGTTCAAGACCAGGCGAGTGTCAACAACGCTCGTGATCAATACATCTACCGCCTGGTCCTCGACGATCTTGGCTCGCGAGGCGAGCTGGACTGGTCCCGCTGCGCGATCGACTCGCTGAACATGCGGGCCAGGAAAAGGGGGACCTGACAGGTCCGAATCCTGTCGATCGGGGCAAGGACGGCTCGAAGATCCACCTGGTCACCGAGCGGACCGGTCTGCCTCTTTCTGTCGGAATCTCGGCAGCCAACCTGCACGACAGCCAGACCCTGATCCCCCTGGTCAAGGGCATACCGCCGATCCGCTCCCGCCGCGGGCGCCTCGACGGCGCGGGCCGGGCAAGCTTCACGCCGACAAGAGCTATGACTACTCTCACCTGCGGCGATGGTTACGCGGACGTGGTATCACCCACCGCATCGCCCGCAGGGGCGTCGAGTCCTCGCAGCGTCTGGGCCGCCATCGCTGGACCATCGAACGCACCATGGCCTGGCTCGCCGGCTGCCGCCGGCTCCACCGACGCTACGAACGCAAAGCCGATCACTTCCTTGCCTTCACCGCCATCGCCTGCGTCCTCGTCCGCTACCGCCGACTCGCTTGCTGATGTGGTCCCGCAGCAGCTGTACGGCCAGGTCATGATCGTAGAAAGTGGCCAGATCCAGGGGAGTGTGACCGTCCGGATCAGCGAGTTCAGGGTCCGCACCGAACGCCAGCAGCACGGCCGTGGTGTGTACAGTCAACGGCTGGCCGCTCTGCAGGGCGCCATCCCCCTCGGTGTCGATCGCGTGCGTCAGCAGCGTCATGTTGCTGAAGACCTCATCAGGGTCGGCGCCGTGGGCGAGCAGGCAGGCCAGGGTTTCCGCATCCTCGTGCTCGACCGCGAAGTGGGCTGGTGTCCAGTAGTCGCTCATCGGGGCATTCAACAGCGACCGCGACGCTCCTACCAGCAATATTCCCCACTGGGGGCAACCAAATGAGATGACCTCTAAGCCGTGCGGAAGCGGTGCGCGCACCACCCGCCGAGGCAGCGGCGCCGAAACTCCGGACAAGAGCGGAACGCGACCCGATGCCTCTTGGGGCAGTTGATGTCGCGCGCCGTCCCCCAGGCATCGCCGCGATCAGCGGTCGGCCATGGCCGGCGCCTTGTCCGGGCGTTCAGCGTGAACGCTCGTATGCCTCGCGAATCGGGCCGGGGATCCGGCCGCGGTCATTGACCTGGTAACCGTTCGCGCGAGCCCAGAGGCGTACGGGCGCATCCTCCGGGCGCGGATCGTGGTGACGGGCTTTGCCGGGGCCATCCCACGCTCCTGGACGGACGCCCTCCAGCTGATCGGCCACGTCCTGGAAGAAGGCGGACAACGAGGCGTGCTCGTGTTCCTCAGGGAGTTCTCCCTCTCTCCATGACCCCACCTCGCCGGTGACCGTGTTCACGAACCTCCCATAGAAGCCGTCGCGCTCCGAGGCAATGGGTACCCATTCTCCGCGCCAGGACGGGTGGTCGGTTCCTCCGGCCCGTGCCGATTCCTCCATGGCCATCATGTGGCGGTAGACACGTTCGATGTCACCGAGACCCAGCAGGAGCCCGCCGCTGGGGAGGACGTCCGGGCCTCCCAGCGCCACGAGACACGAATCAGCGGGCAGCTGCCGACCTGCGTCGAGGTCGTGTCCCAGAAGCCACTGCCGCAGCTGCTCCGGCAGGTCTACGCCCATCCGGAGTTCGGCGTCGCGGATGGCTGTCGGACTGCCTGGGCCGCCGAGAACAGCGAACACCTCGGGCGCACGATGTTCGAGCCATGCGGTCACCCGACCCCATGACTCGCTTACCTCTCCCGCTCTTTGACGATCCATGGGCAGACCGTACTCAACACCACGGATTCGGTGGGGCCCTTCGTGGTCAGGTACGCCGTCAGCGGGCGAGGTGCAGGATGCAGATGTCGTCGCGGCGGGGGTGTGGCTCGACCAGGGCGGGGATCAGGCGGTCCAGGGCCTTCGGTGCGGCCAGGTCGGCGGCGTGGGCGGTGGAGGCCAGGGAGGCCATGCCCTCGTCGATGGACTCCCCGGGGCGTTCGATCAGGCCGTCGGTGTACAGCAGCAGGTGGTCGCCGGGCAGCAGTTCGACCGTGGCCGCCTCGAAGCGGGGTTCGTGGACGGCGCCGAGCAGCATGCCCGCGGGTGCGGGCAGGAAGCGGGCCCGGCGGTCGCGCACGAGCAGGGGCGGCGGGTGCCCGGCGCGGACCCAGGTCAGTCGGGAGGTGGTGGGCTCGTACACGGCCATGATCATGGTGGCGGTGTGGAGCTGGCGCTCGGAGGAGTGCAGCAGCAGGGTGTTGAGGTTGGCGAGGATGTCGGGGAGCGGGGTGCCGGTGATGGCCATGCCCTTTGCGGTGAAACGCAGTTGGGCCATGGTGGCCACCGCGTCGAGGCCGTGGCCGGCGACGTCGCCGACCACGACGAGGGCGTTGCCGTCGGGGAGTTCGACGGCGCTGTACCAGTCGCCGCCCAGCTTGAGCCCTTCCTGGACCGGCAGGTAGGCGACGTCGACGGTCAGCCCGGCCAGGTTCAGTTGCTGCTGGGGCAGCGGGAGCAGGGTGTCCTGGAGGCGGGCGGCCAGGTCGCGTTCGGCCGCGAGCTGGCTCTGCTGCGTGAGTGCGCTGCGCTTCTGCTCCAGGAGCTGCCGCTCCGTGTCCTTCGCGGCGCTGAGGTCCTGGAAGAGGCCGTGGACGTGGACGGGGCGGCCCAGGGCGTCGTTCTCGGTCTCGGCGATGATCCGCACGTGGCGCACCTGCTGGCCCGGCAGGCCGATTCGGAAGGTGCGGTCCATCGGTTCGCCGGCCTTCAGCAGGCCCCGAACCGCCTGCTCCATCACCGGGCGGTCTTCGGCGGCGGCGTGCGCGGCCAGCTCCTCCAAGGGCATGGGACCCTGGGTGCAGTCCCGGCCGAAGATCGCGTACACCTCGTCGGACCACGTGATGCGGCCGCGGACCAGGTCGCGGTCCACCCAGCCCATCCGGCCCAGGCTCTGCATGAGGGCGAGGCGGTGCTGCTCGCGTTCACCGCGGTCCAGTCGTGTGAAGGTGACGACCAGGCCGCCGAGGCAGCGGGCCACGCGCACGTGGTAGCGGGAGCGGTGCGGGACCCCGGCTGTGCTCTCCTCGTGGTCGATCTCGCCCTCGTGGATGCCTCCGCTCGCGAGGACGTCGAGGTACGCACGCCACAGATCGCTGGACTCGATGCTCGGGTAGGTGTCGGCCACGCTCAGCCCGAGCAGTTCCGCGCCCCGGCGCCCGGCGATGTCGACCGCCTGGGGGGAGGCGGCCTCCACCCTGAAGTCGACCACCCGCCCGTCCGGCCCGAAGCGGGGACGCAGGAAGACCGCTGATCCCGCCAGGCCCGCGAGCACCTCCGCCACGACCCCCGCCTCCGGACTCTCGTCGGGCGAATGATCGGTGTCGGGCTTGGCCGCCACCGGCCTGAGGTCCGTCATGCTCCGATCATGTCACGGTGGCGAGATCTTCTGGATACGGCTCCGGCCGCCGGCCCGCGAATGATCCCCCTCCCCTCCGGCCCGGGGCGACCCAGCCGGTGTCGGGCCGGACAGGGCGCGGTCGCGGTCGCGGTCGCGGTGGCGGTGGCGGTGGCGGTGGCGGTCGCGGTCGCGGTCGCGGTCGCGGTCGCGGTGGGAGTGAGGGTTCCGCCCGCTCCGTGGTCAAGCGCTGGTGCGTCGCAAGGCGAGGAGGGTGACGTCGTCGGAGCGGTGGGGGCCGTCGAGCGCGGCCACCAGGGCGTCGGCGTACGCCTGGAGGCCGACGTGGTCACGGGGCGCGGGGCCGCTGCGCAGGGGTGCCCCGGCGACGTCGAGGAGGCGCTCGGAGTCCGCGTCGGGGTCGGCGTCCCGCCGCTCGATCAGGCCGTCGGAGTAGAGGAGCACGATGTCGCCCTCGGCGAGCGGGGTCTCCGCGGCGGCGTAGGGCTGGTCGGGGAGAACGCCGAGGGTGAGCCCGGGGCCTCCGGGCGGGGCGGGGAGCAGGGTGGCGCGACCGTCTCGGAGGAGTACGGAGAGGGGATGGCCCGCGCAGGTCCAGCGGAGCACTCCGCGCTCGGGGTGGTAGCGGGCGATGACGGCGGTGGCGGTGGATTCGATGCCGTCGTCGCAGGCCATGTCGTTGAGCCAGTGGGTGAGTTGTTCGACGGGGGCGTCGGTGTAGGCGAGGCCGGCCAGGGCGTACCGGAACTTGGCCATGAGGGTGACGGCTTCCAGTCCGTGGCCCCGGGCGTCGCCCAGGGCGAGGAGGAGTCGGCCGCCGGGAAGCCTGCGGGCCTTGTACCAGTCGCCGCCCACCCCGGATCCCGTGGAGTCGGGACGGTAGACGACGGCGGTGTCGATGCCGGAGGGAGCGAGCCCACCGGGCGAGCGCGGCAGGACGGCCTGGCGCAGGGAGTCGGCGACCTCGCCGAGGGTCTCGGCCCGGGCGCGCTGGCGGCGGGCCTCCTCGCCGACGGCCTGGGCCAGGTCGCGGCGGCGGGTCTCGTCGGTGATGTCGACGAGGACGGCGCGGACGGCCCAGACCGGGCCGCCGCGCGGCCTGACCGGTTCGGCGACGACCCGGATGACGCGCTCGTACCCGCCTCGCAGCCGGAGGGCGCATTCCGAGCGGCGCTTGTGGAAGAAGACGTCGTAGAGGAGGCGGTAGAGCTCGGGGAGGCACTCGGGGGCGGCGAGGTCGGCGAGGGCGAGGAAGTCGGCGGGGGTGGGGACGCCCGGTGCGAGGCCGAGGACGTGGCCGAACCCGAGGGAGGGGGCCACGGTGCCGTCGGCGACGTTCCACTCGGCCCAGCAGGTGCGGACGAGCTTCTGCGCGGCGAAGGCCATCCGGACGCGGTGGCCCGGCTCCCAGGTGACGAGCAGGTGGTCGCCGCAGGGGGCCACGACGACGTCGTTGCTGAGGCGGGCCGGTGGCCCCTCGGGCCGGGGAATGAACCACTCCACGATCTCGGGGCCCTGGGGCGCGCGTTCGTGGTGGGCGTCGGCGAGCATGCGGGGCAGGCCGGTGTCCTCCAGGACGGGGAAGCGGTCGAAGAGGCGGACCGGGCCGGACCAGCGCGGCACCGACGCGACGGGGACGTGGGTGCGCGAGTAGGCGACGGCGCGGGCGTTCTGCGTGAGGTAGAGGAAGTCGGCGATCCGCCCGTCGGCGTCGACGACCGGGGCGACGAGGAGCGCGGCGGTGGGGAGGGCGTCGAGGACTTCCTGCACGGGGCCGGGGACGGGGTCCGGGGCGGGGGACGCGGTGGAAGGCCCGTCGGTGGTGGCGCGCCGCAGCACGGGACGGTCGCGGGCGTACACCCCGATGCGGTCGCGCTGCGTGGCGAGGAGCTCCCGGAGGGCCTGACGGTCCAGGGTGGTGCGGGGGTCCTGTCCGGTGGGGGCGTGGTCCATGGGGCTGGGCCTTTCCGGTGCTCCTGGACGGGACGCGGCGCGGTTCACCTTTTTCCGGGCCCAAGGGGGGAGCCGGAGGGGGCTTTCGTCCCGGTGGAGAGATCGACATCACACTGTAATGTGCACCATATGTCCGAAATATTCGAGAGCGCGGGCGCGATCGGGCACGGCAGCGCCGGGCCCGCTCCCCTTGCCGGCACGCACATCCTCCTCGGTGAGCGGGACCGGGAGACCGCCGCCCGTTTCGCGACGGCGCTGCGCGAGCTCGGCGCCTCGTCGGTGCACGCCGTCGACTCGCTGGACGCCTTCATCAGCGCCGGGACCGCCCCGCCTTCCCCCGTACGCTTCTGGGACGCGGCCGTGTGGGACTCGGGATTCGGCGGCCCGGACCTCTCCCTGGGCCGGGTCCTGGAAGTGTGGCGGGCACGGCACCCCGGGATCCCCATGGTCGTGACCGACGACGCCCCCAGCGCCCGGCTCGCGGTCACCGCGCTGCGCGGCCGGGCCGCCGACCTCGTCGCTCGCTCCGACCCGGAGGGCCTCGCGGTGGCAGTCGCCCGGGCCGTCGCGGAGCGGGCGGACCCGCTCGGCGTCGAGGGCTCCGGGCAGAACTCGTTGCGCATGCTCGTGGTCGGCGCGCATCCGGACGACGTGGAGATCGGCCTCGGCGGAACCATCCACCGTCGTGCGCACAGCGGCTGGGACGTCACCGTCCTCACCATGTCCGGCGGCGGGAACGGCGGCGACCCCGCGCAGCGCCGGAAGGAGGCGCACCGCGCCGCCGAGCTACTGGGTGCCCGCCTGCTCATGGAGGACCTCCCGGACGGTTCCATGGCCGACGACCGGACCACCGTGGAGGCCGTCGAACGGGCGGTCGCCGAGGTCGCGCCGGACGTCGTCGTCGTCCACTCCGAGAGCGACACCCACCAGGACCACCGCGCCGTGCACCGCGCGACGCTCGTGGCCTGCCGCAAGGTGGCACGGCTCGCCTGCTACCAGTCCCCCTCCGCCACCGTGGCCTACCGCCCGAACCGCTTCATCGAGCTGAGCGAGGTCGACATGGCGGCCAAACTCGCCGCGATCGACGCGCACCACTCCCAGGCCGCGAGCCGCTGGTACCTCGAAGAGGACCTGCTGCGCTCCACCGCCCGCTACTGGGGCCGCTTCTCCCAGACCCGCTACGCCGAACCCCTGGAGCTCGTCCATGAGCGCAATGCCGTACTCGTCTGACCCCGACCTGTCGCTTCCCCTCGGCCGCCCGCCGCGGGTCCTGGTCACGGGCGCGGGCGGGCCCTCCGGCGTGTGCTTCCTCCGCGCGCTGGAGGGAGTCGCCGAGCGGTACGCGGCGGACCTCGACCCCAACGGCGCCGGCCTCTACCTCGTACCCCGCGCCTACCGGATGCTGGTGCCCCCCGGCGCCGCGGCCGGGTTCGCCGAGGCCGTCCTGCGCCTGTGCGAGCGGCACGCGATCGACGTCCTCGTGCCGACCGTCGACGCCGAGCTGGTGGCTCTCGCCCACGCGGCCGACGCCTTCGCCGCGGCGGGCGTCCGGGTCCTGGTCTCCCCCGCCGACGCCCTGGAGACCTGTCTGGATAAGTGGCGGCTCGCCGAAGCCTGCCAGGGAGCCGTACGGCTGCCGGACACGCGCCTCGTCGGAACCCCCGGCACGGCGGAGCCCGAAGGGGGCTTCCCCGCCATCGCCAAGCCGCGCACCGGCTCCGGCTCGCGCGGCATCGTCGTCGTCCACTCGGCCAACGAGCTGTCCGGGCTCCCGCAGGACGGCTCGTACCTCGTCCAGGAGTTCCTGCCCGGGACGGAGTACTCCGTCGACGTCCTCACGGACCGCGACGGCCGGGTCGTGGCCGCGGTGCCGCGCGCCCGGGACAAGACGGACTCCGGGATCGTCGTCGCCGGCCGGGTCCTCGACCTGCCGGAACTGTCCGGGATCGCCGAGGACACCGTGCGCACCCTCGGACTGCGCGGCGTCCTCAACGTCCAGGTACGCGAGGACCGGTCGGGCAAGGCCGCGCTCCTGGAGGTCAACCCCCGCCCGCCGGGCGGCATGTCGCTGACGGTGGCGTCCGGTGTGGACATGCCGAAGTGGGCCGTCGCCGCGCTGCTCGGCGCGGAGCTGCCGGAACGCATCGCCCACCGTGAGACGGCCGTGGTCCGCCACTGGCAGGACGTCGTCCTCGCCCCGCGCGAGCTCGGCGACATGGGCGACGTCACCGAGGCCGTCGCGCCGGAGGCCGATCGCGCCCGGGAGGCGGCGGCGTGACGGGAGGAGGCGCAACAGGGGGCGGCGCAACAGGAGGCGGCGGCGTGACGGGACCGGAGGCGACCGGGCCCCAGGCGGACGGACCGGAGGCCACCGGGGCCGAGGCTGTCCGCTCCGAGGCGGCCGGGCCGGCTCCGGCGCGGCGCCCCGGTCCGCCGGGCACCGGCCCCCGCACCGACCTCCACACGCACACCGACTTCTCCGACGGCCACGACACCCTGGACGCCGTCATCCGCGCGGCCGTCGACGCCGGGCTCGACACCCTCGTCGTCACCGACCACGTACGGGTGGACACCACCTACCTCCCGGTCTACGTCGCGGCCGTCGACGCGGCCCGCGCCACCGCTCCGCTCACCCTGGTCTGCGGGGTCGAGGCGAAGATCCTCGACACGGCCGGCCGCATCGACCTTCCCGAGGACCTCACCGGGATCGAGCACGTCGCGCTGGCCGACCACCGGTTCCCGCTGCCCGACGGGCCCGCGCACCCCGACACCGTACGAGCCCTGCTCGACGAGGGGCGGCTCTCCGCGGACGAGGCGCTGGCGATGCTCGTCCTCGCGACGGCGCGGGCCGTGGAACGGGTGCCCGCCGGCCGGACCGCCCACGTGGCCCACCTCTTCAGCGTCCTGCCGAAGGTGGGGCTCGACGAGACGACGGTGGACGCCTCCCTCCTGGAACCCCTGGTACGGGCCTGCCGCGCGCGGGACGTGGCGGTGGAACTGAACGAGAAGTGGCGATGCCCTTCCGTGCGTACGGCCCGCCTCCTGCACCGGGCCGGCGTCCGGCTCGGGACCGGCAGCGACGCCCACCGGGCGGAGGCCGTGGGCCGCTTCCCGTGGGTCTCCGCAGCGCTCGCGGAGGCCACAGCCGCGGAAGCGGGCACCGAGCAGGCCACGACGGCGGCAGCCGGGACGGAGCGACGGTGGATGTCCTGAACCAGATCCTGCACGTCGTGGCGACCGGCCTCGTCTTCCTCGGGGCGGTACCGCTCGTCGTCGCCATCGTCCAGTTCCTGCTGGTCGGTTTCCAGCGCTTCCGCCACCTGTACGAGCCGCCCGAGGATCCGGAGACCGGCGACGCCCCGCCCCCGTGCGTGCCCCGCACCGCCGTCCTGATCCCCGCCTGGAACGAGGCGCCGGTGCTCACCTCGTCCGTCGAGGGGCTGCTCGCCATGCGGTACCCGCCGGACCGCATCCGGATCGTCGTCGTGGACGACGCCAGCACCGACGCGACGCCGGAGGTGATGCGGGAGCTGATGGCCCGCCATCCCGGGCAGGTGGTGCACCTGCGCCGGGAGGACGGCGGCCAGGGCAAGGCCCACACCCTCAACCACGGTCTCGCCCAAGTCCTCGACGACGACTGGGCCGAAGCCGTCCTGATCATGGACGCCGACGTCGTCTTCGACCGGGACGCCCTGCTGCGGATGACCCGTCACCTCGCCGACCCCGGGGTCGGCGCCGTCACCGCGTACATCAAGGAAGGCAGCGGGAAGCAGGGCAACTACCTCACCCGCTACATCGCCTTCGAGTACATCACCGCCCAGGCCGCCGCCCGCCGTGCGCAGAACGTCCTCGGCGTCGTCGCCTGCCTGGCCGGCGGGGCGCAGCTGCACACCCGGGCCAGCCTGGAGGCGATCGGCGGCCGGATCGACACGTCGACCCTGGCCGAGGACACCGTCACCACCTTCGAGACCCAGCTGTCGGGACGCCGGGTGGTCTTCGACGGGTACGCCACGGTGCTCGCCGAGGAACCGGGCGACCTGGCCGGGCTGTGGAAGCAGCGCCTGCGCTGGGCGCGCGGCAACCTCCAGGTGACCCGCCGCTACCGGCACGTGTGGTTCCGGCCGTGGAAACGGCGGGAGGGGGACCGGCTCGGTTCGGTCCTCTTCGGGCTCATCTGGTACTCGCTGCTCGCGACCCCCGTCCTCCTGACGGTGTGCTCCGCCTCCCTGCTCTACCTCTACTTCACCGACTCGGACCGCTCGTGGCAGCTGTTCCACTGGCTGTGGGTGATCAACCTCGTCTGCTACCTGCTGATCATCCTGCTGGCGGCGGCCGTGGACCCGGGGACCTTCCGGCGGTGCTGGCGCGAGGCGCTGATCTACCCGGGGATCATCTCGACCTGCGTCCTGGTGGTGACGGCACTCCCGGGGTTCTTCCTGACCCTCCTGGAGCGGGCGGGCCTCTTCACCGACGACGGCTCACCCCAGCTCCTCATGATCGTGATCTACGCCTGGATGGGACTCTCCCTCCCCCTGGCATGGCTGGCGAAGCTGCTGACCGGAACCCGGCTGCGGTTCCTCGCCCCGCTGCTGCTGCACCTGGTGGGGTACGGCTCGCTGCTCGCGGCCTGCCTGGTGGCGGCCTGGGTGCAGGAGCGGCGGAACGCCGAACTGAAGTGGGACAAGACCGAGAAGACCGGGAAGGTGGCGGCGGGACGATGACGGCGACGGACCCCGGGGGGCCCGGGGCGGACGAGGAACTGGCGCGCCACGTGGCGCGGCTGACCGACGAGGACCGGCGGCACGACCGGCGACTGCTGTGGTGGGAGCTCCTCGCGGTGCTCGCGGTCGCCGCGCTGCTGACGGCCCGCGCCCTCTGGCTGACCTGAGCCCGCCCCGGCCGTTGCCGAACCTCACCCCGGCCGTTCCCGGGCCTCACCCCGGCCGTTCCCGGACCTCACCCCGGGCGGAAGGGGTCGGTGCCCTGCGCGGCGAGCGCGAACCACGCCGTCGTACCGGTGTGGAGGCTGGCGTACAGGGTGTCGCCGTCGCCGGTGCGGAGTCCGTCCGACGAGGCGGCGACGATCCCGTACCCGTCGGCGTTCGGGGCGGACGCCTGGGCAGAGCGGAGCGTGGCGAGGAGCCGGCCGGCCCGGTCGCCGTCACCGTCGCCGTCGCGTCCCCGGAGGGCGGCCGCCATGTGGGCGGTGCCCTCGAACCAGACCTTGGAGGTGTCGGCGTCACTCACCGACACCCCGCTGAAGCCGCCGTCCTCGGCGGCCAGATGGGTGAGTGCCCAGTCCAGCGAGCCGGCGTGCCGGGTGTCGCCGGTCGCGAGGAAGGACCAGCTCTGCGGGTCCTCCGGGACCGGCGAACGGTTGACGGTGGTGCCGTCGGTGCCGGTGCCGGTCCAGAAGGCGGCGGAGTCCGCGTCCCAGAGGGCGCCGAGGAAGCCGGTCGCGACGGCGGAGCGGTCGGCCCACGCACGGTCTCCGGTGGCGTCCGCGAGACCGCGGAAGAAGGCGGCGACGTCGATGTTGTGCTCGGTGGACTTCCAGGTGAGGGGGGAGCCGGAGGCGGGGACGCCGCCGGTGTACCCGGCGGTGCCGGTCGTGGAGGCCGTGTGGTCCTGGACCCACTGGGCGAGGCGCAGGGCGCCGGTCAGGTACGCGGCGTCGTCCGTCGCCCGGTGGACGTGGAGGAGCGCGAGTCCGGTCCACGCCTGCGCGCCGGTGAAGGAGTCCGCGGCGGCGACGGCCGGCAGTCCGTTCGCCGCCGTGACCTTGCCGGAGGCGTACGACTGCCGGATCCGGCCGTCACCGGCGCCGTCGCCGTCCTGGAGCGCGAGCAGGGTCCCGGCGAGGGCCTCGGCCCGCTGCAGGTCGGCGTCGGTCCCCCGTGCGCAGTAGGCGATGACGACGAGCGCGACGTCGTAGGTGAAGGCCACGGTGGAGTGGTGGGTCTCCATCCAGCCACCCGTGTAGCTGCGCGGAAGCCCCTGCCGAGCGCCGCCCGCCGCCTCGTCGACCCGCCGGTCGAGGAAGGTGTACGCGCGCGCCGTCGCCTCCTCCTCGTCCACGCCGTCGCTCCGTGCCTCCGTCGAGCAACCACCGAGCACCGCCGCCGCTCCTCCCGTGAGCATCGCCGCGAACGCACGGCGGCTCACCGTCCCGTACCGACCTCTTGCCATGTCCATACCCTCATCAAATAGGCCATTCCATGGCCTTCCTGGCTCGGACACGCGAGGGAACGGTCCGACACCACCGGCAGGGGGCAGCCCCTCCCTGCTCACGCCGTCGGTGCGGTCATCGCGCCAGCCGGGCGAGCGCGGCAAGCACCGGCGCGGCGCCGTCCTCCTCGGCCAGGCGGTCGGCGACGGCCCGGGCACGTGCGCGGTGCGAGCCGTCCCGGGTCGCCTGGCGCAGGGCCCCTGCCAGGGCTCCCGAGGTGATCCGGCGCAGCGGCACCACCCCGGGGGCGGTGCCCAGCGCGGTCAGCCGCGACGCCCAGAACGCCGCGTCGAACTGGACCGGCACGGGAACGGTGGGCACCCCGGCTCGCAGGACGGCGCCGGTGGTGCCCGCTCCCGCGTGGTGGACGACGGCGGCCGTTCGGGGGAACAGCAGGGAGTGCGGCACCTCGTCGACGGTCAGGATGTCGTCACCCCGGGCGCCCAGCTCCGCCCAGCCCCGCTGGACGATCCCGCGCAGCTTCGCGGTGCGCAGCGCGGTGACGATCTCGCGGCTGAGCCCTTCCGGGTCCGGAACCGTGGCGCTGCCCAGACCGACGAAGACCGGTGGGGGCCCGGCTGCGAGGAACTCCTCCAGTTCCGGGGACACCTGCCCGGTCTCGTGCGTCCACCAGTAGCCGGACACCTCCAGCTCCGCGGGCCAGTCCCGTGGCCGGGGGACGACGACCTCGCTGAAGCCGTGCAGCACGGTCCGAGGCCGCCGCGCACGGGCCCGCCCCGCCGTCGTGAGCCCGTGCCGCCGCAGTGACCGTACGGCGTCGAGGAACAGCAACTCCACCGAGGCCGTGACGGCCCGGCCGCTCAGCCGGTTTCCCGCCCGGCCCAGGGACCGCGTGCCGAGGACGGGGGCGGAGAACTCCCCGGTCGGATGGAGGGGCTGGAGGTGCAGCCCCAGGGCCGGCAGGGAGAGGCCGTCCGCGATGGCGTACCCGAGCGGCCCCAGCGCCCCTCCGACCAGGAGGACATCGCCCTCCCGAGCCGCCTCCACCAGGGCCGCCGTCATCTCGTCGACCGCTCCCCTGGCCATGGACGCCAGGCGTACGAGCTTCCCCGCACCCGTCCTCGCGTCGTGCAGCCGCCGGCCCCGCGCGGAGAGCAGCTCGGCGCGGGGGTCCACCGGCAGCGGTCGGAACCGAACCCCCGACCCCGACACCAGCGGTTCGAACACCGCGTGCGCGGCCAACGTCACCTCGTGCCCGGCGCGTACGAGACGGGCGCCCAGCCCCGTGTACGGCGCGACGTCCCCCCGTGATCCCGCCGTCATCATCACGATTCGCACGCCGCCAGTGTGCCCCAACCGGACGCGTCACCGCAGACGACCTGCCCGGCTCTTCCGGGTCGTGCCGTCGGCCTCTCCGTGCAGGACCGTGGCCGCGCGGGCGAGCGCGGCCACAAGGGCGACGGTCCGCCGACTCAGCGTCCGCGCCCCGCGGGGGCGGGCTCCCCCTCGTAGTCCCCCTCCTCGTAGTCCTCTTCCTCGTAGTCGCCGTCCTCCTCGCCGGAGTACCCCTCCTCGGGCTCTTCGGGCTCCTCGCCCTCCTCGTCCCAGCCGTCCTCGGACGACTCCCGGCCGTCCTCGGACTCCTCCTCGCCGTCTTCGGACTCCTCGCCTTCCCCGGACTCCTCCGCGTCGAGAGCCTCCTCGTGGCTGACGACGACCTCGCCGTCCGCGATCTCCCCGCGCCATCCCTCCGGCTCCTCGTCGGTGAGCGTGACGAAGCGGTCGAAGTTCTTCAGGTCCAGGCGCATGCGCCGACCCTGGGCCCGCCACAGGTTGCCGGTCTTCTCGAAAAGCCCGGCCGGGTAGTACTCGACGACCAGGAGGATGCGCGTGAGGGAGGGCGCGAGTTCGTGGAAGCTGACGCAGCCGCGCGTGGATCCCTTGGGCCCGTCCGACGTCCAGACGATCCTCTCGTCGGGCACCTGTTCCTGGACGGTGGCCTTCCAGCTGCGGGTGGACGGGCCGACCTTGACCTTCCAGTCGGTGGTCGTCTCGTCGCCTTGTGAGACGTGCCGGACGCCTTTGGCGAAGCTGCTGAAGTTCTCGTACTGCGTCCAGTGGTCGTAGGCGTTGCGCAGCGGCACGCCCACGTCGATGGACTCGACGATGTTCATGGCCTTGCCACCGGCCTTGCGGCCCTTCTTGTTGCCACCGAGCAGCCCGGATCCCGTGATCTTGTCCTTGATCCCGCTGACCGTCTGCCCGAGTACGGCTTTGACCGGGGAGTCGCCCTTGAGCAGGCGGCCACCGAGATCCCCGAGACTGCCGCCGTTCTCGGCGACGTCATAGAGCCCGTCGGTCACTTCGCCCAGCTTGTCCACGGCCTTGTCAGCGACGCGGTCCGCCTGAGTCGCCAGATACGCGGACGCTTCCTCCATCAGTCGGTCGAACCCGGAGCGGGTGCCGCCGGTCGCGTTGTGGGTGGCCATGGTTCACCTCGCCGTGGTCGACTTGCGACGGGACGTCTTGGTCGCGGTGGTCTTCTTCGCCGCTCGTGGGGACGCGGGGGCGCGTCCCGCACCTGCCGACGCCGTCCTCTTCGCGGGCGGCTTCCGGGCCGCCGCCGTCTTCTTCTCGGGCGGCTTCTTCGCTGCCGTCTTCTTCGCCGCTGTCTTCTTCGCCGCTGTCTTCTTCGCGGGCGGCTTCGAAGCCGCCTTCGCGGGTGCGGTCTTCTTGGCGGCGGCGGTCCGCTTGGCGGGGGTCCGCTTGGCAGGGGCACTGCGCTTCGTCGCACTCGCCGCGGGCTTCGCCGTCGTACCGGTGCCGGTCTTCCGCGTCGTCCTCGTGGCGCCGCTCGGCGTCTTCCTGGCGGGGGACGCCTTCTTGGCCGGGGAGGCCTTGCGGGCCGGGGAGCGTCGCTGGGCCGTCGTAGACGAGGCGGCGGGAGCGGAGCGTCGGGCCGGCCGACGGCGAGGTGGCGGTGCCTCCTCCTCTTCGTCATCCCCCTCGTCCTCCTCGTCCCCCTCTTCCTCCGACTCCTCTTCGGCCGCGGGCTCTTCCGGGCCGGGCTCCTCCGCTTCAAGTTCCTCATCGCCCTCGTACGGCTCCTCGCCGTCCTCGGGCTCCTCCTCGTAGCCGTCTTCCTCGTCCTCGTACTCCTCCGCGTCCTCGTCCTCGTCCTCGTACTCGTTCTCCTCCTCGCCCTGTCCCAGGGCGAGCGTGTGCTCGCGCAGCGAGTCGGCGAGGTCGGCCATACGACGGTTCGCGGTGGCCACGAGGGCCTTGCGCCCGGCGTCGATCGCCTCTCCCCTGATCTGCTCCCCGAGTTCGGCCACCTGGGGCATCTCGCTCAGCTTCTTCAGACCCTGCGTCGCGATCTCCCGTGGATCGAGGCCCAGTCGGCGCCCCGCGGCGTACGTGATCAGGCTGAGGGCGAGGCGTCCCTTCTTCGCCCGCCCCAGCACGTAGCCCCCGGCAACCGCAGCGGCCAGGGCCAGCTTGGTCATGTCGTCCATGAGCTCTTCCCTTCACCGTGGCGACGGCCGGGGTGGCTCGCCGATGGCCAACGGCAGCCATTCACCACTTGCACATCACCACGGGACTGCTCCACCAGGCGCCGGATATGCCCGGACCTGCCCGGCATCCGCATCGAGGTCACCGGGCCCTGGGCGCCGTACTCCTTCGCCACGTCGGCGGAGCCGGGCACGCCGACGGACTTCCCGGGGGCCCGGCCATGACGCTCACGGAACGAGGCGAACCCCTGCCGGACCGGCAGGTCGCCCTCGTCGACCTCCTCGACAGGCTCCTCGCCGGGGGCGTCGTCATCACCGGGGACATCGTGCTGTCCATCGCCGACGTCGACCTCGTGCGCATCTCCCTGCGCGCACTCATCACCTCCGTGACCGCCACGGACGATCCCTTCGTCACGGGTGGCCCGCCGTGAACGACGACCGCGCGCCCCGGGCTCAGCGCTCCGACCTGGAAGGGCTCGGCGTCCCCCTGGCCCACGCCTTCCGCCTGCTCCAGGCGCCGCCGGAGGCCCCGGGTACGCCGCAGCCCCCGGCCCACCGCATGCGCACCGATCCCGAGTCCGCCGGTGAGGACCTGCTCAAGCTCGTCCTCACGGTCGTCGAACTCCTGCGCCAGCTCGTCGAACGCCAGGCCCTGCGCCGCGTCGACTCGGGCGGTCTCACCGACGCGCAGGAGGAGGAGCTCGGGGCCACCCTCCTCGCCCTGCACGACCGCATGAGCGACCTGTGCGCGGAGCACGGCTACCGCCTCGAAGACCTCAACCTCGACCTCGGGCCGCTCGGTCGTCTGCTGCCCCCCGCACACTGAACAGGCCGCGTCCGAGGGCTCGCCCCCCGTGCCTCCGACGGCCCGCCCTGACCACGTCGACCACGTCCGACGGCTTCCCCTCGGGTGGGGAAGCCGTCGGAAGCGGCGGGTCGGATCGGGCCGGCCGCCAGGGGCGGCACCGGCCCGTGCCCCGTCACCTGCGCCGCGCGAAGAGGCGGTAGACCGCGAGGAGGATCATCGAGCCGACGATGGCGGCTATCCAGGTGGAGAGCTCGAAGAACCCGTCGATGGAGTCGACGTCGAAGATGACCTTGCCGAGCCAGCCGCCGAGCAGGCCGCCGGCTATGCCGATGAGGGTGGTGATGATGATGCCGCCCGGGTCCTTCCCAGGCATCAGCATCTTGGCGATGATGCCCGCGAGAAGGCCGATGAGGATCCACGCAAGTATGCCCATGATTCCTTCTTGTCCATTCCTTCTTGTCCCGTGTGGGGATCCTTCTTGTCCCGTGCGGGGAATGTCGGTCCATGCGGCTCTTCCGCCGCCGCGGGGTGCGGACTCCGACCCGTGCCGCGCGTCAGGAGAACTGCCACGTACTCATGTCCCGTCCTTTCAGACGTCCCGGCCCCGCGGCCGTCTAGGCCCACCGTCGGAAAGGTCTCGGTGCGATCGCGTGCAGGCCACGCCGCAGCGCGATCCGTCCTCCCCAGGCCATCAGACGAATTCCCCACTTCGTGGAGCGCGCGAAGATCCGGCACATGACCGCCCTGGGCGTCCACCGGGAGAGCAAGCCTCTTCTGCGCCAACCCCCGACGCCGATTCTCACGGACACCTCCTGCGGTCCAGCGGGGCACGCGAACCCGAAGCCCTGCGGTTTTCCCTAGCTGTCTGCGCGTCTTCGCCATAAATGCGATTTCAAACATCGAAGCTTCGACCACGGCGTACGACGACGACCCCTGCCGGGACCCGCTCCGCGGGGGCCTCCTCCGCGGGGATCCTCGCCCTGTAATTCCGGAGTAACGCCTTCCGCCTAGCGTGCGGCTCCCCGTCACCTTCCGAGGAGCACGCAGATGTCCCTGCCATTGTCGCGTCGACGCGCGTCCGCCGCCTGGGGTGCCGCGGCCGCGCTCGTCGCCGCCGCGGTACTGACCGGGTCGCCCGTCGCGGCGGCCGAGTCCCCGTCGCCGTCCGCCCAGGTGGACTCCGCCCTGCTGGACGCCGTGGAGGAGAGCGGCGAGGCGTCGTTCTTCGTCGTCCTCAAGGACCGGGCCGACCTGTCCGGCGCCAGGAAGCAGAAGACGCACGCGAAGGCAGCCGAAGCGGCGTACGAAGCGCTGCGCTCGCACGCCGGGGCCAGCCAGCGGCCGCTCGTCTCCTTCCTCGACAAGGAGAAGGTGGGCCACACCGACTACTGGATCGCCAACGCCGTCCGGGTGACCGGCGGCAAGGACCTCGTCGAGAAGCTCGCGCGGCGCTCCGACGTGGCCTCGCTCGTCAAGTCCCGGACCTACCGCCTCGACGACATCGAGGCGTCCGTCGACAAGGTCACCTCATCGCGGACGACCGCCGACGGCGCGGACGCCGGCACCGGCGGCGCCGCGGAGTGGGGCGTCGCCGACATCCACGCGGACGACGTGTGGAACCAGTACGACAACCGGGGCGAGGGCATCGTCATCGCCAACGTCGACTCGGGCGTCCAGTTCGACCACCCCGACCTCGTCGAGAACTACCGCGGCAACGACGGCAGCGGCGGTTTCACCCACGACTACAACTTCTACGACGCGACCGGCCAGTGCGGAACCAGCGGTGTGCCCTGCGACAACAACGGTCACGGCACCCACATCATGGGCACGATGGTCGGCAAGAACGGCATCGGTGTCGCGCCGAACGCCCGGTGGATAGCCGCCAAGGGCTGCGAGTCCTCCTCGTGCTCGGACGCCTCGCTGCTCGCCGCCGGTCAGTGGATCCTCGCGCCGACCGACCACGACGGCCGCAACCCGCGCCCCGACCTCGCCCCGCACATCGTCAACAACTCCTGGGGCGGCGGGGACACGACGTTCTACCAGGACATCGTCGAGGCCTGGAACGCCGCCGGGATCTTCGAGGCGTTCGCGGCCGGCAACGACGGCAACGGCACCACGTGTTCCACCGCGCACGCCCCCGGCTCGCAGGCCCCGGCCTACGGCGTCGGCGCGTACGACTCCTCCGGGAAGATCGCTTCCTTCTCCGGGTTCGGCCCCTCGCTGGTCGACGGCTCGGCCAAGCCGAACATCTCGGCACCGGGCGTCAACATCCGCTCCACGTGGCCGGGATCCTCGTACAACACCATCAACGGTACGTCGATGGCGACCCCGCACGTCGCCGGCGCGGTCGCGCTGCTCTGGTCGAGCGCGCCGTCCCTCATCGGGCACATCGACGAGACGCGTGACCTGCTGAACGAGGGTGCCCGCGACGTCGACGACACGCACTGCGGCGGTACCGCCGGCATGAACAACGTGTGGGGCGAGGGCAGGCTCGACATCCTCGCGTCCGTCGACAAGGCCCCGCACACCGCCGTGACCGTCAGCGGCAAGGTGACCGACAAGGCCACCGCGGCCGCCCTTCCCGGCATCGTCGTCAAGGCCGTCGCCGGCTCCGACACCCGCACGGTCGCCACCGGCCCGGACGGCACGTACCGGCTGTCGCTCTCCCCCGGCACGTACGACTTCACGCTGAGCGGCTACGGCTACGCGACCCGGACGGTCCCCGCCGTGGAGCTGGTCACCGGTCGGCCGCTGACGCAGGACCTCACGCTCGACGCCGTACCGACCCACCGGGTCTCCGGCACCGTCCTCGACGTCGTGGGCAAGCCGCTGCCCGGCGCGAAGGTCGAGCTGAACGGCTCGCCGCTCGCCTCCGTCACCACCGACGCCCAGGGCGTGTACACCTTCGCCAAGGTCGCCGAGGGCTCCTTCGACCTGGCCGTGAAGCCGACCGCCCCCGTCCTCTGCAACGGCGTCTACACCGGCACCGCCGTGGTCGGCACCACCGACCTCACCAAGAACGTCCGGGTCCCGGCCCGCACCGACAACTCGGGCAACAGCTGCGCCCCGGCCGCGTACGCGTGGATCGCCGGGTCCAAGAAGGTCGCGCTGACCGGTGACGAGGACGCGACCACCGTCGCGCTGCCCTTCCCGGTGACGCACTACGGCGTCTCGTACACCTCCGCCTCCGTCACCACCGACGGCCTGGTCAACTTCCTCTCCCCCCGCGTCGGCGACTACGGCAACACCGCGCTGCCGGCGACCGGCACGAACGGCGTGAAGGGCGTCATCGCCCCGCTCTGGGACGACCTGACGCTCGACCGGAAGTCGACCGTGCAGACCGCGACCACCGGCGCGGCCGGCAACCGCCGCTTCGCCGTCGTCTGGAACAACGCCGCCTACGCCGCCGACAGCGCCGCGGGCCGCGCCACCTTCGAGGTCGTCTTCGAGGAGGCCACCGGCGCCGTGACGGTGCAGTACCAGTCGGTCCCCGACAAGGGCGCGGGCGCCACCGTCGGCATCGCCGACCAGGCCGGCACCGACGCCCTCCAGTACGCGTACAACCAGCCGGTCCTCACCGCCGGCACCGCCATCCGCTTCTCGCAGGGAGCCAAGTAATGCGATCCCCTCTCTCCCGCCGAGGCCTCCGGCTGGCCTCCGCCCTGGTCGCGGCCGGTCTGTGCCTGAGCGCCGCACCGCACGCGCTCGCCGCCACCGGGGACGACAGCGCCTCGGCGACGACGACAGCGATGACGCTGACCAGCGCCGAGGCCCAGGTCCTCGCCGACCACGTCGCCCTCGACCCGAGCGCCGACGCCGCCGCGCGGAGCACGGTGAGCCCGGCCTACGACGGCGCGCCCGGGACGGCGGCCGACGCCACGGACGCGGACGGAACCGACGCGGACGGCGGCACCGCCGACTCCGGCACCACGGGCGCCGTCGCGCCCACCACCCCGGTCTCCATGACCGCCGCCTCCACGCTGGAAGGCGTACGCGGCATGGGTGCCACGGTGTCCGCCGGCGCGAACGGCGACTACTTCACCGTGAACAGCATGGGCTACGTCCAGCGTCACGCCGCCGACGGCGGCGAGCTGTGGGCGCGGACCAGCAGCTCGTTCTACACGGACTGGAAGGCCAAGCCGGCCCAGGTGTGGCGGGTGGAGCCGTACCCCGCCCAGATCCTGATGGGCTACAACGCGGTCTCGCCGTTCTCGGCGGCGTCCGACTCGGGCTTCTCCGCCGGGGACCTGACCGGTGACGGGAACCCGGACATCGTGTTCTCGGCGATGGTCGGCGCGACCCCGTACCCGCGTCCCTTCGTCGTGCCCGGCTCGTCCCTCAACATGGGCACGTTCGTCACCGTCCTCGACGGCAGGACCGGCAGGACGGTGTGGTCGAAGCTGTACAACCGCGCCTCCCTCGTCAAGATCGTCGACGGGACCCTCCTCGTCGCCGACGCGCCCCGGCTGAACGGCGACTCGCACATCCCCGCGACCGCGACCGCGACGCTGACGGGCATCAGGTTCTCCGCCGCCGCCGACGGCACCCTGGCCCCGGCGCGGACGTGGACGTACGACACCGGGGAGGCCCGCCGGGCCAACTGGGGCGACATCCAGGAGCTCGGCCAGGGCAGGGTCGCCGTGTCCTGGAACCTGTCCAAGGCCACCGGAGTCGCGGGGCGCGGCCGCACGCTCGTGATCGACACGGCGGACGGATCCGTCGTGTGGCAGACCGACAGCACTCTCTACCAGCGCAAACTGCGCCTGGACGCGGGCCGCGACCGGATCGTCGCACTGGAGCAGTCGGACGCCACCGACGGCGTACGGTACGAGGTCGCCGCGTACGACCTGCGGACCGGCGGCCGCGCGACGCTGGACCGGCGCGAGAACGTCCTGCCGACGGCGCTGACCGTCGGTGACCTCGGCGCCAAGGACGGCGCCGAGTACGCCGTCGCGGAGTCCTCGCTGGACGGGAACTGGTACGTCAACGCCAGCACCGTACGGGCCCTCGACGGCACCGACCCCGCCCGGCTCCTCTGGTCGGACACGGTCAAGCGCGACCCCGCCAACGGCCACGACGGGCCCAGCGTGTGGAGCCTGCGGGTGGTCGACGGCAAGCTGGTCACCGCCGCGCAGGACGACCGCGGGATCCTCGGGGCCGAGAACCCCGGCGGGGCCCGCTACGCCTCCGTGACCGTGTTCAACGGCCAGGGTTCCGTCCGGTGGCGGGAGAAGGGCGTCGCGGGCGCCCCGATGTACCAGGACTCCTTCACCGACGCCGACGGCACCCACGTCCGGGTGGTCGACCAGGGGCAGAACGTCCGCACGTTCAAACTCGCCAACGGCCGGACCGAGAAGGTCACGCCGCTCCGGGCCGACATCGCCTACGGCAAGGCCGCCGATCTCGACGAGGACGGCAGGGACGACGTCGTCATGGGCGGTTCGTCCAACGGCGTGTGGGCCTACTCGGGTCCGTCGCTGGCCGGGGGCGGCACGCCCCGGAAGCTGTGGCAGGCGACCGTGCCGGGTGCGGTGCACGGCATCGAGACCGGTGACGTCGACGGCGACGGCAGGCCCGAGGTCGTCGTCGCCGCCGACACCGCGACGGTCGTCCTGGACGGGGCCACCGGCAGGACGGTCGCCACGATCGAGGCCGGAGAAGGCCGGTTCGTCCGTTCGACGCGGCTCGCCGACCTCGACCGGGACGGCACGCTCGACATCCTCGTACCGACCGACGCCCTGCGCGCCTACGACGGCCGCGGACGCGCGAAGTGGACGTACAGCGCGCCGGCCTCGGCGGGTGACGTCCGCTTCACCGACCCGTCGGTGAACGACGGCCAGGTCTACGTGTCGTACGCCAGCCTCGGCGCGTGGGGCCTGGCGGCACCGGTCACCAACGCCCTCGCGCTCGACGCCGCCACGGGCGTGACCCGCTGGAGCGCCGCGCCCACCGCACCGGCGACCGCCGTCGACGGCATCCGCACCGCGGTCCCCAACGACGGCATCCTCGCCTCGAAGGAGATCCCGTACGCGGACGGGCACGCGGTCGTCTACCTGTGGGCCGTCCGCGCCCCGCTCAAGCTGAGCACCGACGCCCCCAGCCCCCGCAACTACTTCGAGATCCGCGACGGCCGCACCGGTGAGGTGCTCCACTCCGGCTTCGCGGGCGGTCTGTGGACGCACCAGAGCTACTTCGCC
Organism: Streptomyces sp. NPDC020807; assembly: GCF_040641575.1. Taxonomy (NCBI): domain Bacteria; kingdom Bacillati; phylum Actinomycetota; class Actinomycetes; order Kitasatosporales; family Streptomycetaceae; genus Streptomyces; species Streptomyces sp. NPDC020807. The sequence continues at coordinate 23,471 of NZ_JBFADU010000005.1, forward strand.
AAGGACGGCGTCCTCTACGAAGGCGGCACGGCGGCCTTCCGCCGGTACCAGGCCGACGGCAAGGACACACAGGCGGGCGTCATGCCGCAGTCGTACGGCGGCGGCTTCGCCACCGGCCCCGGCGGCCGCGAACTGCTGATCGCCGGCGTCGAGGGCGGCCTCTACCTCTGGGACCCGAGCATCTTCGACTCGGCGGACACCTGGACCCCGTCCGTGGGCAGCGTCGGCCTGATGGGCGCGCGGAACTACCTCGCCGCCGACCTGGACGGCGACGGCGTCGACGAAGCGCTCTCGCTCAACGGCGACGACTTCGGTCTGCACCGGATGGCGGAGCAGTTCGGTGGCGGCTACCTGATCCAGGACAACGGCATCCACCAGGTCACGACGTACAAGCTGTCCTAGTCGCCGGGCAGTTCGCCCGAGGAGCCGTCTGACGTGCGGGACATGTGGCCGAGGTGGCGTGCCTCGGCCACATGATCCGCGACGGGAGCCTCCTTCGTGCGGGACAGGTGCCGCGTGGTGGCACCGGCGAGCCCGAGTGCGCAGACGGCGGCCGCGATCAGGAACGGGACGGCCGCGGTGCCACTGCCGCGGTCCTGGGTCAGGACGGCGCCGGCGACCGCGGCGGCGACGGTGGCACCCGCCTGACGCGTGGCGTTGAGGATGCCGCCGACCGAGCCGGCCGCGTCGGGAGCGGCGTGCTGCACGGCGAAGCCGACCAGGGCCGGCAGCGTCCAGGAGACGCCGAGGCCGCACAGCAGCAGCCCGAGGCCGAGCACCAGCGGCCGGCCGTGCGCGGCGGTCCCGGCGGCGACGAGTGCCAGGCCGACCGGGAACGCGACGAAACCCATCCGGATCGGCCGCAGCGGCCCGTGAGCGGCGACGAGACGTCCCGTGGCCGGCGGGTTCAGCGCGACGAGCAGGGTCATCGGCAACAGCGTCGCACCCGCGGCCGTCGCGGTCGCGTGGAGCAGAAGCGGGACGGAGAAGAGAACGGTGGTGAGGGCGTAGTTGACGGCCGCGCCCCACGCGAACGCGGTCCACACCGCGCGGTCGCGGCGCAGGGACGCGGGGACCAGCGGCGCGGACGAGGTCCGGTCGACCGCTGCCGTGCCGTACGCCAGTCCCAGGGCGACGAGGCCGAACAGCACGGCCTCGGGCCATGAGCGGTGGCCGGCCCGGGTGATCGCGAGTGTCCCCGTGGTGAGCGTCGCCGCCAGCCCCAGATGGGGCAGCCAGGAAAGGGCGCGGAGGCGGCGCGTGGTCGTGATGGGTGTCCGGCACAGGACGAGCACGGCGAGGGCCGTCGGGGCGTTGATCACGAAGACGGCGTGCCAGTCGTCGACGGCGATGAGCCAGCCGCCCACGACGGGGCCGGCGGCCATGGCGGCGCCGCTGATCGCCGCCCAGGCGCTGATGGCGCGCCCGCGGGCTCCGGGATCGGGATACAGGGCTGCGATCAGGGCGAGTGAGCTCGGGATGATCGCGGCGGCGAAGAGCCCGAGGAGAGCACGGAACACGAGCAGGTACGCCAGTGCGGGTGAGAGCGCGCAGGCCACGGACGCCGCGCCGAAGCCGACCACCCCGACGACGAAGACCGGGTAGGCGCCCAGGCGGTCGGCGAGACCGCCGCCGAGCACCAGCGCGGACGCGAGGGCCGTCGTGTAGGCCGTGGTGGCCCACCCGACGCCCGCGACACCCGTGTGCAGCGAGATCATGATGCTGGGTTCGGCCACGGCGAGCACCGTGGTGTCCAACAGCACCATGAAGTAGGCCAGCGCGATGCCCACCAGTTGTGCCGCGGGGCGACGCCCGCGACGAGGCCGATCGGTGACGGATGGTGCCGTGGACATGAATCTCCTTGATCCGGTATCCGACGAGGAGGGACGGTCCACAGATTCGGTCCCCGCGGCGGTGGTCTCGACCGTCGGCACCGCATGAGGTGTTCGGCGTTGCCGAACACCCGCCTAGAGTGGGGCGATGGACCTGGACCAACTCCGCACCGCCCTCGCGCTGCTGCGGCACCGGACGGTCAACAGGACGGCGGCGGCCCAGGGCCTGGCGCCGTCCTCGGTCTCCGACCGGGTACGCCGGCTGGAGGCCGAACTCGGGGCGCCGCTGTTCACCCGCGACCGCGCCGGCATGCACCCGACCGCCGCCGGACGTTCCTACCTCCGCGCGGCGGCCGCCGCCCTGGACGCACTCGACGACGCGGCCCGGCAGCTCCGCGCCGCGCCGGGCATCAGCGTGGGGGCACAGTCCTCCGTCGCCGACGAACTCCTCCCCGCCGTCCTCGACGGCCTGAAGCGCGCACACCCGGACCTCCGGATCCACCTCCGCCCCGATCCCGACCGCGGTCGCCTCCTCGCCGCGCTCGACCGCGGCGAGACCGATGCCGTGGTGCTCCTCGACACCGGTGAGCACATCGGCGACCTCGGGTTCCCGAAGCCGGCCTCTCCCCTGGAGTACGTGGACGTCCGCGACGTCGCCATGGCGGTCGTCGCGTCGCCCCGGCACCCGCTTCTCGGGCGCCGGGTGAGCATGGAGGAGGTCCGGCGCGCGGGAAGCCTGATCGGGCGCGAGCCGCGCTGTTCCTTCTGGATGGCCACCCGGCGATGGCTCGGCCCCGACGTCGAGCTCACCGCCGTCGGTGGACTGGCGGGGGTGCGTGAATGGGTCGCCACGCGGCGGGGAATCGCGCTGCTCCCGGAGTTCGCGGTCCGAGCCGACCTCGACTCCGGCCGCCTCGCCCTGGTCGACACCGAGACACCGCCGCTGCGCCTGCGCCTCGTCTGGCGCGGAGACCTGGGCGCGGCCGACCGCCTGCGCCCTCTGCTCTACGCGCTCACCCACGCCTGAGCCCGACGCGACCCGCCTGACGCTCCTCGTGGCGCCCCGCGCGACGCCCCACGCGACGTCCCTCGTGACGCCCCCGCCCGGCGTGGATCGCCGGGCGTCAGCCGCCGGGGCGGACCAGGCCCGTTTCGTAGGCCAGGATCACGAGTTGGGCGCGGTCGCGGACGTCGAGCTTGGCGATGGCGCGCGTGACGTGGGTCTTGGCGGTGAGCGGGCTGATGAAGAGCTGAGCGGCGATCTCGTCGTTGGACAGGCCGGTCGCGATCAGGCGGGTCACCTCCCGTTCCCGGGCCGTGAGGACGGCGAGCCGTGCGGCGCCGTCCCGGCCGGCGGCTGCCGGTTCCGGGCGGTGGGCGAACTGCTCGATCACGCGCCGGGTCACGCTCGGGGAGAGCAGCGCGTCCCCCGCCGCCACCGAGCGGACGGCCTGGCGCAGGTCGTCCGGTTCGGTCTCCTTGGTGAGGAAGCCGCTGGCGCCCGCCCGCAGGGCCGCGAAGACGTACTCGTCGGTCTCGAAGGTGGTGAGGACGATGACGCGGCAGTCCGGCAGGTCGGGGTCCGCGACGATCGTCCGGGTCGCGGCGAGGCCGTCCATCACGGGCATGCGGATGTCCATGAGGACGACGTCCGGGCGGAGCGCGCGGGCCGTACGGACGGCCTCGTCGCCCGTCCCCGCCTCGCCGACGACCTCGATGCCCTCGGCGCGGGCGAGGAGGCTGGTGAATCCGGCCCGTACGAGGGCCTGGTCGTCGGCGAGGAGCACCTTGATCGTCATGGGTGCAAGCCTGGCACGGGAAGGACGGCGCGCACGACCCATCCGGAGCCGCGATCGGCGCCGTCACCGGGGTTGCCACCGAGGTCGTCACCGGCGCGCGGTCCGGCGGAGAAGTCGCCGCCGAGGGCCTGGACCCGCTCCTCCATCCCTCGTATCCCGTGGCCGGGTGCGCGCGTCGCGGGGCGGCCACCGTCGTCGGTGACGGTCACCTCCACCCGCCCGCGCTCGTGCCGGAGGGTCACCTCGGCCCGTGACGCCTCCGCGTGGCGGGCGGTGTTGGTGAGGGCCTCCTGGACGATCCGGTGGACGGTGAGGGAGACCGGTGCCGGGACGGAGGCCAGGTCGCCGTGCGTCTCCAGGCGTACGTCCAGGTCCGTCGACCGCATCCTGTCGACGAGCGCCGCGATCTCGGGGACGCCCGCCGCCGGGTCGTGCGGGGCCTCCCCCGGCGCGCGCAGCACGTGGACGAGCGCGCGCAGATCGCGTACCGCCTCCGTGCGGACCTGCTGGGCGGTGGCCAGGGCGGCGCGCGCTTCCTCCGGTGAGTCGTCCAGCGCCTCGGCCGCGACCCGGAGCTGGATGCCGACGACGGTGAGGGTGTGGCCGACGACGTCATGCAGCTCGCGGGCCATCTCCAGCCGCGCCTCCGCGATCCGCCGGCCGGCCTCCAGGTCCTGTTCCCGTACGGCGCGCAGCAGACGCTCGTCGCGTTCGGCCCGCCAGCGCAGGCGGTCGCGGTAAGCGGTGGCCGCGGCGAGGAGTACCGCGAGCCAGAGGGTCTCGGCGCCCAGGGAGCCGAGCGCCTCGCGTGCGGTGGCGCCGCCGACCGCCACGTCCCAGGTCGCGGCGAAGGCCAGTTCCGCGAGGCCGACCCCGGCCGCCCAGGGCAGGCCGGGGCGGCCGGGTCGGTCGTCGGCGGCCAGGGTGGCGTACGCGACGGAGACCGGCCACACCCAGCCGACGTCGGTCAGTCCTGCGGTCCGGAAGACGAGGACGGCCTGCACGCTCAGCAGCAGTACGGTGAGCGGCCACCGGCGGCGCGCCAGGAGCAGCACGCCCAGCCACAGGGCGAGCGGCAGGGCCCCCGCGATGTCCAGGCGGCCGCCGAGGCGGGCCGTTCCGGCCAGGACGGCGGCGGCGGTGCCGGCCGCGAGGAGCCAGTCGACGGTTCGGGCCGCTCGGGGGCGGGCGGAGAAGCGGGGGGTCGGGGCGGCGCCGGCTGCGGTCGTCTCCGCAGGGGCGCCAGGGTGGGCTGGGTCGGCACGGTGGGCGGGGTCGGCACGGTGGGCAGGGTCGGCGGCTCGGTCCATGCGGTGATCATCCACGACGGGCTTCCCGTCCCTGCCCGTGACGGGTGGACGTCGCCGCCACGGCGAGGGCGACCCAGCCCAAGTCGGCTGCGAGCACGAGCCGTTCGACGAGTCCGACGAGCGTGGGCGCGTCGCCGAGGCCCAGCGACGGGCCGCCGTCCATCACGTCGACGAGGAAGACGGCGAGCGCCGCCGTGGTCGCGACCGACGCCACGGTGAGGACGGTCAGGGCCGTGCGGAGACCGGGCCGCCGGGCCGCGAGCGCCTTGCGGAGCAGTACGGCGGCGGTCGGAAGGGCGGCGAAGGCGAGGAACGCGGCGTTGCCGTGGACGAGTTCGGACGGGGACGGCCGGTGCCAGTGACCGGGCGGGTCCGCCGGGAAGAGTCCCGCGACGAAGATGCCGGCCGCCCAGAGGCCGAGCACCACCCGCCCCGTCCGCCCGCCCGCACCGGCCAGCCGTGCCACGAGGAGGGCGGAGGCGACGGCCACGGACAGCAGCGCCGCGGGGAGCAGCCAGCCGGCCGTACCGTGCACGTACCGGCTGAGCGTCTCGCTCACCAGGTCGTACGTCGGGTTGAGCGCCTCCACCGCGACCATCGCCAGGGCCCCCGCGCCGAGCAGGGCGAACGGCGTCCGCACCCCCGGCGCGGGACCCGAAGTCCCCGTGCTCTCCGTCGTCGCGGTTCTGGCAGCCTCGTGCGTCGCCGTCATGGCGTCCTCCTCGTTGGCGTTGTCGTTCCGGTGATCCAGAACCTACGGAGGAGGAGGCACGAGCACGTCGTCCCGATGAGGTCATCCCGTCGTACACCGAACGGTGTGCCGTACGGGGCGGGTACACCGTTCGGTGCAGTCGCGCACCGCGCGCGGGGCCCCGCGCCCACGGCCGCTTCCGGGCGGCCCGGGTGAGCTCGCGCTCGACCTCGGGTGTTCGGATCCCTCGGTCGCGTCCGGCGGGAACGCGGGATCCTCGCAGGGCCCGCGAGGCGGACGCGCGTTGTCGCGTCCGATGTGCCGCCATAGACTCACACGGCCCGGTCACGCACATGCCGAACGGAGTTCTCCCCATGCCCAAGGTCACCGCGATAGCCCTGCTCAAGGCCGCTCCCGGCGCCGAGGACAAGGTCCGCGAGCAGGCCCTGTCCCTGGTCGCGCCCTCGCGGGCCGAGCCGGGAAACATCAGCTACCAGGCGTACGTCCACCCCGAGGACCCGAGCGCGTGGCTCGTCTTCGAGGAGTGGGAGGACGCCGCGGCGTTCGAGGCCCACCTGACGAGCCCTCACCTCACGGAGGCGCTCGCGGCCGGGCCGGGCCTCCTGATCGCGCCTCCGACCGAACACGTCTTCACGGCGCCTTCCGCGGAGTGACCCGCCCGCGGACGGCGCGTGCGGGGCGGTCCCTCGACCTGCCGCTCCCCGTCACCCCGCCGCCAGCGCCGCCAGCCAGGAATGTCCGGGGTGTACGCGCCTCAGCCACTCGCTGAGAGCGTCGCGTCGCGATCGGTCGAGAAGGGGCAGGACTCCTTCGAAGTCCACCTGGTCTTTGGGGCGTTGCGCCTTCGCCTTGAAGAGCAGGACCAGTTCAGGGAGCAGGTACGGGATGCCGTCCGCCGTCCGCTCGACCAGGTCGTCGTACGGCAGCCGCAGGCTCTCGTCGCGTCGGCAGATCCAGGTCCCGCCCTCGTGCGGCTCGCGGAAGACGTCGAAGAGGTACCGGCCGGTCGCCGGATCACGTACCCAGGTCTGATGCGTGGCCGCGATCACCACGGGGGTCGGTTCCTGCCAGACGCGTCCCGAGCCGACGGCGTCGAACGCGTACTCGGGGAAGCGGTCCCGGATCTCCGCGAAGCCCGCGGCGGGGACCGCGATCTCCAGGTCGCCGTGCGGGCGCGACGGGGCTCCGCGGAACAGGTCCAGCGCCCACCCCGCCGCCACGTACCAGGGCGCCGCGACGCCGCCCAGCCGCTCCGCGACCTGTTCCGGTCGCCAGGCGTGCGCCCACCGTGCGTCGATCCCGGCCGGGTCGAGGACAGCACCGCCCGGCGGCTCGGTTTCGGTCATCGGGCCAACCTAGCGCGGGCATCCGCCGGCACGACGCCATCCCTTCGAGGGGTGGCCCGGTGATTCCGGGACACCGGGGCGGGACATCGCCAGGACCGCGGTATGGGCGAACGAGGTGCGGGGGCGGGGCCGTGGCCGGTGGCCGTACGGGACGGGACGCCGTCGACGCGGCCCGACGGCTCACCAACGTGGCCGTACGCGGACCGCTGTTCGGGGTGGCGCACGCTGAGGGTGACGGGCGGCGGTGGCGTGCGGTCGTGCGCGTACTCCCGTCGCAGGTTCCCGCGCCAGGTACTGGAGGACTCCGCGCGGGCCGTGCGGACGCACCCGGACGTGGTGCTCATGCCCGCCGCGTTCCTGGTCGTCGAGCGGACCGGCGACGGGAACTGGGAGCCGGGCGGCGGCCTGCACGCCACGGCCCACGACGCCCGGCTCGAAGATCCACCGGGAACCCTCCGGGGTGAGGACGACGACTGAGACCGGTCTACACCCGGGGCAGGGCCGACGTCGTCGCGCAGCAGGTCAGCGCTCTCGTGGGCCGCGGGTCGTCGACTCCCCGTGCGGCACGACCACCACCTGGACCTCGTCCTCGTAGATGATCCGTCCCGGGTCCGCCGAGCGCAGGGACTCGTAGGCCACGCCGTGTGCGGTGAGGATCTCCAGGTAGCCGGGGACCCGGGCCAGGAGGTGGGTGGCCGAAGGCTTGAACCATGCCGCCGCGCCGGGGTTGACCGCGTCGTCGTAGACATGGGGGGCGACGAGCGAGGGGTCGGGGTAGGCGGCGTCGTACCAGCTGTTGTTGCTGCGGCGGAAGGACTCCTGCTCGTCCGAGAGCCTGCCCTCTCTCGCCAGGTTGTTGACGAGCCCGAACACGCCCGTGAAGACGCCTCTGGCGTTGCGGTGCGGCGACTGGGATCGGACGTAGTGGACGACGGCCTCGCTGACACGATCGGTGGTTCCCATCACGGCATCCTGTCAGCAGTCACTTCGCCGTCGGGGTCCGGGCGGGGGCGGTGGCGGAGGGCCAGGGCGAGGAGGGGGCCCGCCGCGAGGACGACGGCCAGGGTCGCGTAGCCGGTCGTCAGGGTGGAGACGGTGGCGACGCCCGCCACGAGGAGGGGGCCTCCCGCGTCGCCGAGTTCGCGGCCCAGTTCGGCCGATCCCATCGTCTGGCCCATGCGCTCCTCGGGCGTGGACGCGGCGAGGGCGGCGAAGCCGAGCGGGGTGATGAGGCCGGTGCCGCTGCCGATCAGGGCGGCTGCCAGGAGTACGCCGGCCAGGCCGGGGAGCATGGCCGCGGCGAGGCCGGCGGCGGTGACGAGGAGGCCGGTGAGCAGTCCCGTACGGATGGTCAGGCGTCCGGCGTCGAGGGCGCGGCCGGCCTTCGGCTGGACGACGGCCGCCGTGGCGGCGAGGACCGAGACGGCGGCGCCGGTGGCGACGGTGCCGAGTCCCGCGGCGGCGCCGGAGACCGGCAGGAAGCCGACGCCCACGGAGAGCGCGGCGGTGGCTGCGGCGAGCGCGGAGGTCGGGACGAGGAAGGAGCGGTCGGCCAGGCGGCGGGCCAGGTCGGCGACGGTCTGGCGCTCGCGGGGCAGCGGTGGGACCGCCGGGACGGCGAGTGCGGCCCAGAGGGCGACGGCCGCGGCGCACAGGGCCATGACCGTGAAGAGCAGGCGGAGGCCCCCGGCCCAGACCAGGAGGCCGCCGAGGAGCGGACCGAGGGTGTAGCCGATCGACTTGCAGAAGCCGTACGAGCCGAAGGCGCGGCCGCGCCTGGCGGCCGGGTTGAGGCGGGCGACCAGCGCGGACGCCGAGGGTGAGAAGGCGGAGGCGGCCGCGCCCTGGCCGAGCCGTGCCGCCCACAGCCAGCCGGGGCTGTCGGCGATCGCGTACAGCGCGGACGCGGCGGCGAAGGCGACGAGGCCGCCGAGGAGTACCGGCTTGCCGCCGACGCGGTCGGCGAGCGAGCCGAAGACGGGCTTGAGGAGGACCTCGGCGCCGTCGTAGAGGGCGAGGAGCCCGCCCAGGACGAGGAGGGAGGTGACGGCGTCCTCGGAGAAGCCGCCGAGGTTGGCGGCGATGCCGTGGGCGCCGAACGCCGTGGTGAAACCGGCGGCGTAGAGGGGCCACATGGCCCGTCGGGAGGCGGGGGCGGGTATCGGCGTCGTCACGAGGCGGCCTCGTCCGTGGTGTGCAGGGCGTCGAAGACGCGTTCCGCGTAGTCCTCGCAGGTGGCGACGCACCGCTTGAGCCGGAGGCCGGCTTCGGCGGCCTCCGGTGCGCCGAAGACGTCCCTCGCGGTGAGGTCGCGGTGCCAGCGGCGCAGCCGCTCCAGGCTCTGTTCCTCCTCCTCCAGTTCGGCGAGGGTGAACTTGGCGATCCGGATCTCCTTGGCGATCTCCGCCTCGAACTTGCCGCAGTCGGCGAGGAACTCCGTCCAGTCCGCGGTACGGGCCGCGGTGAACATGTCGCGGAAGCGGGCCGCGTCCTCGTCGGAGCGGCCTGACGCCCGGAGCGTGACGCCCTGGCCGCCCGCGCCGTCGGTGAGTTCGAGGGCGCGCCGGACCCCGTCCGCGAAGACGGGGACGTCCGGTACGGCCCAGACGCCCTGCCCCAGCGACAGGGCGCCGATCCTGCGCAACTCCCGCCAGACCGCCACGCGGTGCCGGGAGGGGTCTGCGGGGAGCTTGATCACCAGGATCAGCCAGGGGAACGCGTCGTCGCTTGTCGTCACGCCGGTGAATGTAGCAGTCGTTACATCCATGCTCGTGTCATGGTCGTCACCTGCCCTCCGCGAGGGTGTGGGCGACGAGGGCGTTCGCGTGGCCGTGGCCCAGTCCGTGTGCGGACTTGAGCCAGGCGACCAGCTCCATGTGCTTGGTCAGCGGAGAGGAACGGATGAGGTCCTTCCACTCCGCGACGGGGCGGCCGTACTTCTTCTCGATGGACGGGAAGTAACTGGCGGGGCCCTTCACGGCGTCGGTCATGGCGTGCTCCTTCTCGGTGGATCAGCGGCTGGTGGTCGCGGTGGCCAGGCGGGCCGTCACGGCGCTCAGCCACAGGAGGCCGAGGCCGGCCCCGATCGTGAAGGTCAGGACGGAGGCGGCCGACGCCGTGAAGCCGGCGAGCACGACCACGGGGACGACGCGGGACGCGACGGCCCAGGAGCGGAGGCCCCGGGCGGCGAGCGCGCGGGCCAGGACCACGAACGCGGCGCACAGGGCGAGGTAGCCGACCATCCCGCCGAACATGTGGACGGCACCGTGCCCGCTCATCACCGGCGCGGCCGGGGCCCCGGCCGGGAATCCGGCCCCGGCGTCGGCCGGGAAGGCCGCCGCCAGCCAGAAGGACGCGCCGAAGACGCCGATCAGGGCCGGGCCCCAGCTCCCGCCGGGGCCGCCGCGGAGCACCCGCCGCAGGCCCGTCGCGCCGACGAGCAACAGCGCCCCGGCGAGAACGAAGTCGACCGTCTGGACCCAGCCGGACTCGCCGAGGGCGAGCTGACTGATCGCGTTCCGTGTGAAGTCGAAGCCGTCCCGGACGGCCGCCTGGGCGAGTCCGGCCGCCAGGAACAGCGGTCCTGCCACCACCCCGCCGGCCAGGGCCCACCGCGCCGGGCGGGCCGGGCGGGCCGGGCTCGCATGAGCGGAAGAGGTGGGGGCGGCGTGACTGCGCTCGGTGAGTATGTCGGTCATCGTGGGGGCTTCTTCCTCGCCTCGTCGTGGTCGTCGGTCACCGGTATGACCGTCGCCGAGGCGGAAACTCATCGCTCCCGTCCGAACGCGTTGTCAGCCCAGGGCGAGCCAGCGGATGCCGAGCCGTTCGACCGTCGCGGCCTCCGTTTCGCTCAGCGGTTCCCGGCCGGTGGCCTTCCGCAGGAAACGGGCACGGCTCCACCCGAGCTGTTCGGCGGCGGGGGCGTGCTCCGCGCCGAGGAGGAGTTCGGTCACGGAGTCACCGGCCGCCGGGGTGAGCCAGGCCTCGCGGCCGAGCGCGTCGGCGAGGTCGAGGCCGTGGACGGCGACTTCGACGACGCGGGTGAGGAGGAACTCCGAGAGGAGCATGGCGTCGCCGTGGCGTGTCCGCACGGTCCGGCCGACGGGCTGGGTCCGGCACAGCCGGTCGGCCCGCCGCCAGGTCGTGCCGAAGTCCTCGGAAGAGGAGGAGGGACGTGCCCCGCGGTCCTGTGCCAGCGCGATCCTCTGGTCGTTCGTCTGCGGGGAGAAGCGGTCGTCCGGGCGGTAGTACCGGGTCGCCGAAATCCTCGCCTCGCCCGGCGCGGGCGCGTCCAGCATGGCCGGCAGCCAGTCGATGACCACGCACACGTGCCCGAGCAGGTCGCGTACGGTCCAGGGAGTGCAGCGTGTCGGGAGCGCCCACTCGGCCTCAGTCACTCCGGCCATGGCGTCGCCGAGCGCCTCGCATTCCCGCCGGAACGCTTCCCGTACCTGGTCATGCCCCATGCTGTGCCGCCTCGCTCCGCTTCGGTGCCGTTCGGTCTCAGAACATCGACACGCCCGTCGCGGGGTTCCCGGTTGCGGTCCCGTCCGAGAATGATCATCGCGTCGGGTCCACCGGTGCGGTGACGGAGACCGGAGGCGTACGGCACGACGGACATGTGCCGGCCTTCCGGGACACGGAGCTCCTCTTCCCGAGGTTCGGCCTGCCGGACCTCGTACCCGCCTGATCCGGGGCCACCGGGCCGACGCCCCGCCCCGCCCGGCCCCGCCCGGACCCACCCGGCCCCATCCGGTCCGGTCAGACGTCGTTCGCGTCCGGGTCCGTCGTCATGCGGGCCACGTGGAGGGCCAGGTACGAGACCTCGTCCTCGCTCAGGCGCTGGCCCAGGCGGAGCTCGACGATCGTCGCCAGCTGGTGCGCCGTACGGGTCTCCTCGGGGTAGTGGCGGCGGATCCCCTGCCCGATCGTGGACTCGTGGCCCTTGAGCTGCCGGTGCTGCTCGATCCGTACGAAGAGGTAGCGGACGTGCGTGATGAAGCGGGCGGCCGTCATCGACTCCTGCTCGACCGACAGGCCGTGCCGCTCCCGCACGACGGCGAGCATCTGCTGGATGACCCCGGTCATCGTGTACGTGAAGGAGAGGTCGCCGGTCGCGAAGCCCGCGTTCACCAGGTGCATCGCGAGGGCGATGGCCTCGGGCTCCTCCAGGTGGCCGTCCACCCGTTCGTTGATCGCCGCGAGCAGGCGCCGGGCCTGCGCGTACTCGGTGGCGTAGAGCGCCTGGACCTCGGCCTGGAGGGGGTACTCGACGACGATGCCGCGCCGGGCCCGTTCCAGCGCCCCCGCCACGTGGTCGGCCACGGCGATCGCGAGGGTCGGGCGGGTCGACTCACGGCCCTCGATGCCGGCCTCGTCGAGCGCGAACACGACGGCCCGCAGGACCTCCTCGTCGATCAGCGCGAGGACCTCGCTGAGGTGGTCCGGGTCGCGGCCGTCGGCGGGCACGAAGACCCGCACGATCAGGCTGGGGTCGACCGGCTTGCCCTGCCGGGAGCTGAACCCGATGCCCCGCCCGGTGAGGATGACCTCCTGGCCCTTGTCGTCACGCGCGAGGACCACGTTGTTGTTCAGGACACGCAGCGCCTTCAACCCCTACCCTCCCTGCTCGTCCACGGTCCGGCTTCTCCCCCATAATCCCGCATTCCCGGCACCGCCCGACGGCGGGCACGAGCTCCACGAGCCCGTGCCCGCCGTCGAACGGGGTGCCGAGCGTCACCGCCGTACCGTCACCACAGGCGTTCCGGCCGTGACGTCCTGTCCGGTGCGGGGCTCGACCGAGGCGAGTTCCGCCGTGTTGGTCACCGTCATCAGGGTGACGGTCGGGTGGTCCGCGGCGCGTACGGCGTCCAGGTCGACCAGGGCGAGGAGGTCCCCGGCCGCGACCTTGCCGCCCGCCTCGACGCGGACGTCGAAGCCCTCGCCGTTCATGCGGACCGTGTCGATGCCGATGTGGATGAGCACCTCGACGCCGTCCGCCGTACGGATGCCGAAGGCGTGGCCGGTCTCCGCCACGACCATCAGCTCGCCCGCGACGGGGGCGACGACGCGGCCGTCCGCCGGCTCGATGCCGACGCCCTCGCCGAGGGCACGGGAGGCGAAGACCGGGTCCTTGACGTCGTCGAGGCTGACGACGTGGCCCGCCACGGGGGCGGCGAGCTCGGTGGTCTTCCCGTCGGTGGCCGTCTTCGCCGCCGCGGTCGTGGCCGCGACCGTCGCCGGGGTCTGGGCCGGGGCCTGGGCCGTCGCCGGGGTCTGGGCCTGGTCCTGGGCCTGGGTCTGGGTCTGGGCCTGGACCGGGGTCTCCTCGCCGGCTCCCGCCGCCTGCGCGGGGGCGCCGACCGTGACGAGCTCGCGCTCCTCGGTCACCGTCGTGCCGTGCTCGGCCGCCTCGACGGCGTCGCGCTCGGCGTTGGCCCGGGCGCGGTCCTCGGGGGTGCGGAAGTCGGAGAAGTACACGAGGGCCATCGAGACGAAGAACGCCGCCGTGATCGCGATGACGTAGGTGGTCATCGGGGAGAAGACCGGGATGGTGAGGAGGGAGGTGAAGGCGAAGGCCTTGGTGTCCACGCCGCCCATGACGCCGACGATCACACCGCCGACCAGGCAGCCGACGAGCATGCGGGGGTAGATCCGCTTGAAGCGCAGGTGGATGCCGTACAGGGACGGCTCGGAGATGCCGCCGAGGAGGCCGGCCGCCAGGGCGCCGGTCGCGGTCTGGCGCATCTCGGCCTCGCGGTGGCGCAGCGAGAGCAGGAGCACACCGGCGGTGGCGCCGAAGCAGGCGAAGTTCCACGCGCCCATGGGGCCCTGGATGAAGTCGTAGCCGAGGGTGTTGATGTTGACGAGCATGAGCGCGTTCAGCGGCCAGTGCAGGCCCAGCGGCACGAGGAACGGGTACAGCAGGGGGATGAGGATCGCGAAGACGATCGGGGCGTTGCCGTTGAGCCAGGAGAGTCCTTCGCCGAGGCCGTTGCCGGCCCAGACGCCCATGGGGCCGATGAGGAAGGCGGTGACCGGGATCATGATCAGCATGCTGAAGAACGGGACGAAGACGAGGTGCACGGTCTCCGGGAAGATCCGCTGGAGGCCCTTGTAGACCAGGGCGAGCACCGCGACCATCATCAGCGGGACGAAGACCTGGCCGCCGTAGTCGTTCAGCTGCATCGGCAGGCCGAAGACGTGGGCCACGCAGGACTGGGTGCCCAGGGTCGCGTTCGTCGTGCAGGTGATGCCGGGGATGCCGGATTCCGGGTTGAGCATGCCCGTGAAGTTCGGGGTCATCACGGCGGCCATCACGGCCGCGCCGACCCACGGGTCGATCTTCAGCTTCTTGGCCGCGTTGTACGCGACCATGATCGGCAGGAAGTACAGGACCGAGCGCCACATCGCGTCGACGAAGACCCAGGTCGAGGACTTGTCGGCGGCGCGGAAGTCGACGAAGCCGAGGGCGTCGAGGACGGAGGCGATCGCGATGATCAGCGAGGAGCCGAGCAGGACGCCCATGAGCGGGCGGAACGAGTCGGAGAGGTACTCGAAGAAGTTGTCGACGTAGGCGTAGCGGCCGCGGCCCTTGGCGCGCGCCTCGGCCTTGACGTCGGCGTCGGACTTCGGGGCGGGGGTGCCGCCACCGCTCATCGTCGGCAGGTTCATGATCTCGGTGTAGACGCGGGCGACGGCCCCGCCGATGACGATCTGGAGCCGGTCACCGGACTGCGGCACGGTCGCCATGACCCCGTCGACGCCGTCGAGGGCGGCCGCGTCCGCCTTCGACCCGTCGTGCAGCTGGAAGCGCAGCCGGGTCGCGCAGTGCGTGAGGCTCTCGACGTTCGCGGCACCGCCGACGCCGCGGAGGATCCGCTCCGCCTGCGTGCCGCCACCGGCTCCAGTTGTGTTCATGACGCGTCCTTGCATCTTCGGGCTTTCGCCGTCCTGGTACTGACCGCGACCGTTCCCCGCAGGATCGGGAAAACAAAAAAGGCCCGGGTCGCGCACGCGGCGCCACCCAGGCCTTGCCTTCCCTCGAACGGTCCACCGCCATGGCGTCGCGGAAGCGACGAGGCGGTGTCCTCGGGAAGTAACAATCCTGCGATCGAGATCGATCGAACAACACGTTAGCACTGCTCAGCGAGGGTCGAGAACGGCTGTTCTGTGCCGTGCGACACATCGGCGGACGAGAGCGCGGCGCCGATGCCGGGCGCGGGGTGCTCCGTGCCTGGCTGCCCCCTCGCCGATCTCCCGCTCCACCGTCGGGTCGACCGGACCCACGGCGACCGGTTCGGGGCGCTGGGGCTTCCCCCGCGTACGGACACGGACACCGGCGTGGGGGCCGGACTCGCCAGGCGGGAGCTCCGGACCTGACCACGAGTGCCACGACGTGTGAACCGCCGCTCGCCGGGGGACCGTCCTCCCGGGGGGGGCGGTCGCATGCAGGAAATCGGTTCACCCGCGGGGAAGGCGACGGAGGACGAGGTCGTGCGGGAGCGGCGCGGCGCCCTGCGCGGGCGGATCAGTGCCGCGGGGATCACCGTCCACGACATCCTGTGCTGCGAGGACAGGACGGGGTTCGTCGGGCCCGGACGGGCCGAGGGCCACACCGTGGTCCTGACCCGGTCGGGCGGGTACCTCCGCCGGATCGCCGGGGAGGAGTTCTTCGTCGACGCGAGCGGCGGCTACCTCACCCGGCCGGGCGACGAACAGCGGGTCGCCCACCCCATCGGGCCCGGCGACCGGTCCACCGAGATCCGGTTCGACTCCGGCCTGTTCGCCGACCGCTTCGACGGCACTCCGCCGTCGCGCCGGTTCACCGTCACCGGCGCCACCGACGTCCGCCACCGCGCGCTCCTGGCCGCCGCCCGGCACGGCGCCGACGCCTTCGAACTGGGCGAGCGGCTGCACCGGTTGCTCGACGACGTGGCCGCTTCCACCGGGCACTGGCGCGCGGACACCGCGAGCCGCCCCGGCGCCGCCCGCGCGCACGCCCGCCTGGTCCGTGACGCCTGCGCCGTCCTGGCCGGCGGAACGCCGGGCCTGCGCCTCTCCCTGGAGGAACTCGCCCGCGCGGTCGGCGCCTCGCCGCACCACCTCAGTCGCGTCTTCCGCTCCGTCACCGGCACGACCCTCACCCGCCACCGCAACGACCTGCGGATCCGGGGCGTCCTGCACGCGTTCGAGGCGGGCGAGGAGAGCCTGCGTTCCCTCGCGTACGTGTACGGGTTCGCCGATCAGGCCCATCTGACCCGGGTGTGCCGCAGCCGTACGGGGAGCGCCCCCAGCGCCTTGCGGAGCGCTCTGGTGAACCGCGCGAATCGCGCATGAATGTCCAAGGCCCCGACGGAGGGCGCGCCGCAGACTGGCGGCGGCCGGACGCCCCGGCCGGTGCCGTGCCCGCGCGGACGCGGCACGGCGCCCCGTCTTCCTCCTGGGGGAACGTGACGATGACCTTCCTGACCAGAGTCGGTACGGCCGCGGCGGCCGCGCTGACGGCCGTGGCGTGCGCGAGTACGGCACCGGGCGCCGCCCCCGACCCGTACACCTCGGCTCCGAGGACCGCCTCGGCCGCGACGCCGGAGCCGGCCACCACAGCGGCGCGCACCGCCGGGCCGGGACGCACCGCCGGGCCGGCGCTCACCGATCCGGGCCCCTGCCCCGGCCAGGCCGACGTGACCTGCGCCGACCTCACCGTGCCCCTCGACCGTACGGGGGCCGTCCCGGGCACGCTCACGCTCCAGGTCGCCGTCCACGGCGCGGCCGACGCGCCCAAGGGGACACTGCTCTTCCTCACCGGCGGCCCCGGCCAGCCGGGCGTCCCCCACGTCCGCCGGATCCGTGACCGGCTCCCCCGGGCCCTCGCCCAGTACCGGCTGGTGATGATCGACCAGCGCGGCACCGGCGGCGCGGCGATCGACTGCCCGGCGCTCCAGAAGGAAGTGGGCAGCAGCGACACCGTCGCCCCCACGCCCGGCTCCGTCACCGCCTGCGCCGAAAGCCTCGGCGACCGGCGGAACTCCTTCTCCACCGCCGACACGGTCGCCGACCTCGAAGACCTGCGGCGGGCCCTCGGGCTGGACTCCTGGACGCTCGACGGCGTCTCGTACGGCACCTTCACCGCCGGGCAGTACGCGCTGACGCATCCCGGCCGGGTCCGTTCACTCGTCCTCGACTCCGTCGTCCCGCTCGACGGCGCGGGCGTGCTGTACGAGGACTCCCTCGGCCACAGCGCGCAGGTGCTCCGCACCGCCTGCCGCGAGCAGCGGTGCGGCTTCGACCCGGCCCGCGACCTCGCGACGGTCGTGCGGCGGGACGGCAACGGCGTCGGTGTGTTCAACCTGCTCGTGATCGCGAGCATCATCGACCCGAAGCTCGCCGACCCGCGGTTCGGCATCCTCGACGCCCTCCACGCGTCCGCCACCGGCGACCGGACCCGGCTCGACGGCCTGGTCGACGGGTTCTCCGCGCCGTCCGACGAGCCGCCGTCGGAGTTCAGCTCCGGGCTGCACGCGGCGACGCTCTGCGCGGACTCGCGCTGGCCGTGGGGTGACGCCTCCGCCCCCGTCGAGGGGCGGGAGCGCGCCCTGAAGCGGGCCGTCCAGCGGATCAGGCCGGCCGCGGTGTGGCCCTTCGAGCGGGAGACGGCGGGCGCGCAGGGCATCCCGCAGACCTGTCTGCCCTGGCCGGTCTCGCGCCCGCACCGGGCCGCGCCCGGGCGCACGCTGACCATGCCCGTCCTGCTGCTCGCTGGTGACCGGGACCTGTCGACGCCCGTGCGGTGGGCGCGGGACCTCGCGGCCGTGACGCCGAAGGCCGAACTCGTCGTCCTGCCCGGGGTGGGTCACTCCGCCCAGAGCAGGAGCGAGGGGGGTGCGCGGGCCGCCGAGGAGTTCCTGTTGCGGCAGCCCTCGTCCGGCTCCTGACCCGTGCGGGCGGGGCCGGCTCGCTGACGGCCCGTCAACGTGACAGGCGTACGGGTGAAAGTCGCTGACCTGCGACTTTCACCCGCACCGGTCCGTCCCGCCACACGACTGGGCTACACACGGCTGGGCTGCACACGGCTGGGTTGCACACGGCTGGGTTGCACACGGCTGGGTTGCACACGGCTGGTTGTCGGACGATCGAATCGAGAGGAACCGCGACGCGATGAAGGACCTCGGATCCATTCCCACCGCTCCCCGGGCCCTGCCCCTGCTCGGGCACGTCGTACCGCTCCTGCGGGACCCCCTCGCCTTCCTCACCTCGCTGCCGGCCCACGGCGATCTCGTCCGCGTCCGGCTCGGCCCCGTCGGCATCGTCGTGATCTGCGACCCCGGACTCACCCGGCAGGCCCTGCTCGACGACCGCGTCTTCGACAAGGGCGGCCCCCTGTACGACCGGCTGCGCGAGGTGATCGGCGAGGGGGTCGTCTCGTGCCCGCACCAGGCGCACCGCCGGCTCCGGCGACTGTCCCAGCCCGCCTTCCACCAGGCCAGGCTGCCCGAGTACGCGCGGGTCATGACCGCGTGCCTGCGGGAGGCCGTCGACTCGTGGCGGTCCGGTCAGGTGCTCGACGTGCCCGCGGAGATGATGGCGGCCAGCTCGCGCGTCATCACCGCCACCCTCTTCTCCGACAGCCTGTCCCCAGACGCCCACGGCAGGCTCGTCGACGACGTCACCACGGTGGTCAAGAGCCTCTACCAGCGCATGTTCCTCTTCCCGCCGCTGGACCGGCTCCCCACCCCCGGCAACCGCGCGCACCTCGCGGCCCGCGCGCGCCTGCACGGCACGGTCGAGCGCCTCATCACCCAGCGCCGCGCCGACGGAACCGACTACGGCGACCTGCTGTCGGCCCTCGTCGCGGCGCACGATCCGGAGGACGACCGTCCCGGCATGACCGGCGCCGAGATCACGGACACGGTCGTCTCGTTCGTCCTCGCGGGCATCGAGAGCACCGCCGCCACCCTGTCGTCGGCGCTGGACCTCCTGGCGCGCCACCCGGAGATCGAACGGCGGCTCCACGAGGAGGTCGACGCCGTCCTGGACGGCGCGCCCGCCACCTACGACGACCTGCCGCGTCTACGACTGACCGAACGGGTGGTCACGGAGACGCTCCGGCTCCGCCCGCCGGGCTGGTTCTTCACCCGCGCGGTCACCGCCGACACGCGCCTCGGCGGGTACGAGCTCCCGGCCGGGACGAACGTCGCGTACAGCCCGTACGTGCTCCACCACCGACCCGACCTGTACGAGGAGCCCGGCACCTTCGATCCCGACCGCTGGGAGTCCGTCCCGGCCCAGACGGTCCGTCAGGCGTTCCTGCCGTTCGCCGCCGGTGCCCGCAAGTGCATCGGTGACTCCTTCAGCATGGTCGAGACGACCCTCGCCCTGGCGACGATCGCCTCCCGCTGGCGCCTGGAGAGCGTCGCGGGCCGCGAGGGGCGTCTCGCGCCGGCGGTCACGCTCGAGATGCGCGACCTGCACCTTCGGGCCCAGCCCCGCAGGGTCCATGCCCCCTCCCGTCCCTGACCTGCGGAGGCACGTCACCACCCGGCGGGGTCGCGGCCCTGCCAGGTGGTGACCGCCACGATGTCCAGGGCGTCGACGGCGAGCTCGACGTCCCTCGTGGTGACCGTCGGTGTTCCAGGGACTGAAGGCCGAAGAGAGCCCGGCCAGGCCGGATGTCGACCCGGAGGTGGCGATCCGCGAGGTCGCCGCCGCAGGCCGCGACGGCCTCTGCCGCCAGCCGGACCCCGTCCGCCGACGCCCGCACCGCGACCGACGCGTGGAGCGCGCCGACGCGACAGACCACGACGATCGGGTTCGGTTTCACCTGACATCCACTGACAGTGGATGTCAGTGGACTCGTTCTAGCGTGCGGGACATGGACAACAACCACCGCGCGGGCATCGTCGAGCTCCGCCAGTACACCCTGCACCCCGGCACCCGCGACGAGCTGATCGATCTGTTCGAGCGCGAGTTCGTGACCGGTCAGGAGGACGTCGGCATCACCCTCGGCGGCCGCTTCCGCGACCTGGACGACCCGGACCGCTTCGTCTGGTTGCGCGCGTTCCCCGACATGGCGCACCGGCGGCGGGCGCTGGAGGCGTTCTACACCGGGCCGGTCTGGCTGGAGCACCGAGACACCGCCAACGCCACCATGATCGAAAGCGACGACGTCCTGCTGCTGCGCGGCCCGAACTTCCTGCCGGAGCCCGGCGTGCGCGAGGTGTTCGCGACGATCGCCCACCCCGCCGACCCCGCGGCGTTCGACGCGTACGCCGGGGAGCACCTGGGCCCGGACCACGCGCTGCACCGCACCGAGCACGCCGAGAACGACTTCCCCCGCCTGCCCGTTCGGACCGGCGAGGACGTCCGGGTCTGGTTCGGCCGGACCGAGCCGGTGCCCTGGCCGGCCCAGGCGCTGAGGCTGGAGCCCGTAAATGCGTCGACAAAGCCCGCCGCGCATCGGAAGAGTGGCCGTTCATGACGAGCAGTGAGCTGTGGACCCGTGCGACCGCCGAACGTTACGACGCCGAGGAGGCCGCGCACTCCTCCCCGGAGTTCCTCGCACCGACCCTCGACTTCCTCGCGAAGCTCGCCGGCGACGGCCGGGCTCTGGAGTTCGCCATCGGGACCGGTCGGGTGGGCGTCCCGCTCCGGGAGCGGGGCGTTCCGGTCGTGGGCGTCGAACTGTCCGAGCACATGGCGGCGGTGCTGCGGCGCAAGACCGACGAGGAGACGCTTCCGGTGGTCGTCGGGGACATGGCCACCACGGTCGTTCCCGGCGCGTTCACCCTCGTCTATCTCGTCTACAACACGATCTCGAACCTGCTCACCCAGGACGAGCAGGTCGAGTGCTTCCGCAACGCCGCACGGCACCTGGAACCCGGCGGCCGGTTCGTCATCGAGCTGCTCGTGCCGCCGCTGCGGTTCCTGCCGCCCGGCCAGCTCGCCGTGCCGTTCGACGTGTCCCGCGGGCACGTGGGCTTCGACACCTTCGACCTCGTCGAGCAGGTCCTCGTCTCGCACCACTTCACCCGTACCGGCGACGGCGAGGACGGTGGCGGTGACGGGCACGGCGACGGCGGGACGTACCGCCGCGGGTACTCCCGCCACCGCTACGCCTGGCCCGCGGAGCTCGACCTGATGGCGCGGCTCGCCGGGCTCGAGCTCGAACAGCGTGTGGCGGACTGGGACGGCTCGCCGTTCACTCAGGACTCCACCAAGCACGTCTCCGTGTGGCGCAAGCCGATCTGAGTCCGCCGGCGTCCGGAGCGGGCGGCGACGGTGGGCGTGGTGGCCACGCCCGGACTCCGGTGTGCTCCGCTCGGCGCTGGGCGGTCCCCTCTTCGAGGCCATCTCGGCGGTGCGCCGGGCGGAGGTCGGGCCGTGTCGCGGAGGCTGGGACCGAGGAGCTGGTCACCGCCGTGCGCCAGGCCTCTCGCCACACGCCACCGCCATCAGGAGAGAGACCGTGATCCGACCCGAGCAGCTCACCGACCCCGCCGTCCGTGCATTCGTCGTCGCCGTCAACGCGGGAGACCGCGACGCCTTCCAGGCCGCTCTCGCCCCCGGCGCGACCATGTCCGACGACGGATCGGACCGTGACCTGACCGACTGGACCGAGCGGGAGATCTTCTCCTCGGGCGGGCACATGGACGTCGAGACCGAGTCCGACGGCGGACGCGCGCTCGTCGCGAACTACCGCAACGACACGTGGGGGTCGATGCGCACCGCGTGGCGCTTCACCGTCGCCGACGGGCGCATCAGCCACTTCGAGACCGGGCAGGCGTGACCGGCCGGAGGGCTGAGGGTTGAGGGCTGGGGACTGAGGACTGGGGACTGGGGACTGGGGACTGGAGACCGTGCGCTGGGAGGGGGTGCGGGCTGTGGGCCGTGGGCCGTCAGGCCTGAGTGCCGGGGAGTTACCGGTCCGTTCCCCGGCGCGGGCGACGGGTTGGCACACTGCGGCTGTTCCGGTCGGGTCCGCGTCGCGTCGCGTCCGCGCCGCCGGGGACTCGCCGCAACCACCCAGAGGAGCGCCGCCCTTGAGTACCGCCATCTCCGGCCAGATCGACATCGCGGGCCCGGTCGGGAAGCTGCTCCACCGCCGCCCGCTCCAGAACGCCACGGTCATGCAGTCCTTCGGCATCGACCCGGTGACCGGCGACATCTACGTGCTCCAGATCATGGAGGGCGGTCTCCGGCTCAGCGGTGAGCCCGAGGAGCTGCCGTGGGCCACGCGGAGCACCAACGGCGACCTGTGCCTGACCCGGCTCAGTCCGACCGGGGCGATCACCGGACACATGTACCTGCGCGGTTTCGGGCACGGCGTGAACCTCGGCGTGGACAACCGGGACGGCGTCGTCTGGCTGTGGACCGAGACGGCCTCCTCCCCGAACGGCGAGAACGACGGCTTCGGTACCGCCGTCACCAGCTTCCGCTTCGCCTCCGGCACGGTCCTGGACTACGGCAGCCCGGCGCACACCACCCCGTACCGGCCCACCACGAACGCCCGTGGCGTCACCCCGACCATCGACCGCAGCGCCAACGAACTCGTCCTGCGGTTCAACCTCAGCGGGGTCATGACCTTCGAGCGGTACGACCTCGCCAAGGCGACCGCCGGCGAATGGGTGCCACTCCAGCGCCTGTCCGTGACGCTGCCGTCGACCGGCGTGGACTTCCAGGGGTACGCGTCCCACGCGGGCGTCCTCTACACGCTCCAGGGCCAGAGCCTGAGCGCGGCGCCGCTCCCCGGCAACGCGTACATCACCGCCATCGAGTGGGCGACGGGTGCCGTCCTCGACCGGCAGCACATCACCGCGGGGCCCGGGCTGCCGTGGCGCGAGGCCGAGGGCATGAACGTGTCCGTCCGCGGCGGGGTCCCGTACCTCCACTTCGGCTTCGCCTGCGAGGACCCCGGCCCGCGTACGTGCACGATCCTGTCGCTGTCCGGTGCTCCCGAGGTCGACGGGGTCAAGGTGCTCACCGGCTGGCAGCCGATCACCCTCGCGCCCGGGGTGAGCGTCGACCAGAACGCTCCGCGGGGGCGCCTGATCAGCGTCGCGGGCACCACGACGCTCCAGCTGAGCGGCGGGATCAAGGGCAGTTTCGACGCCGACGCGGTCATCGGCCACCTACCGGACTCCCTGACGCCGAGCATGACCGCCCGCGCGAGCGTGCCGCGCAACAACAACGGCGGGTACGTGACGGCCCGCGTGGAGGCGGGGACGGACCGCGAACTGCGTCTCTACGGCGGCCGGTCGACGAACGTCATCACCTGGGTCCAGCTCGACAGCTTCAGCGCCGCCTGGAGCTGAGCCCCGGCCCCCGGCTCTCCCCCACGTCCTCTCCCCGCCCGTCCTGTTCTTTGTGTTCCTGAGGAGTCCCCGTGTCCCACGCGCCCCAGTCCCGTGACCGCCGCAGCATCCTCGGCGCCGCCCTCGGCCTCCCCGCGGGCCTCGCCGTCGCCGGTCTCGCCGCGGCCGCACCCGCCGCTGCCGCCGAGGCCGGCATCACGGCCGACCCGTGGGTCGACCTCGTCCTGGAGCCCGGCATCACGGCGACCGCGGGCGCCGTCCCGCAGGTCCGGATCGTCACGATCGCGGGTACCGCCTTCCTCCAGGCCCGCGGCCAGATCACCGGCTCCTGGACGGCCGACACCAGGATCGCCACGCTGCCGACCGGTTTCGCCCGCCCGACCTGGTACGTACGCGCCCCCGTGCCCCGCAACAACAGCCAGGGCATCAACGCCTGCCGCTTCGAGATCAACCCCGCGGGCTCCGTCACCGTCTACGGCGCGAACGCGGGCAACCCGATCACCTGGGTCCAGCTCGACTCCGTCCAGGCGATCTGGCGCTAGGGAGACGCCTCGCGGGGGGACAGGCCTTTTGGCCCCTTTCGCGCCCGGACGGCGTGGTGACACCGTGGGCACCGGCATACACGTCCGGCGCCCCCGTCCGGGGAGATCCCTCCACGCAGAACCACGGTTAGGCTAGCCTTGCCTGACGAGCTGGCGCGAGGCCGGGCACCCGGGGGTCTCGGACGGCACCCACAGGACGGAACAAGGACGAGGCGTCATGAGCAAGATCGCGATCACCGCCGCGACCCTCTACGTCATCGTGCTCCTCCGCGCGGGCGGGACCTTCGCGCTCGGCTGGCTCACCGCAGCCGGCGCCCGGCGCAGCAGGTTCGCCGCCCGGATGTCCTCGCCGAAGTTCCAGCGCGTCGAGCAGGCGATCCAGCGGTGGGGCTCGCCCGTGGTCGCCGTCTCCTTCCTCACCGTCGGCTTCCAGACCGCCGCCAACTTCCTCGCCGGCACCATGCGCATGCCCCTGCGCCGCTACCTCCCCGCACTGTTCCTGGGTGGTGCCGCGTGGGCACTGATCTACGCGACCGCGGGTCTCGGCGTGCTCGCGCTCCTGGGCCGCCTCTTCGCCGAACAGACGGCCCTCGGCGTTGCCGCCGTGGCCGTCCTCGCCCTCGCGGTGTGCGGGACGGTCCTCTACCGCCGCCGGCGGACGGCGACGGCTCCCGGCACGCCCGCGGCCGAGGAGTCCTGAGCGGGGCCGACGAGCGCCATGCGTACCGTCGTGCAGCGGGCGACTCGGTGCCAGCGCGGCGGGGAAGCGAGGAATGCCGGTGAAAGGCGGCATGAGCGCGGAGGTCACGATCGCCGATGTGGTGATCGCCTACGCGGTCCTCGTCGGCGCGAACGACGCCTGCGACGCCGTCGACGAGGTCGTGGTGGCCGCGCCCAGTTGGCGGGCGGCCACCGACCTCATGCGCGCTTCCGGCTACCGGAGGGTTCCCCGGCGTCCCGCCCGTACCACGATCGAACGCGGGGCGGTGGAGGTGGCGTTCGCGACACCCGGCACCGTGTTCAGGCGCCGCATCGGCGGCGCCGCGCCGTGGACCCCGTACCCAACGGCGCGCCCGTGAAGGGCGACGGGTCACGGTGCCGGGCGCCTCGGCGCGCTCGCTGTGCCCGACTCCCGGCCGCTCAGCTCGGCGTCCAGCGTCTCCTGGGCCACGCGCATCGCGTCGGCGTACTTCGGCTCCGCCATGCGTCGCCACGCCAGGTCCGGTGCGACGTCCTCGACGTGGCTCGTCACCCACCAGATGTTGCCGAACGGGTCCCGTACCCGTCCCCCTCGGTCGCCCCACGCGCTGTCGATCGCCTCGGTCACCACCTGCGCCCCGTGGGCGACCGCGGCCGCCATGGCGGCGTCCGCGTCGGGGACGTACACCCGGAGCAGTGACGGCATGACCGGCCAGTCGGGGCGCCGGTCGAAGGCCAGGACGACCGTGTCGCCGACACGGATCTCGCCGTGTCCGATGGTGCCGTCCTCGACCGGGACCCGCGCGAGCTCCTCGCCGCCGAAGGCGGCCGTGATGAAGTCGAGCAGCGCACCGGTGTCGTCGGTGACGACCCACGGCGCGACGCTGGTGCAACCCTCGGGTGCGGTGCGGTTCACGGTTCTCGTCCCTCCGCCGGTTCCGTTGTCTGACGGGACGACAGTAGGAGGCATGTAGGACGGATTCGGCCCTGGATCGCGCGGGCCCGGGGAGTACGCTCGGCTGCCATGATCGTATGGCTCAACGGGACCCACGGCGCCGGGAAGACGACCACCAGCGCGTTCGTCCAGCGGTTGCTTCCGGACTCGCGGGTGCTCGACGCCGAGAAGGTCGGCGAGACGCTCATGGACATCACGCCGGGGCTGCCCCGGACCACCAACTTCCAGCACTGGCCTCCGTGGCGGCCGCTCGTCG
The DNA here is from genome assembly GCF_040641575.1 of Streptomyces sp. NPDC020807. Lineage (NCBI taxonomy): Bacteria > Bacillati > Actinomycetota > Actinomycetes > Kitasatosporales > Streptomycetaceae > Streptomyces > Streptomyces sp. NPDC020807. The sequence goes on from NZ_JBFADU010000005.1 coordinate 49,232, forward strand.
TCGAGACCGCGCGACGGGTGCTCGACTACACCGGCGGCACGCTGGTGATGCCCATGACCGTCCTCGTCGAGGAGTACTGGCGGGAGATCAGCGCGGGTCTCGCGGGGTACGGCATTCCGGTACGGCACTTCGTGCTCCACGCCGACCAGGAGACGCTGCGCGCGCGGATCGCGGGCGACACCGTCGTCGGCCCGGACTCGCCGTTCCGGCTCCAGTACCTGGAGCCGTACGCGGAGGCGGCCCGCACCTGGCTGCACGCCGAGGCGGAGGTCGTCGACACCACGCACCTGACGCCGGCCGAGGCCGCCACGCTGATCGCGAAGGCCGTCGCGTGAGCGGCGGGCACGAGGTTTATTCTTAGAAGAACAAACCCTTGTGGAGCCGTCACCTGTGCGCTCCGCAGGCCCGCGGAAGGAAGGAGGTGCACGGTGAGCACCCCACCCGTCCCCCTCCCCGCGACCGCCCGGCTGCTCTCCGTCGTCCACCGGTACGGCCCGCTCTCCCGCGCCGAGGCCACCAACCGTTCCGGTCTGGCGCGCAGCGCGGCCGGGGTGGCCGCCGAGCGGCTCGCCGCCGCCGGGCTCATCGAGCTCGGTGAGCACCGCACCGCCGGCCTCGGACGGCCCTCGGTCACCCTGACCGCCGCCGAGGACGGCCCCGCGGCCGTCGGGGTCAAGATCGAGCCGACCGGTGTCCGCGCCGTCTGCTATGCGCTGGGCGGCCGGCGCGAGGCCACGCACACCGACACCGTGCCGCTGCTCGGCATGGCGCCGGACGAGATCGCCGCGCGGATCGCCGACGCCGCCGACGTGGTGCTCGGCGACCGCCGCGAGCGGTGCGTCGGCATCGTCCTCGCCTTCCCCGGCATGGTCGACCCGCTGACCGGCACCGTCCTGACCTCGCTGTCCCTCGGCTGGGAGGGGCCGGTCCCGCTGGCGTCCCTCGTCGGCGAGGCGGTCGACGCCCGCCTGCCCGGGCTCGGAGCGGCGATCGGTACGGCTCCGGTCAGCCTGGTGCGCGACTCCTCCGCGACGGCCGTCGGCCTCTGCGGAGAGCGCCCCGGCGAGCGGACCCTGGTGGTCGTCGGCGAGTACGACGGTGTCGGCGCCGCGCTGATGGGCGCGGACGGCGACGCCGAGGCCCTGGAGCTGGGACACGTACCCGTCGACCCGGCCGGGGCGCCGTGCCGTTGCGGGGCCCGGGGCTGTCTGGAGCTCTTCGTGAGCGACGAGGCACTCGCCCCCGTCCTGATCGCCCACGAGTCCGGGGAGGGCCCCGCCGCCCTGGAACCGGCGGCCGAGCGTCTCGGCGTCGCCCTCGTCGGCGCGCTCAACACCGTCGGGCCGCGGGCCCTCGTCCTCACGGGGCTGCTCGGGCAGCTCGCCGTGGCGGTCCCGCACGCCGTGGACCGGGCGCTGGCCGCCTCGGTCGCCGCGCGGGTGCGCGGCACCGCGTTCCGGGTGACGCAGGACCCCGACGCCGCCGTGCGCGGCGCCGCGGAGCTCGCGCTCCGGCCGCTGCTCGACGACCCGTCGCGCTGGCGCCGCCCGCAGCGGGCGGGGTGACCCGCCGCGCCCTTCGGAGGCGTTGGGGGCGCCGCCGGACCGACCGTCGCACCCGCGGTGTCGGCCCGGACGGCTCGAACCGCATGCGCGGCGAAGGATCCGCGCCGGTACCGGCTACGCGCTCCGGGTCGGGAGCCACGTGTCGATGACCTCGGCGACCAGGGCGGCGCCGCGGCTGTTCTGATGGATGTGATCGGTCGTGAGCAGGAGACCCCGGCGCCGCGAGATCGTGTCGAGGCTGTGGCGCAGCAGGCCGCGCCGGAGGAGGACACCGAGGCTCGCCGCCGGTGTGGGGTCCCGGTAGGGGATCGGCGGTGGGTCCGCCCGGCGCAGTTCCTCGGTCTGGCGTTCGTGGAGCGGGAGGTAGGTCACCTCGTGGGTGGTGGCGGCCTCGGCGATCATGCGGCTGTACGCCCAGGACGCCCGCGCGGGAGCTCCGTCGAGTTGCTGGCCGAGGACCGGCAGGGAGAGCAGGGCGATCGTCGCGTCGGTCCGCGTTCGCAGCCGTTCCACGACGGCTCCCAGGCACTGCTGGAACCAGTCGGCCGACGGGCGTTCGGGAAGCCGTTTGCGCTTCATGACCTGCTCGACGGGGTAGCCGGCGAGGCTCGCCCGTGCGTCGTTGGTCCCGATCAGCACGGTGATCACGTCGGGTGCGTGCGCGACGACGGCGTCGAGCCGCTGTGCCAGGTTGTGGGCGAAGTCGCCGTTGACGCCGAAGCGGGTGAGCCGCACGTCGCCGGGCGGTCGGAGCCGTTCGAGAAGGTCCAGGTAGTCGACGCTGAGTTGCGCGCGGGTGAGGCTGTCGCCGAGGCACGCGACGCGGGTCGTCACGGCGTTCCCGGGCCGGGGGTGCCGGCGTGCTCGGTCGGGTCGGCCTCCGGCGGGTGCGAGGGGGTCCGGGGGCGGTGGTCGGTGCCGAGGCCGGCGGTCACGGTCAGGATGGACGCCGGTCCCGCCATGTCGACCGCGTGCCATGCCCCTGCCGGGTTGACGGTGGCCTCGCCCGGCCCGAGCACCACGCGTTCGGGCACTCCGTCCACATCGCGGGTGACCGTCACCGACCCGCTGAGGCAGACGACCAGTTCGTCACCGGCGGGATGGCACTCCCAGTGGTCGCCGAGGCCGTCGCCGTCGATGATCACCACCATCCGGCCCTCGGCGCCGTCCGCCGCGACCGCGGCGCTGTAGGCCTGGAGCACGGCCGGGTCCCAGGCGAAGCCCTCGACGGGTTTCGCCGTGGACCCCAGCCCGAGGTGCACGGGGGTGGTCCGAAGGTCGACGGCATGGGGTTCGTGAACGACGAGTCTCATGCGGACGATCGTCACAGGACGGTGGGCGGGTGGTCTTGAAGGAAAGGGAACGGAAGTCGACGCGTTGGGCGCTCCGGCGACGGCTGTCCCGGCCCGAGGAGGACTTCGCCGCGCCGCCACGCCGTCGGCGACCGGCCCGTGAACTCGCGCCACTCCCGGGCGAGATGGGCCTGGTCGGCGTAGCCGGAGACCGACGCCACATCGGCCCACGGCAGCGGGTGGCGCGTGCTGGCCAGGTCGTGCGCGTGCTCGAAGCGCAGGACCCGGGCGAAGGTCTTCGGCGAGAGGCCCACCTCGCCGCGGAACCGGTCGGTGAGGTACCGGCGGCTCCAGCCCAGTTCTTCGGCGACCCTCCCTATCCGGACGCCTCCCCGCGCGGCCCGGAGACGGCGCCAGGCCTCGGCCACCTCGGGGCGGACCCGGGAGCCGGGGTCGCCGCCGGCGCCGCGGCCGACGGCTCGCAGGAGCACCCCGTCCAGCGCGGCGACCCGCGCCGGCCATGTCGTCGCCGCGCGGAGCCGGTCGACCAGCTCGACCCCGAGCGCTCCGAGCAGCTCGTCGAGTGGGACCAGCCGGTCGGCGAGTTCAGCGGCGGGCATGCCGTAGACGGCGCGGGCACCGAGCGGTGTCAGCGACACCTGCACGCCTTCCTGACGTCCGTCGTGGTGAATCGCGACGGACCGGCGCATCAGACCGCCGGCGACGCCGGCGAATCGCGTGACCGGCGCCCCGGCGTCGACGCCCGCCGCCACGGCCAGAGGCTCGGCGAGACTGATCACCGCGGTGAGCGAGTGGCCCGGCGGACCGCAGTGCACCCCTGCCGGGAACCCGCGAAGATCGAAACCGACGTACGAGCCGACGTACGGCCGCAGGGCGGGCGCCGGTAGGGCATGGGTCCTGGTTGCTCCGGAGTCGTCCACGCTCGCAGTGTACGAAGCGTTCGAACCGGCAGTCGGAATCTGCTCCGTCCCGGGCGGAGGCCTCGTCCGCGGGCGCCGGTCCCCGCCGCTCAGGACGCGGCGGTGAGGAAGGCGTCTCCGAAGAGCCAGTTCCCCGCCGCGTCGGGGTCCTCGCTGGTCCAGAACTCCCAGAGCGCGGTGGCGAGTTCCTCCACGGAGAGCGTTCCGTCCCCGTCGAGGTCGAGTCTCGTGAAGCCGGTGGCCAGGGCGTCGGGGGCGACACCCAGGGCTCGCTGGAAGTGGCCGAACTCCTCGGCGGTCACCTGTCCGTCGTCGTCGCGGTCGCACAGTGCCCACAGCGGCCGGACGGCGGCGAGGACGTCGTCGCCGGGCGGACCCTGGTGGACGCGGGACAGACGGAGCATGCCGGAGCGGTACTCGTCCGGGTCGATCCGGCCGTCCCCGTCGACGTCGAGCGCGCCCCGCAGGGCGTCCCACCAGTCCTCGGCCGTCCGCAGCAGCGCGATCGACTTCGGCGAGTCGTACGGCTCGCCGGAGGCGGCGATCAGCCGGGCGGCCAGGGTGAGGACGTCGGCGGAGTCGATCACACCGTCGCGGTTCTGGTCCGTGTAGCCGAAGCACACGTCGATCTTGCGCTCCAGCACGTGCCGTGCCTCGGTCATCCCCGGCTCCTCCCGTCGGTCGGTGCGCTGCGGTGCGGTTCGGTGCGGTGCGGTTCGGTTCGGTGCGGTGCGGTTCGTTCTGGTTCATTGTGGTTAGTTGTGGTTCGGTGCGGCGTGGGACGTGAGACTAGCCCCGGCCCCCGGAGACGCCCGGCGGACACACCGGCGCGCGGCGCCGTTCGGGGGACCGGGCGCGCGGGTCGACCGCGCCACCGGGCGTCCGCGTCCCTAGCGTCGGTGCCCAGCCCCCGTACCCGCCCGTCCCGTGGAGTCTCCAGGTGAACGATCCGACCGTGCCCGCCTTCGACCTGCTCGTCACCGGAGCGACGGTGGTCGACGGCACCGGGCGCGAGGGCTTCCGCGCGGACGTCGGAGTGCGGGACGGGTACGTGATCGCGGTCGGCGAGCTCGACCGGCCCGGCGCCGCGCGCGAACGGTACGAGGCCGAAGGCCTCGTACTCGCCCCCGGCTTCGTCGAACTGCACAGCCACGGCGCGCCGGACGCCCTGCGCGAGGCGGAGAGCTCGCTGCGGCAGGGCGTCACCACCGAGATCCTCAACCCCGACGGCTTCGGCACCGAGGGCGCCCCGTGGGCGGACATCATGGGCACCCCCGACATCACCAGGACGCTCGCCTTCGCCGCGGAACCGCCCGGCATCGCGATCAACATCGGCGCGTACGTGGGCCTCGGCGCCGTGTGGGCCGCGGGCAACGGCCTCGCGGACCGGCGCCCGGACGCCGAGGCCGTGGAGCGGATGCGGAAGCTCGTGGCGCGGGCGCTCGAACTCGGCGCGTGGGGCGTCTCGGCGGGGCTGTACTACCCGCCGAGCTCGTACGGGACGACGGACGAGGTGGTGGACGTGGTGTCGGCGGCGCGCCCCTGGCGGGTGCCGTTCAGCAACCACGTCCGGAACGAGGGGCCGGCGGTGCGGGAGGCGACCGAGGAGAGCCTGCGGATCGCCGAACGAGCCGGTCTGGTACCGGTGATCGCCCACATGAAGGCGATGGGACCGGCGAACTGGGGAGCCACCGCCGACACCGTGCGGGCGGTCGCACAGGCGCGCGAGCGGGGGCTGCGTGCCGCGGGCGAGGTGTACCCGTACCTGTCGAGCCGTACCGGGCTCGCCGTCCTCGTCCCGCCCGCGTACCGGTCCGGCGGCGACGCGGCGATGCTCGCCCGGTTCGCCGACCCGGCGGTACGGCCCGAGGTGGCGGCCGGGATCGCGGGCGTGCTGCGCGACCGGGTGGCCGACGCCCGGGACGTCCACCTGGAGAGCACCGGCGGGACCCTCGGCCAGTACTGCGTCGACCACGCGACGGGCGCGGGCGAGGCCGTGATGCGGCTGCTCTCCGAGGACCCGGAGGCGATGGCGGTGTACGACTTCGGGCACGAGGCCGACCTGGAGCGCATCCTGCGCCAGCCGTTCGTGGCCGTCGCCTCCGACGGCGGCGCGTGCCTGGAGGAGCGGACGCACCCGCGCCACTACGGCACCCAGCCGCGGGTGCTCGCCCGGTACGTGCGCGACCGGCACCTGCTGAGTCTGCCGCAGGCGGTGCGGCGGATGACCGGCCTGCCGGCGTCGGTGCTCGGCATGCCGGACCGCGGCGTGATCGTGCCGGGGGCGGCGGCGGACCTGGTCCTCTTCGATCCCGCCGAGATCCGGGACCTGGCCACCTTCCAGGAACCCCGCCGGTACGCGCGGGGCGTGCGGTCCGTCCTCGTGAACGGCGCGTTCGCGCTCCGGGACGGGGAGCTGACGGGCGCCGCCGCCGGCCGGGTGCTGCGGCGTCCCTCGTACGCGGTGAGCGACCCGGACACGGGTACGGCGGCGGGCGGCCTGCTGACGGTGACGGGGAGTTTCCCCGGCGGGACGTGCGAGGTCGAGGTGCGGTCGACGGACGGTGACGGCCGGGCCGGAGGGGCGGGAGGGGCCGGCGGTCGGCTCTCCGTCCGGACGCCCGAGGGCCGGGCGTTCACCAGCGGGTCACCGGGGCTCGTGCGGACCGGCGGGGACTGGGCTTCGGTGACGGGGGTCGGATCGTACGGGGACGGAGGCGCCGTTCCCTTCCATCTGGTGGTGCGGACGGCGGACCCCTGGCACGACGGGCGGCCCTCCGTCGCCTGGGCGCCCGCGGGGGCACCCGTGGCCGGCGGACCGCTCGACGGAACGGTCCTCGTCACCGTACGGGAGTGACGGCGTCCCCCACGGCGGGGGTGACGGGCCGGTGCCCGTCCGGAGCGGTGGCGGGACCGGACCCGTCGGGGGCGGTGAACGGGCCGAGGAGGGTCCGGTGGTCGGTCGGGTCGACCAGGCGCATCCCTCGGGCGTGGAAGGCGGCGAAGTCCTCGGGAGCGGGCAGCGAGCGGTAGCGCCGCAGGGCCCGGTCCTGGCGCAGGGCGGGCACCGGGTGGCCGGCGAGGACGTCGGGCAGGACCCGGAGCAGGGCGGCCACGCCGAGCGGGTAGGTGTGGACGACGTGCCAGGCCAGCGACCGCGTGGGGTCGACGGGGAGGCGGCCCCCGCCGACCACCGGGCCGGTGTCGACGCCCCGGTCGATCCAGTGGACCGTGCAGCCGATCGTGTCGCGGCCTTCGAGGAGCGTCCAGAAGGGGGAGAACAGTCCCGCGTAGCGCGGGAGTTCGCCGGGGTGGACGTTGAGGATGCCGAGCCGGGGCACGGCGAGCGCCTCCTCGTGGAAGATCAGGCTGAAGCGGATCGACACGACCAGGTCCGGCCGGAACGACTTCAGCGCGGCAAGCCCGTCGCCGTCGTTGATCTCGCGGACCGGTCGGCAGGCCGTTCCGTGGCGGCGGGAGAGGTGGCCGAAGCTCAACAGCCGCCCCGGCGGGGCGGGCATCCGGTCGAGGGCGGGGAAGAGGAGTCGGTTGGGCACGTCCCGCTCGAAGCGCCGCAGCCGCGCTAGTTCGGGCAGGCTGTGCTCGTGGGGGCGGGCCACCTCGGACATCAGCACCTGGACGCGGTGTCCGGCGAGTCGGGGCAGCAGGTGGTTCAGTGCCACGCAGCCGGGAAGGTCGCGCTTGGTGCACACGGTGATGCGCATGGAACCCACTCTCACCAGGGCTTTCGTGCGACGCACCACATCGCGTCCGAGAGGGTGAAACGCGGGATGGGGCGGAGCGTCCACCGGCCGGTCGACAACACCGCTGACGATCATGCGCGCAGGAAGATCCTCGATCGCAAGATCCTCTTCCTCGGCGCGCTCATGACCGCCAACCCGGCCGTCGCGGCGGGCGCCGCCGCGTGCACCGCGCCCGACGGCAACTGCGCGCCGGGGACATCATGAAGGCCACGATCACGCGCACGTCGACGGGGCAGGCGTACTCGATGACGCTGGAGAACGTGACCCGGGTGAACTCGTACACCATCCCCGTCTCCGGGCCGTCGACCTCCACCCAGGTCGAGGTCATCACCGAGCTCCAGAACCCGGCCGCCGTCACCACTCCCGCCACCTACACCTCGGTGATGGTGGACGGGAAGACGATGGGCAGCTTCGGCGACGAGGTGGACCACTTCGGCGCCCAGCAGGGCGGCGTCTGCGCCAAGACCACCACCGACGGCCCCACGAACCTGCTCACGACGACGAGCAGGACGTAGACGCAGACGTCGTAGAGGACAGCGCGGGCGCCGGAGCGTCGAGCCACGCGTCCATGCGCTGCCACTGCGCGTCGATCCAGTCGGCGATCCTCGCGGGGGTGCGGGGTACGTCGGCGGCGGGGGTGTGCCACCAGTGCACCCGGACCCGGCTCGGGACACGCGGCGGGCAGCAGGTGGCGTACGCCCAGCCGACCAGGTCCTCCAGGCCCTGGTGGCCCACGACGAGGACGTCGGCCTCCGCGGCCTTCCGCAGGGCGGTGACGACGCCGGCGTGCTGGGGAGGCAGGACGTGCCGCAGGCCGGCCGCCCACTCCGCCCGCTCGCGCATGCCGCGCGTGCGGAGCTCGGCCAGGGCGCGGGCCCGGCGCCGGGCCGTGATGTTGGTGCCCTCCGGGAAGATGGCCAGGGCCTGTGCGGGGCCGAGCGTCGCCGCGCTCCCGGCGACGTACTGGAGGGCACGCTTCCGGCCCGCCTCGTTCCAGTAGAACTGGCGGGCCTCGGTGGGCCGGACGAGCAGCCCGACGGCCGGGTCCGTGAGGGCCCGGAGCCGCCCCGGGCAGACCGGCCTCCGTCCGAGGACCCGGGTGACGAGGTGGAACATCAGGTGGGAGTTGAGGGTTCCCGCGTGCCGGAGGAGGACGACGACCGGCCGGTCCGGATCGGGGCGCGGCAGGCCGTCGGGCAGGTCGAGGGCCATCCCCGCCCGGCGGAACCCGACGTCGAAGAGCCGGGCGCCGTGATCGGAGAACACCCCGAGGGCGGTGTCCCGGGTCGCGGCGCGCCCGGTGAGCGCGAGCGCCAGGGTCGGCAGTTCGAAAGTGGCGAGATACGCGGCGGCGAGGCGGGCGCTGCGGGCCGCGGCGCGGAAGCGCGTACCCCCACGGGAAACCCGCCCCGCGGGGGCGCCTCCGGAGTCCTGGCCCATGTCTCCCCTTCTCGGCTCACTCGGCCCGTTCGAAATCGGGAGAATGATGAATATCCGCGGCGGGCACCGATAAACCCGATCGCCCAGGCGTCACACCTGCGCTTGTCCGTCACACGTGCGGCGCATTCCTGGGCGCACCTGCCTCCGCACACTGTTAACTTCACTCGTGTCCGCGTTCCCGCGCGTACGGAGAATCCACGGCAGGCATCCACGGCAGACATTCGCGGAAGAGGTCCGCGGAAGACATCCGCGGCCGGCCTGGGCCGGAAATCCGAGGGAAATCGTCTCTCACATTCTCCTGGATCGGCGCCGCACTGCTTTTCTTTCCCCATCGAAAGGGATTCATCATGTTCGAGGATGTCAGGGGTGTCGTCGCCGAGATCGTTCAGCGGCCCCCGGAGACGATCACCACGGACTCGACCTTCGCGGAACTGGAGCTGGACTCGCTCGCCATCGCCGAGTTCACGGTCGTCGCGGAGAAGCGGCTCGGGGTCGTCGTCGACATCGACGCGGTCAGCGGCGTCGGCACGGTGGGCGAGCTGGTCGATCTGATGTCGGGCGCGGCTGCCGGAGCCGCCCGGTGAGCCTGCCGGTCGCCGTCACCGGTCTCGGTCTCGTCACCCCCGCCGGCATCGGCGTCGAGGAGTCGTGGCGGGTCATCCGTGAGGGCCTGGGAACCAGGGCGTCCGAGCTTCCGGAGCTGAAGACCGCGACGACGCGGACGGCCTGCCGCGTCCCCGGCTTCGACGGAGCGGAGCTCCTCGGGACGCGGCGGGCCCACCGGCTGGACCTGTTCTCCCAGTTCGCCCTGGTCGCCGTCCGGGAGGCGCTCGCCGACGCGGGCCTCGAACCGGAGTCGTGGGACGGGACGCGGGTCGCGGTGGTCATCGGCAACTCGACGGGCGGGCTCGCCTCGGTCGCCGACGCCCACGAGGCCTTCGCCCAGGACGGAGCACGTTCCGTATCGCCCCTCCTCCTGCCCCTCTACCTGCCCAACATGGCCGCGGGGCAGGTCGCGATCGAGTTCCACGCACGGGGCCCCTGTCTGGCCGTCTCCACGGCGTGCGCCTCGGGCGCCACCGCCCTCGGCACCGCCCGGGACCTGCTCCTCGCCGGGCGGTGCGACATCGCCGTCGCGGCCGGCGCGGAAGCCCCGCTCACCCCCGTCTGCGTGAGCGGCTTCGCCAACCTCGGCGCGCTCGCCTCCGCACCGGACCCCGGAACCTCGTCACGTCCCTTCGACGTCACCCGCGACGGTTTCGTCATCGCCGAGGGAGCCGGTGCCGTCGTCCTGGAACGCGTGGCGGACGCCCGCGCGCGCGGCGGCCGCGTCCGCGCGCTGCTCGCCGGGTACGGTGCCTCCGCCGACGCCCACCACCCGACCTCCCCGCACCCCGAGGGCGCGGGCCTCGCCCTCGCCCTGCGCGGCGCTCTCGCCGACGCCGGCCTCACGGGCTCCGACATCGACCACGTCAACGCCCACGGCACCGGTACGCCCCGGGGCGATCTCGCCGAGGCGGCCGTCGTCCGCGAGGTGCTCGGTCAGCCCGTCGTCACCTCCGTCAAGGGAGTCACGGGCCACGCCCTGGCCGCCGCGGGAGCGATCGAGGCGGTCTGCGCGGTCCTCACCGTCGAGACGGGAGAGGTCCCGCCCACCGCCAATCTGACGGCACTCGACCCGCGCATGGATCTCGACGTGCCCCGGACGCTCCGCCGGCGTCCGGTCCGGGCCGCCGTCAGCACGTCGATCGGCTTCGGCGGCCAGAACGCCGCCCTCGTGGTGACCTCCGCGTAGGCACACCGGACGGCCTCCCCGGCCCCCAGTCCCCGTCACCCGTGCCCCAACCCCTGTCCCCCATCCCCCCATCCCCCATCCCCCCATCCCCCCAGTCCCCCAGTCCCCCAGTCCCCCAGTCCCAGGACGGAAGGAACGCAGCGATGAGCGAACGACCAACCGGGCCGGTGGCCTTCGTGTTCGGCGGTGGAGGGGTGCGCGGAGCGCACCAGGTGGGGATGGTGCGGGCGCTGCTCGAAGCGGGGATCACGCCCGACCTGATCGTCGGCACGTCGATCGGCTCCGCGCTCGGCGCGGTCCTGGCGTCCGACCCCACGCTTCGCGGGTGCGACACCATGGACCGGCTGACCGCGGCCCTCACCGAGACGGGGGCGGGCCGGCCCACGCTGCGCAGCGCGGTGCGGCACACCCTGCGCCGCGACGGCTGCCTGATGTCGAACGAGGCGCTGCGCGAGATGATCGAGAGCATCCTCGGCCGGGGCGTCCGCTTCGAGGACCTGGTCGTGCCGTTCCAGTCCTGCGCGTCGTCCATCGAGCGCGCCACCGCGCGCTACTTCGACTCGGGCCCGCTGGTGCCCGCGGTCCTCGCCTCCTGCGCGCTGTCCGGGCTCTTCCCGCCGGTGGAGATCGGCGGCGAGCACTACATCGACGGCGGCGTGGTGGAGACCGCCCCGGTCGGGCGCGCGATCAGCTGGGGCGCGCGGACCGTGTACGTGCTGCGGCTCAAGCAGTGGGAGCCCGACCTGACGAGACCGCGCTGGATCTGGCAGGCGGGGAAGCTGTCGTACGAGCTCGCGCGCCGCTACCACCTGGGGCAGGCGCTCAACCAGGGCCACGACGACGTCGTCGTCCACAACCTGCCGAGCGGCGAGGACACGCTCCGACTGGACGGCGGGCTGCGGTTCAAGTCCGGGGAGAGCGCGGAGACCCGGCGGCGGCGTTCGGACGAGGGGTACCGCCGGACGAAGGCGTATCTGGCGACGGTCGCGCAGGGGCGGCGGGTGGAGCAGACGTCGGTGGTCGGGCTGGGCAGCGTACGGTTCCCCACGCGGACGGAGGAAGCGGCGGCGGCCACGCCCCCGGGTCCGGTCTCGGCCACCCCGTTCCTCCGGAGCAAGCTCGACCGCTTCTTCCGGCTGGTCGCCCGGGACGGGCCGGTGGCCGAGGCGGACCTGCTGGCGATGGCGGACCGCTTCCACGCGGCCTTCGACCGGCCACCGCGCCAGGACGACGAACTCCACGCCGCCCTGGGCGACTTGTGGAAGGCTCTCTGCCACGCCGACGGCGTCGACCCGGCCGGCACGCTCGACCGGGCGGGCTTCACGGACGGCCTGCACCGGGTGGCCCTGTCCCCCGCTCTGTACGACTCCACGGTCCTCCCCGTCGTCGCGGCGGTCATGGACGCGGCGGACCACGACCGGAACCGGATCCTCAGCCCGAAGGAGGTGACGGCCCTCCTCGGCGCCCTGGGCGTCGCGGAGCGCCACGCGGCACGGGTCGGGCGCCGGCTCGACACCAACGACGACGGCGTCATCACCCTCGACGAACTGGCCGAGGCCTTCCACGTCTTCTTCACGGCCCCGGAGCCGGGCGCGGCGGGCAATGACCTGTTCGGGGGCGCGGATTCGGCCTGAGGCCCGGATTCGGCCCTCGCCCGGCGTTTGCGGTGCAGGGCCGGATGCAGGCCCGTTCGTCGAGGAACAGCAGGGGTCGGTTCGCGGTCAACGGCCCGCGACCGCGGTCTCCGTGCCGGTCGTCCTGGCCGGGCCCGGCGCGGTGTCGTGCAGGCCGAGGCGCAGGTGCTCGACGTGGTAGAGGGCCTGGTCGAGGAGTTCGGCGACGTGGTTGTCGTACAGGGAGTAGACGATGGAGCGTCCCTGCCGTTCGCCGGTGACCAGGCCCAGGTTGCGGAGCAGGCGGAGTTGGTGGGAGCAGGCCGAGGCCTCCATGCCGACGGCTTCGGCGAGGTCGCCGACCGCGCAGGGGCCTTCCTGGAGGCGGGCCAGGATGTAGAGGCGGGAGGGGGCGGCGAGGGCCTGGAGGGTCGCGGCGACGTCGGCGGGTCCGACCGCGTCGAGACGTTCGCGGGTGCTGGCGCTGCTGGTGGTGGTCTCGCGTCCGTGGCCCATGGCGACCATCATACCGACGACACCTGAAGAGCTCTTCAGATGTTCCTGTACGGTGGTGTCCTGCCCACACTCCGCCCGCGAAGGGTTGCTTCGTCATGCCTTCTGCCCTGGACGGCCGGCGGTCCGCGCCGACCGACACCCCCGCCGAGAACGGCGCGGCGACCGGTGCGACCACCGCGGCCGCCGCCGCCCCGCGTCCGGTTCCGCCGCGCCGCAGGACCCGTCTGCTCGCACTGCCCGAGGCCCGCTGGGCGCTCGCGTCGCTGGCCCTGTTCGCGCTCGCCCTGCCGGTGCACCTGCTCGGCGGCCCGGCGTGGCTCTGGGGCGTGCTCTTCGCCGCCACCTACGTCACCGGCGGCTGGGAGCCGGGCTGGGAGGGGCTCAAGGCGCTCCGGGACCGGACCCTGGACGTGGACCTGCTGATGGTCGTCGCCGCCCTCGGGGCCGCCGCGATCGGCCAGGTCCTGGACGGCGCGCTGCTGATCGTCATCTTCGCCACCTCCGGCGCCCTGGAGGCCGTCGCCACCGCCCGTACCGCCGACTCCGTCCGCGGACTGCTCGACCTCGCCCCCACGACCGCCACCCGGCTCCTGCCGGACGGCGCCGAGGAGACGGTGGACGCCGGGCTCCTCGCGGTCGGCGACACCCTCCTCGTACGGCCCGGGGAGCGCGTCGGCGCGGACGGGCGGGTGCTCGACGGGGTGAGCGAGGTCGACCAGGCCACCATCACCGGGGAACCGCTCCCGGCCGCCAAGCGCGCCGGGGACCAGGTGTTCGCGGGCACGGTCAACGGCACCGGCGCCCTGCGCGTACGGGTGGAACGCGACCCGTCGGAGTCGGTGATCGCCCGGATCGTGCAGATGGTCGAGGAGGCGTCCGAGACCAAGGCGCCCACGCAGCTGTTCATCGAGAAGATCGAGCAGCGCTACTCGATCGGCATGGTCCTCGCGACGCTCGCCGTCTTCGGCGTCCCGCTCGCTTTCGGCGACACCCTCGACTCTGCGCTCCTGCGGGCGATGACGTTCATGATCGTCGCCTCGCCGTGCGCGGTGATGCTCTCCACGATGCCGCCGCTGCTCTCCGCCATCGCCAACGCCGGGCGGCACGGCGTGCTCGCCAAGTCCGCCGTCGTCATGGAGAGCCTCGGCCGGACCGACATCGTCGCCCTCGACAAGACGGGCACCCTCACCGAGGGCACGCCGCACCTCACCGACGTGCGCCCCCTGCCCGGCAGCGGGCTCGACGAGGATGCGCTCCTCGCGCTGGCGGCGTCCGCCGAACACCCCAGTGAGCACCCGCTCGCGCGGGCCGTGGTCGACGCGGCGCGCGAACGCGGCCTGACGCTGTCCCGGGCCGAGGACTTCGCCGCCACTCCCGGCCGGGGCGTCACCGCCGGGGTCGACGGGCGGACGGTCACGGTCGGCGCTCCCGCACTGCTGCCGAACGGTGCCGAACAGGGTGCCGTGCCCGCGGTGGACGCCGTCGAGGAGCTGGAGGCGGCCGGGAGGACCGCCGTCGTCGTCCTGAGGGACGCGACGCCGGTGGGCGTGCTGGGCGTCACGGACCGGCCGCGTCCCGACGCGGCGGCCACCGTCGCCGCGCTCGCCCGCCTCACCGGCCGCACCCCCGTCCTCCTGACCGGGGACAACGCGCGGGCCGCCGGGCGTCTCGCCGCCGAGGTCGGCATCACCGACGTCCGCGCCGGGCTGCTGCCGCAGGACAAGGTCGCCGCCGTCAAGGAGTGGGAGGCCGCGGGGCTCCGGGTGCTCGTCGTCGGCGACGGGGTGAACGACGCCCCCGCCCTGGCCGCCGCGCACGTCGGGATCGCGATGGGCAAGGCCGGTTCGGACCTCGCCCTGGAAACCGCCGACGCCGTCGTCGTCCGCGACGAACTGGCCGCCATCCCCTCGGTCGTGGACCTCTCCCGTACCGCACGTCGACTCGTCGTCCAGAACCTGGCCGTCGCCGGGGCGTTCCTCACCGTCCTGGTCGCCTGGGACCTGATCGGCACGCTCCCGCTGCCCCTCGGCGTCGCGGGCCACGAGGGCTCCACGGTCGTCGTCGGCCTCAACGGCCTGCGCCTGCTGCGCGAGGCCGCCTGGCCCCGGTTCTCCGGGACCGCCTCCCAGCCCCCGGCCCGGACCGTCCCGAAGGACTCCGCGTGAGCAAGCGCATCCGTCGTACCGCCCCCGCCGCCGGTTCTTCCGCCGGTTCTTCCGCCGGTTCTTCCGTCGGTTCGTCCCGCGGTTCGTCCCGCGGTTCGTCCCGCGGTTCGTCCCGCGGATCCTCCCCCGGCACCGACCGGCCCACCGTCACCGTGTGCCGCGGGTGCTGCTGCGGAAGCTCCAAGGTGCCCGGCCTCGACCACGCGGCCCAGCTCCGCGAGCTTCGCCAGGCCCTCGCCGGGACGGCGACGGTACGCGTGACGGACTGTCTCGACGCGTGCGAGCGGGCGAACGTCATCGTGGTGCAGCCGTCCGCCGAGGGCCGCAGGAGCGGCGGCCGTCCGGTCTGGCTCGGGCTCGTCAACGAGCCCGACGCCGCCGCCGACATCACCGACTGGGTCCGGGCCGGCGGCCCCGGCCTCACGGAACCGCCCGGGATCCTCGACCTGTACGCCTTCCGCCCGTCGCGCCGCGTCCAGGCCGAACTGCACGACGAGGCCTGAACCCGGACGCCGGACGGCGATCGGCCGGCTCGCAGCGGGTCGTCAAGACGGGTGACAGGCGCCGGATAACTCCCCTACCTTGAGGGATTGTTGAACGATCCTCTCACTTACTCAAGGGGACACCCATGCTGACGACCACCACCACGACGGCACTGGAGAGTTCATCCGGCTTAGGACCCTGGTACGTGTGGGCCGCCGCCCTGGTCATCGCGGCGGCGCCGAGCGCCGGGTTCGCCGCGCTGGGCCGCCGCGCCGCCTTCGTCCGGTCCGCCCTGGGCACGCTGGCGCTGTTCGGCCTCGCGGTGACGCTGAACGCGGGGACGGCTCCGGCCGTGTGGACCTGGCTGTACGGGGCGTGGGCCGCGATCCTGCTCTTCGCCCTGGTACGCGCGCTCCTCCCCCACCACCCCCGCGTCACGCGCCCGGTCCGGCGCCGGTCCCTGATCGCCGCCGGCCTCGGGTTCGCACTCGCCCTGGGCGGGCTCGCCGGACTCCGCCTCACGGCGTCCGACGCGCTGGAGAAGGCCGACGCCGCGCAGCTCGCCGGGGACTGCGCCGCCGCGCTTCCGCACTACACCCGCGTCGAGGGCGAGCTGAACGAGTTCACGCTGAGCCCCGCGCCGAGCGCCGCGCGCACCGGACGGTTCGCCTGCGAACAGACGCTGGCGGGCGAGAGCGCCGTGAGGAGCGGCGACGCCGAGGCCGCCGAGCACGCGTACCAGTACGCCGTCGCCGACTTCGAGGACCGCTTCGGCAGCGGGGAGCCCCGTCTCGCCGCGCTCCGCCTCGCCCTCGGCGACGCGAAGGTCGCGGTCGAGCGGGCGCGGGCGACCGCCTCCGGCGACACGCCGCGTGCCTCATGGGAGAGCTGGGGCAACGACGAGATCATCCGGATCTACCACTCCATCGTCACCGACACCCCCGGTTCCCCGCAGGCCGAACTCGTGGCCGCCCGGATCGACGTGCTCCGCGCGGACGCCCTCGCCACCGCCGCCGCGCACCCCTGCGCCGGGATGGGGCGCCTGGCCGACCTCGTCCGGCTCGGCGACACGAAGGTGCCCGGCGCGGAGGCCGTCGCCGACAGGGCCCGCGCCGACCTGCCCCGCGTCCGGTACACCTGCGGGCGGGAGCGGTACGACGCCGGGAAGTACCAGGAGGCCCGCGCCGCGCTGAAGGAGGTGACCACGGGGCCGTACGCGACGAAGGCCGCCGATCTGCTGATCGCCGTCGACGTGGCCGACGCCAGGAAGGGAAGTGCGGGCGCCCTGCCGCCGCCGGCCGCCGAGGGAACCGCCCCGGCCGGGACCACCGAGCTGGTGATCACCAACGACTCCGACGAGCGGCTGGAGGTCCTGTACGCGGGCCCGGAGAACGGCACGGAGACGATCGCCGCCTGCTCGACGTGCGCCACCCGCACCCTGCCCACGAGCCCGCTGGGCGGCCTCTACGGCTCCTGCTCGCTCTCCGCCCACGAGATCACGATCCGCCTCAAGCCCGGCACGTACGACGTCGTGGTCCGCGGCGCCGGTTCCAGCGACGTCCGCCCGTACACCGGCAAGTGGTCCCTGAAGTCCGGGACGTCCTACGCGAGCTGCTTCTTCATCAGCTCCAGCCGGTTCTGAACGGGGGCCACCGGGCGCCCGGACGGGGCTGGGCAGGGGGATTGTCAGTGGCGTGCGCTTCACTGTGAGTCATGGAGCTCACGCACGCGACCGTCAACGACCTGCTGGCCCGGCTCGTCCCGGGGCACGGCCCCCTGTACCTGCCCGACACGCTGGACCGGCAGGAGCTGACCTGCCTCCTCGCGGACCGGTACGGCGCCCCGCGCACCCTCGTCCTCGACGGCTTCACCGACCCGACGGTCGACGACTCCAAGGGCGCGGCCCTCCTGCTCCCGTTCGAGGGCCGCGCCGTGACGATACGGGCGTGGGCGTACGGGGATCAGTGGATCGGCACGGGGACGGCGCGGGACCCCGAGGGGACCGAGCGGCTGGTGCTGGTCGCCGCACACCGAGCCGTACCGGCACCGCCGGAGGCCGCCCGGAACGGGGACGAGGACGAGGACGTCGACTGGCTCGAACGCCTCAAGCACCTCACCGGCTGGACTCGGCCCGACCGGCGGCCGGACGTGGACTGGGCGGAGACGGAGTCCCGGTTGGGCACCGCGCTGCCGAGCGACTACCGCCGCATGGTCGAGACGTTCGGCGAGGGCGCCTTCGACGGATTCCTGGGCCTGAACCAGGAGCCGTGGACGAGCCTGAGAGAAGACGGTCTCCTGATCTGGGCCAGTACGGAGCACGAGAACCTCTACTGCTGGAGGACGGACGGCGACGACCCGGACCGCTGGCCCGTCGTCATCAGCTCCTCGGACGGCGAGGAGGTGCCCTTCGGCTGCCAGACGGCCGAGTTCGTCTGCCGCGTCCTCGTCGAACCGCACCACCCGTTCACGATGGCCCACTTCTTCGACACCCACTGGTTCATGACCTACAGGGAGGACGACTGATCCGACCGTCGTCACGCTGTCCCCCGAGAACCCGCCAGCCGCGCTCTACTCGCCGGCCCGCGCCATTGCCCTGCGCCGCTGCCTTACCCGCACCCGCACCCGCCGGGGGACGTCCTCGGTAACGGGAATCGGCTCGGCTCCCGCATAGCGGGTGTCCTCCGTTCGACGCGTCGCTCACAGCTTGATCCCCGTGTTTCCCCGGCCGCCGCGCATGTTGACGACGGAACCGAAGTTGTTCGTGGTGTTGTGCTGTTCGAGGACGGCGGAGAACTCGTACTCCGGGTGGTCGATCGCGTACACGATCTGCCCGGCGACCGCCCGGAGTTCTTCCATGTTCGGCAGGGTCAGAAGCACCCTGGAACCACTGTTCAGCTCGACGACCAGCACCGGCTTCCTCGACCGGATCAGGACGGCGCAGACGGCGAAGAAGGCGATCGCGAGCAGGACGCCCGGCACATGGCCCCCACCGCCGTCCGCGAAGTCGGACTGGTCTGCGGCCAGGAAGGCCAGAACCACCAGCAGCAAAAGGAATCCGCCGACCTTGCCCCAGGCGGGTTTCAGTCGGAACACCTCGACCCAACTGACGTTCCGCAACGGAACGGCCGCCGACCCCACCCAAAGGATCTGCCGCTGGACCCGGAGTTGCAGCCGCTGCCCCCTTCGGGGCGGCAGCGGCATCGGCGGCACGTCGGGAGGTGGCTGGGACGGCGGCCCGGGCGGAACCCGCGGCGGCGACCCGGGAGGTGGTACGCCGATGCCGCCTGTGTGGTTCATGGTTCCCCCCGGGCTGTCGTCACGACCACCGCGCAGCGCATGGCGCGGGAGCATCATTAGGCCCGGGCGGGCGCGTGGGACGGGAGACGAGATACGGCCAATGTCATGCCCCTGAGGAGATGGGCCCATGGCGGACTCACCTCGACGGGCGGATCGGACCAGGCACATCAGCCTCGGCACCGGATCGCCCCCGCGCGGAGTCTCCCGGACGAGCCGACAGCGGCGACCTCCGCCGACTGAGTGCTCGGCGTCCCTGAGGTCGCTCCGTGCACGGCGGTGCCGCAGAGACCGCGACCATCTTCGTGGCCGGGCCCCCCATCGCGGGGATCTTCCTCTGGCCTGCACGGTGATCCGTACCGAACGTCCTAGCCGACGTCCTCGGACTTCAGCAGGCGGCGTGCAGCCGTCACCAACTCGCCAAGAGCGGCGTTGAGGCTCTCGTCATGGTCCCGCCGCCGTTCGCGAAGGTGGAACCGGTACGTGTCGTCGAGCAAGAGAAGCCTTTCGTCCTCACTCATGTGGGGCAGCTCCTCCAGCGCCGTACGGGCCGCCGATCTGAAAGCCTCATACTCGTCGCCGTCACGCGCGAGGTTGGCGACACGTGCGCCGTCCAGCGCGCGGAGCGCTCGCTGTGCCCAGAGGTAGTGCGTCGACAACACGGGGATGACCTCCAGCCCGCGGCGAACTCGCTCCGCCGGCGCGCGGTCATCCGCGAGGTCCATGCAGCTCTCCACCGCCACGACGACCCGGTGAGCCAACTCCACCAGGCTCGCCGGGGCGATCAGTTCAAGCTCCGCCTGCTTCTGTGACAGCTCCAGATACGCTGTCCGAACGGCCTCCTGGTCAACCCCCTCGCGGTCCTGCTGATACAGCGCCTTCGCATGGGACACCGTCTGTCGCGCCTTCTGTACGAACTGGGCTATCTCACGCCTGCGGTCGTCTCGGAGCGTTGCCAGCCGCAGCGCCTCTGCCGTGATGCGAGCGGCATCCCGAGCAGCATCCGCCTGTGCACGGCCACCCCGCACCTGGATCCGCGCACCGATGAAGTTGCCGAGGATGCCCCCGCCAATCCCGATGAACGCGACCACTGCGGCGAAGACCTCAGGATTCCCCTTGATCGCTTCGATGACACTGCTCATGGCGGCCATCGTGCCGCGAACCGCCGTGCGGCGCCGCCTGTTTGCCGGCCCTCATCCTCCGCTGTCATGCCTCGGACGGCGGACACGGAGATGTCACGACGAGGTGCTCATCAGGGTCGGACCGCCCTAGGGGCGGCCGAGTCCCCCGTCGCCCTCGGCGTTGGCCGCCATCCTGCGCAGTACCTTGAGCGCTGCCACGTACTCCTCGTCGCTGATGCCCTCGTGGACCGTGGCGCGCACCTCGGTGGCGAGTTCGCGGATGCGTCCCCTGGCGTCCTCCCCGGCCTCCGTGAGGTGCAGGTTCCTGGCGTCGTCGGTCCTGAGCCACGCGCGGTGGAGCAGTTGGTCGACGACCCGGGCCATCTCGTGCGGGCCGTCCGCGAGGTGCGTCAGTTGCGCGACGACCTCCTCCCTGCTCGGCGCCGCCGGGCCGCCCTTCACGCGGTTGAGCACCCAGTACTGAGGTTGCGTGACGTCGATCCTGGCCATGGCGTCGCGCAGAAGCCGGGTGACGGCCGTGTGGACCAGACCGCTCCAGTAGCCGACCGGCTGGGTCGCCAGCATGTCGTCGGTGGCGACGGGGTCCGCCGGTGCCTGGTCGGTGGTGTTTCCGCTCGGCGATTCCATGATCCAGACGCTACATGTCCCGCGGCGCGTTGCTGACCGCCCGCCAGTTTCGCCGCGCCTCGGGTGAGTACGCATACTCAGGTGGCCAACGGCCAGGCTCGTTCATGCTGGTGGACCACGACCGACCCGTCTCAGGGGGACACATGCACCACGCGCTTCAGCTCCGCACGGCGACGCCCGAGGATCGGGAGTGGATCCACGAGTTGCGGCACCGGGTGTACGCGGAGGAGCTGGGGCAGCATCCGGTCGATCCGTCCGGGCGGCTGAGCGACGGGCTCGACGGGGAGAACATCTACCTCGTCGCCGCGCGCGGCGAGACGCGGATCGGGTTCGTCAGCCTCACCCCGCCGTGGGTCGGCCGGTACTCGCTCGACAAGTACCTGACGCGCGACGAACTGCCCGTCCTGTCGGACGAGGCGCCTTTCGAGATACGCGTCCTGACGGTCGAGGAGCGCTGGCGGTCGACCTCCGCCGCGCCGCTCCTCATGTACGCGGCGCTGCGCTGGGTCGCGGCGCGCGGCGGGCGCCTCGTGGTGGCCATGGGCCGCGCGGAGCTGCTCTCCATGTACCTCGCCACCGGTCTGCGGCCGCTGGGGCGGACGATCCGCTCGGGCGCCGTGCGGTTCGAGGTCCTGAGCGGGTCGGTCGCGGAGCTCCAGCGGACGGTGATGAGGAGTCACGGCCGCACCCTGGAGCGGCTGCGGGCCGGGCTCGACTGGCAGCTCGACGTCCCCTTCGCGCCGCGCGCGGACGGCTGCGAGCACGGCGGCGCGTTCTTCAACGCGATCGGCACGGACTTCCGGACGCTGGACCGCCGTCACGAGGTCGTCGCGGCCGATGTCCTCGACGCCTGGTTCTCGCCCTCCCCCGACGTGCGCGCCGTCCTGACGGAGGACCTGGGGTGGGCCGCGCGGACCTCGCCGCCGACCGGCGCGGAGGGGCTGGTCTCCGAGATCGCCGCCGTCCGCGGGCTGCCGGAGGAATGCGTGGCCGTGGGCGCCGGTTCCTCCGACCTGATCTTCCGCGCGTTCGGCCGGTGGCTGACGCCCGCCAGTCGCGTCCTCCTCCTCGACCCGAGCTACGGCGAGTACGCGCACGTCACCGAGCGGGTGATCGGCTGCCACGTCGACCGGCTCCGGCTCAGCCGTGAGGACGGCTGGCTGATCGACCCCGACCGGCTCGCCGCCATGACCCGCGCCGGCTCGTACGACCTCGTGGTCGTCGTCAACCCGAACAACCCGACCGGCCGGCACGCCCCGGCCGAGGCCCTGCGCACCGTCATCGAGGCCTCCCCCGAGCCCACCCGCTGGTGGATCGACGAGGCGTACCTCGGGTACGTCGACCCGGCCGACTCCCTCGCCTCGTTCGCCTCCGCCGATCCCCGGGTCGTCGTCTGCACCTCGCTGTCGAAGATGTACGCTCTGTCGGGCATGCGGGCCGCGTACCTGGTCGCCGACCCGGAGACCGCCGGCGAGCTGCGCCGCTGGACGCCGCCGTGGCCCGTGAGCCTGCCGGCCCAGATCGCCGCCGTGACGGCGCTGCGCGACCCGGCGTACTACGCCGAGCGCTGGGCACGCACCCACGAGCTGCGTCGCGAGCTCGCCGCCGCGCTGGCGGAGCTCGACGGCTTCGCGTCCGTCGACGAGGGCGCGGCCAACTACCTGTCCGTGACCCTGCCCCTCGGCGGGGCCGGCGCGGCGGACTTCGTCCGCGCGTGCCGGCGCCACGACGTGTACCTGCGGGACCTGTCGCCGATGTCGCCCGCGTTCGAGGGCCGGACGGTGCGGATCGCCGTACGGGACACGGCGGACAACGCGCGGGTGGTGGAGGCGTGCGCGAAGGTCCTCGCCGCGCTCCGCTCCCCGGAGCCGGAGGGCGCCTCCGTCGCGTCCCCCGTGCGGGTCGCGCCGTGACGTCGGTCGGCGCGCTCGTGCCGTACCTCGGCGGGGCCCTGGCCGTCGGCGGGATCGCCGTCGCGGCCACCCGGCGGCGGGAGCTGATCCAGCGCTGGTGCGTGTGGGCTGTCGGAGTACCGCTGGTCACGGCCGCGTTCTGGTGCGGTCAGCCGGGGATCGCGCTGCTCGCGGCCCTGGTCGCGGTCGTGGCGGTGGCGGAGTACGGCGGGCTGCTCGGTCTCGGCCCCCTGGACCGCGCGGTGCTCGGCGCGGCGGTCGTCGGGCTCGTCGTGACGGCGTGGCTCGCGCCGGGGGAACTGCTGCGGGCGGCCGGGACCGGGGCCCTCGCCATCGCTGCCGTACCCCTGTTCGCCGGTGACACGGAGCACGGCCTCCGGCGGCTCGGCGCGGGGGTCCTGGGCCTGGTGTGGCTGGGCGTCCTCGCCGGGCTCGTGTCGCTCGGCGTCCTCGGGCTCGTCCTGTTCGTGGCGGTGTCGGTCGCCGACATCGTGGCGTTCGCGGCGGGTCCCCGCTTCGGCGGCCCGCACCTCTCCCCGCTGTCGCCCGCCAAACGATGGAGCGGCACGCTGGCCGGGGCGGCGGCCGGCCTCGGGACGCTCGCGCTCCTCTCGTCGTTCACGTGGCAGGCCGCCGTCGCCGTGGCGATCGGCGGACCGCTGGGGGACCTGCTGGAGTCGATGGTCAAGCGGGGCGCCCGCGCGAAGGACGCGGGGCAGTGGCTGGCGGGGACGGGCGGGCTGCTCGACCGGATCGACTCGCTGCTCGTCGCGCTGGCGGTGGTGCTGGTCCTCGGGTGAGGTCCGATCCCTGGGGTGAGACCCGACCCGCGGGGTGAGTCCCGGCCGTCCCCTTGGCCGTTGGTCGATCAGCCATGCTCCTGACAGAAGTTGCTCCGAAGGAATACTGTCGGGTAACCGCATGGCCGGACCGTCACGGCCCACGTCGGCCCGCACCGGGGCGCGCCGGGCCACACCCAGGGGGCGATCAGCGCATGAGCACGACCGACAGCGGCAGTGACCACGACGTCGTCATCAGCGGCGCCAGCCTCGCCGGCAGCGCCGCCGCGATCCTCCTCGCCCGGCGCGGGGCCCGTGTCGCCCTCCTGGAGCGCCGCTCCGACCCGGAGGCGTACAAGGTGCTCTGCACCCACTCGATCACGGCCAACGCCCACCCGGTCCTCGACGAGCTCGGCCTCGTACCCGCCCTGGAACGCGCGGGCGCGGTGCGCAACGAGGCCCGCTGGTACACCCGCTGGGGATGGATCGAGCCCCGCGCCGCCTCGACGGGACCCGAGCTCCCGTACGCGTACAACATCCGCCGCAGCGTCCTCGACCCGCTCATCAGGTCCCGCGCGGCCGAGACGCCGGGGGTCGACCTCCTGCTCGGGCACCAGGTGAAGGGACTGGTCCAGGAGGCGGGGCGGACCGTCGGCGTGCGCGCGACCGCGCCCGACGGCTCCGAGCGGCAGATCCGCGCCCGGCTGGTCGTCGGCGCCGACGGCAAGGACTCGGCCGTCGCGAAGTACGCGGGAGTGCCCTCGCGGGAGTACGAGAACGGGCGGTTCGGGTACCTCGCGCACTTCCGCGACCTGCCGCTCCCGGGCGGGATCGGCCAGGTCTGGTTCCTCGAACCGGACATGGCGTACGCGTTCCCCAACGACGACGGGGTCACCGTCCTCGCCGTCCTCCCCGGCAAGGCACGGCTGCCCGCCTTCCGGGCAGACCTGGAGGGCAGCTTCCTCGACTTCGTGCGCGCCCTCCCCGACGCCCCGCCCGTCGACTCCGCCGAGCGCGTCTCGAAGTTCATCGGAACGGTCGACTACCCGCTCCACAGCCGCCGGCCGACCGCGCCCGGACTCGCGCTCGTCGGCGACGCCGCGCTCACCGGCGATCCGCTGTGGGGCGTCGGGTGCGGGTGGGCCCTCGAGTCCGCGCGCTGGCTCGCCGAGGCGGTGGCCGGCCCGGCGACCGGCCGGGGGGACCTCGACAGGGCGCTCGCGGCGTACGCCCGCACGCACGGGCGGCGGCTGCGCGGGCACCAGTTCCTCGCCGTCGACTACGCCAGGGCCCGACCCTTCAACCCGGTCGAACGCCTCGTCTTCTCGGCGGCCGCCCGCGACGAAGCGGTGGCCCGGCACATGCACCGGTACGCCTCGCGGCTGATCGGTCCGGGGCGGTTCCTCAGCCCCTCGGCGCTGGCCAGGGCCGCCGTCGTCAACCTCAAGCACCGCGACGCGGCGGCCGGCGGGGTCAGGCAGGGGTGAGGCAGCCCGCGGGAGCGTCACCGAGCACGAACCCGTTGTCGAAACGGACGCGGACCTTCACGAGGGGTCCGCGCCGCCGGTACGCGGCCCACTCCGGCTCCAGGGCGGCGACCTGGTCCGCCAGCTGGGCCCTGCTGGCGGGCGGCATCTGGTGGCCGAAGTCGTCGAGCAGGGACTTCAGGCGTTCGTACTCGCGGACGGCCCTGCCCTGGTCGCGGTTCTCGACGACGCGCTCGACGGTGCCTTCGAGGCCGACGGCGAGGGAGAGGTACCCGGCGACGGCGACCTCGTCAGCGTCGTCCGCATCCCCGTCGTCCGCATCCCCGGCGGCCACGTCCCCGGCGTCCGCCACGTCCCCGGTGTCCGCCACCGCGACGAGGCGGCCGGTCAGCCGGAGTTCGGTGGCGAGCCTCACCCGCATGCCCACGCGCGGCCACGCCGCCGTCTCGTCCCGCATGTCTTCCTGATCCTTGTCCACGGGGTCAATCCTCGCTCAGGTACGCGTCCAGCTGCGCCGCGCCCGACAGCATCGCCCGCCCGCGGGCGGCCAGACGGGCGCGCCAGTCTCCCAGCGCGGCCTCCAGGGACTCCCGGCCGCCGGCCGCCCGCACCTGCTCGATCACCGGGGCGATCTGCTCCAGCACGTACCCGCCCCGCCGGAGCAGGTGGGCCAGGCGGGCGTCCCGGACGTCGGCCTCGTCGTACACGCGATACCCGGTCGCGGGGTCACGGCGCGGGCGCACGACTCCGGCGCGCTCCCACTTGCGCAGGGTGGCGGGCTGGAGGGAGAGGGCCTCGGCGAGGGGCCCGATGAACGTGCCGGCGTCCCGCGGGGCCGAGGCCTCGGGCTCCGCTTCCGCACCCGGATCGCGCAGGGCCCTCTCCACCGCCTGGAGGGTCCGCCGGTCCCCGAGCAACTGGGCGTGGCTCTCGTCGATCAGCCGGAAGGCCTCGTCGGCGGCGCCCTCGTTCACGGCCCGCATGATCGCCGTCGCGGTCCGGTGCCCGTGGCCGGGCAGGAGGGCGAGGAAGGCGCGCAGGGCGGCGGCGTGGCGCGGGGTGTAAGCGCGGTAACCGTGGGGCGAGCGGGCGGCGGGCGGGAGGATTCCGGAGTCCTCGTAGTTCCTGACCGCCTGGGTGGAAAGCCCGTGAGCGCGGGCCAGGTCGACCGGCCGGAGCCGTACACCGCTTTGAAGGTTCTGCTCCATGTTCTGCCCCATGAACAGCAGGTTAGCGCGGCTAAGTCTCCACCGAAGGTTCAACGATACCGTTGAGGGCATGGCGACTCACATCCAGCACACCGCCCATGCCGTCGAGCCCGCCGCCCTCATGGGGCTGCTCCCCGCACGGCCCCGACTGCTCGCCCTCGGCGAGCCCACCCACGGCGAGGACGCGCTGCTCACCGTGCGCAACGACCTCTTCCGGCGCCTCGTCGAGGAAGAGGGCTACCGGACGATCGCGATCGAGAGCGACTGCCTCAAGGCCGGGATCGTGGACGCGTACGTGACGACGGGCACCGGCACTCCCGGCCCCGCCCCCCGCATCGACCTCGGCCTCGACATCGACATCGATCTCGACATCGACATCGACATCGACGAGGTCATGGCGACCGGTTTCAGCCACGGCTGGGGAGCGGCGGCGGGGAACCGGGAGCTCGTCGAGTGGCTCCGTACGCACAACGAGGGCCGGCCGAGGGCCGAGCAGGTGCGGTTCGCGGGGTTCGACGGTCCGCTGGAGATCCACGCGGCGGAGAGCCCCCGGCAGGCGCTGGCCGCGCTCCACGCCTACCTCGCGGCCCATGTCGACCGGGATCTCCTCCCCTGTACGGCGAAGACCCTGGAGCACCTTCTCGGCCCCGACGGCCGGTGGACGGATCCGGCGGCGATGCTCGACCCGTCCCGCTCGGTCGGCCGGTCGCCGGAGGCGGCGGAACTTCGCCTGCTGGCCGACGACCTGACGGCCCTTCTGGAAGTCCAGGCCCCGCACCTGATCGCGGCGACCTCACCGGAGGACGTCGAACGCGCGCGCCTGCACGGCCGCACCGCTCTCGGTCTGCTCCGCTACCACCACGGCATGGCCGACGCCTCCCCCGCCCGCCTGACCCGCCTGGTCGGCACCCGCGACCAGATGATGGCGGACAACCTCCTGGCCCTCGCCGAACGCGGCCCGACCCTCGTCCACGCCCACAACTCCCACCTCCAGCGGACGAGGAGCACGATGACGATGGGGGGAGCGCCGCTGCGCTGGTGGAGCGCGGGCGCCCTGGTGAGCGCGCGCCTCGGCGAGGAGTACGCGTACGTGGCCACCGCCCTCGGCACCCTCCCTCACCAGGGAGTCGACGCCCCGCCCCCGGCCACCCTCGAAGGCCTCCTGTACGAGCTCCCCGGCGACCGCTCCCTCGTCGACAACCGCCACCTGGCCGCCCACCTGGGAGGCGCGCTCCCGCAGCCCCGCGTGTCGCCGTGGTTCGGCTACGCCCCGCTGGACCCCGGGCAGCTGTCGGACAGCGACGCGCTGGTGTTCGTCAGGGACGTGGTGCGCGGCGGTTGAGAGGTGACGGGCCCGGGTGAGCCCTCCGCCATCGCCGCGGGTCCTGCCCCCGGCTGCTTTCCCGGTCGATCAGCAGGGCCTCGGCAGCCGCCGCGGCGACGACCTCGGCGACCGCGGACAGGGCCGGTGAGTCGAGTTTCCACTGCTGCCAGTACAGGGGTACGTCCATGGGGCGCGTCGGGGCCAGTTCGACGAGGCGGCCCTCACGGAGGAGGGGCTCGGCCTGGGGTTCGGGGACGAGTCCCCAGCCGAGGCCGTAGGCGACGGCGTCGCGGAAGCCGTCGGAGGTGGGGACCAGGTGACGTACGGGCCCGGCGTCCGAGCGGCCGCCGGTGAGGGACCGTACGAAGGCGTCCTGGAGACGGTCGCGGCGGTCGAAGACGACCGTCGGGGCCTCGCACAGGTCCTCCGGGAGGGAACCCGTGAGGTGGCGGGCCGCGAACTCGGGTGACGCCGCCGCCCGGTAGCGGGCGAGGCCCAGGCGCCGTACCGTGCAGCCGGCCACCGGGTCGGGGGACGAGGTGACGGCTGCCATCACCTGGCCCTCGCGCAGCAGCGCGGTGGTGTGGGACTCGTCCTCGCGGTGCAGCTCGAAGCAGATCGGCGGGTCCTGCGGCACACGGGTGAGCGCGGGCAGGAACCAGGTCGCGAGCGAGTCCGCGTTGACCGCGATCGGGATGCGGACCGGGCCCTGCTCGGCCTCCAGGCCGAGTTCGGCGCGGGCGTCCCGTTCGAGGCGGGCCAGCTGGCGGGCGAAGCGCACGACCACCTCGCCGGAGTCGGTGGGGCGCACCGGCTTCGTGCGCACCAGCAGGACGCGGCCGGTGCGCTGCTCCAGCGCCTTGACGCGCTGGCTGACGGCGGAGGGCGTGATGTGCAGGGCGGCGGCAGCGGCGTCGAAGGTGCCTTCGTCGACGACCGCGAGCAGCGTGCGGACCTGGTCCAGGGGCAGCTCATCCATAAGTACGGCTAAGGGTACCTAAGAATCCTTAGCTGTACTCATGGAGCGGTGGATCCTACGGTCGTACCCATGACCAGCAGTTTCGTCGCCGCCGTGCTCGCCGGATTCGGTACCGGGCTCTCCCTCATCGTGGCCATCGGGGCCCAGAACGCGTTCGTCCTGCGCCAGGGCGCCCGAGGCCACGCCGTACTCGCCGTGGTCGCGATCTGCGCCGTGTCGGACGCGGTGCTGATCACGCTCGGCGTCGCGGGGGTCGGCGCGGTCGTCACGGCGTGGCCGGCGGCCCTCACGGCGGTCGGCCTCGCGGGCGGCGCCTTCCTCATCGGGTACGGCGTCCTCGCCGCCCGGCGCGTCCTGCGCCCCGACCCCTCCGCCGCCCTGACCGTGACCGGGCCCGACGGCGGCTCGGCCCGGCGCGCGGTCCTGACCTGCCTGGCCATGACCTGGCTCAACCCGCACGTCTACCTCGACACCGTGCTCCTCGTGGGCTCCCTCGCCTCCGACCGCGGCGACCTGCGCTGGGCCTTCGGCGCGGGCGCGGCCCTGGCCAGCCTCGGCTGGTTCTTCGCCCTCGGCTTCGGCGCCCGGCTCCTGAGCGGCGTCCTCGCGCGGCCGAAGGCCTGGCGGGTCCTGGACGGGCTGGTCGCGGCGACGATGCTGGCGATGGGCGGCATGCTGGTGGCCGGCGTGTGAGTCACGGGCCGAGACGCGGGCCGGGACACGACCGGAACCCGCGCCGGGACACTGCCGGGACGCGGGCCGGGGCCCGGGGCCGGGACACGGCCGAGACCCGGGGCCGAGACACGGAGCCGAGACACGGAGCCGAGACACGGCCGGAGTCGCGATCGAGACGTGCTCCGGGACGCGGCCGCGGCGCGGCCCGACGCGACGGCGGGAGAGGTGCGGCGACGGCTCTGGCCACGCCCGCGCGGCCGATGGCATGATCGGCCGCGTGCTCCCTTCCCTCCGGACAGGCCCGTACACGGTCATCGCGCTCGCCGACGGAGCGGGCGCCTTCCCCACCTCCCGGGCGAACGCCTTTCCCGACGCGACCGACGAACAGTGGGCGGCTGCCGACCGGTTCGATCCGGGCGCGCTCGACGCGGAGGGGCGCTGGTGGCTCCAGTTCCGGGCGTTCGCGATCCGCGCCGACGACGGGGTGACGCTCGTCGACGCGGGGATCGGCCCGGCGGACAGCCCGGCGGCCTCGTGGGCGCCGGTGCCCGGGGTGCTTCCCGAGTCGCTGGCGGCCGCCGGCATCGCTCCGTCCGACGTGGACACGGTGGTCCTCACCCACCTGCACACCGACCACGTGGGCTGGGCCGTCGTCGGCGCGGACTCCCGGCCGTACTTCCCGAACGCCTCCTACCTCCTCCAGCAGGCGGAACTCGACGCGCTCGACGTCGTCAACCCGCAGCTCCGCACCTCGCTCATCGACCCACTGAGGAAGACGGGACAACTCCGGCTGCTGGACGGCGACACGGCACTGGGCGCCGGCCGGCACGCCGTCGCGACGCCCGGCCACACCCCGGGCCACCAGAGCGTGCTCGTCACGTCGGGGCGCGAGCAGGTGGCGGTCACGGGCGACCTCCTGGTGCACGCGCTCCAGCTGCTCCACCCCGGGCTCCACTACGTCGGCGAGATGGACGCGGAGCGGGCGAGGGAGTCAAGGGAGCGCGTACTGGCGGGCGGAGACCGGAGCACTCTGGCCGCAGTCCACCTGGCGACACCGCACCTCACCGACCCGTTCGTCCGGCTCTGAGAGCTCCGGTCAGAGCGACGAGGTCGAGGTCGGACCGCGCGTCCCACGCTGGTCGGCCGCGACGACCCGCCAGACCTCGCCCGTCCAGGACCGTGGTCGCACGCCCGGGTTCGGCGGGGAGGGATGACGTCATGGCCGCCGTACACGCCGAGCGTGCACCTCCCCGTGCCCGGCATCCTGCTCCTCGGCCTGTTCTCCCGTCCGGCCTTTCCGCGCCCTCCCCTCCACACCCCCACCACTCCGCCTGCGAAGGGACCGAAGGCCGGGTGAAGGAGGTGGCGGCGCTCGGCATCCTTGACTCCCGCCCGGAAGGGGCAACCGTCGCCCGGGGCTTCGAGGAAGTGGACGCCGGTTGCTGGGCGGACAGCGGCGATGTCGTGGTGTACCCGGAGCGGACGTACGCCTTCCCCGGAACGCGGGCCGAAGTGACCTCGCACTACCGGACGGCGGCGGTTCGGGACGGATGGCGCCCGGACCCCGAAGCCCCTCCCGGCGACCTGTACTTCGTCAAGGACGACATGACCCTGTCGATCTTCTTCCTCACCTCCCAGAACCTCGCGGAGGCCGGTCACGGAAACCGCCCCGACCTCACCGCCGGAGCCGGCTACTCGGTCACGGCCGACTCGTACTAGGCGCGGCGCGGCGGAGAAGAGGCGTCCTCTCCCGACGCTACCGTTGCGCGAGTGGCGGAAATCAATGCCGACCGGCGGTGGTCCGAGTCCATGACGGCGGCCTACGAGCAGCACCTCGTGCCGGTGGTCTTCCAGCCCTTCGCCGCGGACCTGGCCGCCAGAGCGGCGGCGCTCCGTCCTCGGTGCGTTCTCGAACTTGCCGCAGGGACCGGCGCCTTGACGTCCGCCCTGCGATCGGCGGTGCCGTCGGCCGAGGTCACGGCCACCGACCTCAACGAGGACATGGTCGCCTTCGGATCGGCCCGTTGCTCCGGCGCGACGTGGCGGCAGGCGGATGCCCAGCGGCTGCCGTTCCCGGACGGCGGCTTCGACCTGGTGGCCTGCCAGTTCGGCGTCATGTTCTTCCCCGACCGCGTGGGGGCCTTCACCGAGGTCCGCCGGGTGCTCACTCCGGGCGGCCGGTTCCTGTTCAACACCTGGGGCCCGCTCGGAGCCCACGGCTTCGAAGTCGCGCTGCAGGCCGGGCTGGAGCGGGCCTTCCCCCACGACCCGCCGCGGTTCCTCCGCACGGTTCCGCACGGCTACGCCGATCCCGCGGTCGTGGCCGCCGACCTGACGGCCGCCGGGTTCACCGTCGAGGACGAGCAGGAGCTCACGCTCCGGGGCCGTGCCGGGTCAATCGCCGACCTTGCCGACGGGTACCTCACCGGAACACCGGTGCGCGCGGCCGTCGAGGAACGCGGCGCCGACCCGGCCGTCCGCGCCACCGTCATCGAGGAGATGCGAACCCGCCTGGGCCCGGGACCGGCCACCGCCCCGATGACGGCGTACGTCTTCCGTGCGGCGGCCTGACACACCGCCCGCGCCCCGGCCGGCCCGTGCGCGGCGCGGACGCCCGACTTCCTGGGCCAGAGTTCAGGACCCGGGCCCGGGGCGGCGAGGCCCGGGGAGTGACCCCAGGAGCCCCCACAGCGGGGTGGACCCGGCAGCCCACTGGGCGAGGAGGTGGCGGTCGACCAGGTGGAGGCGTTGGGCACGGGCGAAGTCGACGGCCTTGCCGGTGAAGCGTCCGTTGGTGACGAGAACGACGACGTCGCCGTTGTGGACGGGTCTGCCGGTGCCGTTGAGGACGTGCAGATCGGGGGTGCCGACAGCGGCACCCGCCAGTCCCGCCGCGCGGTGCTTGCACTGAATGACCCAGAGGCGGCCGAAGGGGTCCGTGGCCTTCACGTCGGCGCCGTTGTCTCCGGCACCGCCGACCCGTTCGGCCCGGGGGCAGCCGTCACGGCTCATCAGATCCCTTACGGCCTCCTCGAACTGCCGGTGGTGCAGGGCGTCGATCTGCGGCATCGCGTAACGCAGCCCCCTCGCACGGACCTCGTTCCAGCGGGCCGCCTCGCGGCGCCGGTGCAGCCACGCGCCGCCGGCCGCCGCCGCGATCAGCATCAGGGTCACCGGCACCCAGGGGTGGGCGGCGAGCCACCGCAGCAGAGCGACGACGAGACCCCCCGCCACGGCGAGCACCAGCAGCAACGGACCGGTCTGCTCCCACCCGGATGCCGAGCGCCGGCCGCGTGAGGCCGGGCGGCGTCTCGGCGTGGGACGGCGTCGCGCGGCGGAGGCGGAGGGCCTGCGGGCACGTCCCGTTCCGGCCCGGGGGCGTGGACCGCGGCGGGGACGCGGGCGGCTCGACGTCACAGGCCCACCTGGGAGACGCCGCCCACCAGCTGCTTGATCCCGTCGAAGATGCCTTGCCCCACCGGGGTCGGCGCGATCACGATGCCGAGCGCGAGGACGATGAGCGCGGTGGCGCGTTCCTCCTTGCGGCTTCTGGCCTGGGTCCGGCGGCGCAGGCGCATCACCACGATGATCGCGAGCAGCACCCCTACGTTGATCGTCATCATGCGGAGTCCGCACCCCCAGCTCTCGCGCGTGAACGGATCCCGGACCTGTGCGACACGGCCGGATCCCCAGTGCAGCCGACCGCGTGGCCGCGCCGCAGCCGGTCTGCGGACGATGGCAGGAAACCTGCCGGAGCTGCCCGGATACCACCCGGACGCGCGTTCTCGCCTCGGAGCCCTGTCCGCCTCAGCTGTTGACGGCGTGTTCCGTGAACCAACCGCAGGAGTGGAACCCCAGGCGCCGGTAGACGGGTTCGCCGTCGGCCGACGCTTGGAGGACCGCGATACGGGGGCCGCTCCCGGTACGGTCGCGGGTGGTCACGTGGCGGATGTCCAGACCCCCGACCGGGCCCTCGTCCGGGCGTTCGGTCGCGGGCGTCCGGAGGTCGTCGTCCAGGTCCGCCCACATCGCCGTCTCGCGTTCGGATGCCGGCAGACCGGCCGCCGTCAGGCGCGTACGGAGGTCCGTCGGTGTCGAGGCCGGACCCACCCACCAGGAGAAGGGCCGACCGGTACGAGCGAGGGCGCCCACCGTCGCGGCGATGCGGGCCTCCGCGTCGGCGGCGGAGAAACGGGCGGCGGCGACGATGTTGAACGTGTCGTCGTCCAGGCCGCTGTCCGCGATCAGGAGGTCTTCGGCTTCCGTGACGGTCGCACCGGCCGCGCCGCGATGCAGGTGGCAGGCGTGCTCCGCCAGGTTCCGCTCCATCCTTCCGCCAGATCGGTTACGTCGGCCGCGTCGAGGCGATGGTCGTCCATAGCGGTCGATCTCAGCACGGATGGAGCGCGAACGCACAAGGGCGCGACACCCGCGATGCATCCGACGGTGCGGGCGGGAGCCAGAACCGCGGGGCCGGGGTTCCGGGACACGGCTGGGACGGGCGCCCGGGCCGGCCCGGACCAGGCCGGACAACAGACACCATGTCCGGGACAGCGCAGGGCCGTTGAACCCCCCCCCACCCGCATCGACAGGCTCTACCCCGTGGCGAGCCGTCCACAGGGCATCGCCCCGTCCCTTCCCATCCCTTGAAGACGAAGGAGCCCTCGTGCGCCTGCGCCGCTCGCTGACCGCCGCCGCTCTCACGGCCGGCCTCACCATCACCGGACTCACCGCGACATCGTCCGCCGCCCCCGACGGCGTCACCGCCTGCGGCGTCAAGCCGACCAACCGTGACACCAGCGCGTACGGGCAGTACTTCACCCAGAGCGTCAATCTGCGGAACGGCCCGGCGTGGGAGTGCGACATCCTCGACACCGCCACCGTCACCAACCAGGTCGACTACTGGTGCACGACCGACGGCTTCAGTTACGTGCGTACGGCGTCGACCAAGTACGGCTGGGTGTGGAACGGGTACCTGAAGGGCGGGGGATCGACCGTGCCGTGCTGAACTCCCCGGTGAGGTCGACGCGTTGAGCGGCGAGCACCCGGGGCGGGCGACTGGCCCGGGTGCTCGGCATCACCCCGCCGCACGGGGCGGCGGCCGTAGGGTCTCCTCCGTGACAGGACATCGGGAGAACACCAAGGCCGCCTACGACGGCGTCGTCGAGCTCTACGCGTCGCTGTTCGCCAACGGGCTGGAGGATCAGCCCTTCGCGCGGGCCATGATCGGGAGCTTCGCCGAGACGGTGCGGAAGACGGGGAACACGCGGGTCGCGGACGTGGGGTGCGGACCCGGGCATCTCACCGCCATGCTGGCCGGGTGGGGACTCGACGCGTTCGGGGTCGACCTCTCCCCCGGCATGGTCGAGCACGCGCGACGGGCCCATCCCGCCCTGCGGTTCGAGGAGGGGAGGATAGAGGCGCTGCCCGTCGAGGACGGTGAGCTCGGGGGCGTACTCGCCCACTACTCGATGATCCACACCCCGCCGGAGGAACTGCCGGAGCTGCTCGCCGAGCAGGTGCGCGTCCTGGCGCCCGGCGGGCTGCTTCTCGTCTCGTTCTTCGGGACCGACGGGGAGGAGCCCGTCTGGTTCGATCACAAGGTGGCACCCGCCTACAGCTGGCCGGTGGAGCGGTTCGCCGGGCTGTTGGGCGACGCGGGGCTCGTCCCCTTCGCCCGGTTGGTCCATGACCCGGCCTCCGAGCGGGGGTTCCTCGACTGCCACCTTCTCGCCCGGCGTCCGTAGCGCCGTCGGCTGCCTACTCCTTCGGGCGGGACGTGCGGGACACGGCTGCCAGGAGAACACCGCAGGCCGTCACCAGGATCCAGCCCGGGCGGGACGCCGACGCGATCTCCTGCGGCGCGGCGGTCGCGACCAGGCCGCCGGCCAGGGCGATGCCGATGGCCGCGCCGAGTTGACGGGCCGTGGAGGTGATCGCTCCGGCGACCGCCGTGCGGGACGGGGGCAAGCCGTTGACCGCGGTGCTGGTGATCGGGGCGTTCGCGAAACCGAAGCCGATGCCGATGAGCAGGTACGCGGTCAGGAGCAGGAGCACGCTCGTGTGCGGGGTGAGGCCGACCATGCACAGCCCGCCCGCCGTGATGAAACCCGCGGCCAGGAGCAGCGGTCGCCGTGCGCCCGTACGGCCGACCATGCGGCCCGACCAGGGGGCGCAGACCGTCGCGCCGAGCGCCAGGGGCAGCGTCGCGACGCCCGCGGCGAGGGCCGTCCAGCCGCGCGACTCCTGGAGGTAGAGGGTGTTCAGGAGCAGCGTCGTGTTGAGGGCGACGAAGACGGCGACCGCCCCGACGACGGCGCCGTTGAAGACCGGCCGGCGGAAGAGTCCCAGGTCCATGAGCGGTTCGGGACGGCGGGACTCGGTGCGGAGGAAGACGGCCGTCGCCACGACGGCGACCGCGTAGCAGGTCAGCGACCACGGCGAGGTCCAGCCGACGTGCGGGCCCTCGATGAGGACGCCGACGACGCTCGCGATGACCAGGGTCAGCAGGATCTGGCCGGGCACGTCGAGTCGCCGGGGGCGCTCCGCCCGGGACTCCGGGACGAACCTGGCGCTCAGCAGCAGGGCCGCCAGGATCACCGGCGCGTTGATCCAGAACAGCGAGCGCCAGTCGAGCCCCTCCAGGAGCGCGCCGCCGACGACCGGCCCCGCCGCCGTGCTCAGGCCGAACACCGACGCCCAGACGCCGATCGCCTGCGCCCGTTCCTTCGGGTCCGGCATCGCGTTGACGACGATGGCGAGCGCCACGGGGCTGAGCATCGAGGCACCCACGCCCTGGACGGCGCGGGCCGCGACGAGGACGCCGGCGGACGGGGCGAGTGCGCAGAGCAGCGAGGCCAGGCCGAAGAGGGCGAGGCCGTACTGGAAGATCCTGCGGCGGCCGAAACGGTCGGCGAGTGCTCCGGAGGAGATCAGGAGGGCGGCGAGGACGAGGGTGTACGCGTCCACGATCCATTCGAGGCCGCGTGTGCCGACGTCGAGCCCTTCACCGATGGACGGCAGGCCCACGTTGACGATCGTGGTGTCCAGGCCCACCAGGAACATGCTCAGGCAGCAGACGGCCAGGACGGTCCAGCGTCTACGAGAACCGAGCGGGGCTCGCGGGGATGGAGACGGCTGGAGGGACTGGGGGGATCGCGGGGGCTGGGAGGATCGCGGGGGCTGGGGGGCTGCGTCGTGCGTCGTGGTCATGGTCCGTCCACCTCTTGCTTCGTACGTGCCGGGCGCTGCCCCGACAGGATCGGACCGGTGGATCACCGCCTCCCACGGTTTTTGCGAGCACTGCAAAATGGGCCCATGGCCACTGGAAACAGCACCGCGACCACCGACGCCGAGCTGGCGGAGATCCTCGACGCCATCGGGCCCCGGCTGCGTGACCTCCGCAAGGCACGGGGGCTCACCCTGGAGGCCCTCGCGGCGGCCACCGGGCTCTCCGTCAGCACGCTCTCCCGGCTGGAGTCCGGCAAGCGCCGCCCGACGCTCGACCTCCTCATCCCCCTCGCCCGCGCCCACCGCGTGGCCCTCGACCAGCTCGTCGCGGCGCCCGCCAGCGGTGACCCCCGGGTGCACCTGCGGCCGGTGCGGAGGAAGAACGGCAGCGTCCTCGTACCGCTCACGCAGTATCCGGGGCGCGTCCAGGTGTTCAAGCAGGTCCTCGCGCCGCGACCGCCGGAGCTGGTCACCCACGAGGGGTACGAGTGGCTGTACGTCCTCGCCGGCCGGCTCCGGCTCGTCCTGGGGGCGCGGGAGGTCGAGCTGGTGCCCGGCGAGGTGGCCGAGTTCGACACGACCGAGCCGCACTGGTTCGGCCCCGCCGGCACGGAGACGGTGGAGATCCTCCACTTGTTCGGTCCGCGCGGCGACCAGGCCGTGGTCAGGGCCCGGCCGTCCGGTGGGGACCCGGGCGGGCACGGTGTGTCAGTGCCGCCTGTCACGATGCCGGAATGACGTCCTCGCCGCACGAAGAACCGCGCGCTCGTCTGCTGCGCGTGCTCGACACCCTGACGCCCTGGGACGAGTTGGAGCGCGACCACCTCGCGACCGCCGCACGCTGGGTCGCGGACGGGTCCCCACTCCACCGCACCCGCAAGCCGGACGTGCCCCCGACGCATCTCGTGTCCTACTTCGTCGTGCTCGACGCCGCACGCGAACAGCTGTTGCTCGCCGCCCACCGCAAGGCCGGGCTCTGGCTGCCGCCCGGCGGGCACGTCGAACCCGACGAGGATCCGTGGGACACCGTGGTGCGCGAGTGCGGCGAGGAGTTGGGGATCCGCGCGTGCGCGTCGTCGCTCACCGGCGAGTTCCCGCTCTTCCTCACCGTCACCCGCACCCGGGGACCGGGCACGCACACCGACGTGTCGCTCTGGTACGTGCTCGACGCCGACGCCAGGTCCGTCACCTGGTACGACGAGGGCGAGTTCGCGTCGGTCCGGTGGCTGACGGTGGACCAGGTGCTCGACGAACCGATCGAGGGTCTCGATCCACACATGCACCGCTTCACCCGCAAGCTTCGGCAGCGCGTTCGAAGGTAGACACGCGGGACGCGCCCTGGGCCGAGGGGTGGCCTGGAAAGTATGATCAGGCGATGTCTGACATGACCGAGACCACACCCGGCTGGCTGTCCACGGACGAACTCGACGTGGCCAGGGCCCGGATGCCGATTCTGTACGTCGAGGCCGTTCCCGTACGCGTGGACGACAGCGGCGAAGTCACCAGCATCGGGCTCCTGCTGCGCATCGGCGCCGACGGAACGATCAGCCGCACCCTCGTTTCCGGCCGCGTCATGCACCACGAGCGGGTCCGCGACGCCCTCCTCCGTCACCTGGAGAAGGACCTCGGCCCGGTGGCGCTCCCCCGGGTCCCCGCCTCCCTGCAGCCGTTCACCGTCGCCGAGTACTTCCCCACCGCGGGCGTGACCCCCTTCCACGACCCCCGGCAGCACGCGGTCTCCCTCGCGTACATCGTTCCCGTCTCCGGCGACTGCCGTCCGCGTCAGGACGCCCTCGACCTCGTGTGGTTCAGCCCGCAGGAGGCCGCCTCGCCCGCCGTGCAGGAGGAGATGCCGGGTGGGCAGGGGCTGCTGCTCAAGCAGGCCCTCGCGCACGTCGGTCACACGTACTGACGCCGTGGGCGTCGTGACCCCGTGAGGTGCGTCCACGCGCACCGCACGGGGTCACGGCGTCTCCACGGTCTCGGTGTCGTTCGCGGTCCTGCGCCACGTCCTTCTCGCTCGTTCGGCAGGCACGCCTTCCCCGCGTGCCGGAGGATTCCGACGCGTCAGGAGAGTCCGACGCAGGCGCCCGGGTCGGGCCGGCGGTTCAGAAGCCGAAGATCCTGAACAGAAAGAACGACGCGCCGAGAACGGCGCCGAAGACGATCAGGGAGACCCAGAACAGCGGGTGCTCCCAGACACCCCCGTCGGCGCGCTCGGGATGGGCCGAGGAGGTGCTGCCTTCCACGGGCGGGGTTTCCTCCGGAGGTACGAGCGGCACGCTCATGATCGTTCACTCCTTGTGCGCGGCGGCCTCTCGCCGCCGGGCTTCCACCGTCCCTCTCCCTCCCCACGACCGCGAGACGCATCGATCGCGCATCGATATCCCGTCCGGCCGGTATCCGCCGTCCCCCGCCGACGAGCCGCCCGAAGACCGTCGTCCCCAGCCGCTGGTCACGCGTGGCTCCCCGGACGTCGTCGGGGCCACGGCCACGGCCACCACCGCGCCAGGAGCCTCGGAACGGCCACCAACCCCGACCCGGGAGTCCCACGGGGCGGAGGCGGCCCGCGCCCCGCGAACCGAAGAGACTGGACCGGCCGCCCGGGAGCCCATGCAGCGGGTTCCCCTGTCGCCCCGGGGGCCTACGGCCGGTCTGACCCGGCAGGCTCCCCGCCGCCCGTCTGCGTCTCGCGCGCCTCGGCCAGTTCGGCGTTGAGCGCGCGGAGGAAGTCCGCGACGGTGCCGAGCTGCTCCGGGGTGAAGTGGCCGCGCGCGTTCTCGGTGGCGCGGGCGAGGGGGCCGAAGTACTCGCGGGCGAGCGCTCGGGCGTCCGGGTTGTAGACGAGGTGCACGACTCTGCGGTCCGCGCTGTCCCGCACGCGGCTGACGTGCCCCGAGCGCTGAAGCCGGTCGAGGCAGGCGGTGATCGCTCCGGAGGTGAGGCCGAGCTCCTCCCTCAGATGCGTGGGCGTCACGGGGCCGTCGGCGGACCCCGCGGGGTCCATGATCACGGCCAGCGCATGGATGTCCGTGGGGTGCAGTCCCTGCTGGTGGGCGAAGTCCAGCGTGACCCGGTTCAGCTCCCGGTTCAGCGTCCGCAGCAGTGAGGCGTAGGCGAACAGGTCACTGCCCCGGTCGGGGGTCTCGGGTGAGTACGACTGCATGGCCCCATCGTAATATTACTCAAGCATTGAGATACTTTATGGTTGAGATACATCCGGTTGCTCGTTCCGATTGGAAGTCGATGAACAGCGCGCGTCGACCAGTCCGCTGGCTGGTCCCCCTCGTCCTCGTGATGGTCTGGCTGGGTCTGGGCGGAGCCTTCGGCTCCTACGCCGGCAAGCTCGGCGAGGTCTCCACCAATGACCAGGCCGCCTTCCTGCCCCAGAACGCCGAGTCCACGAAGGTGATCGAGCGGCAGAAGGCCTTCAACCAGCAGGAGACGCTTCCCACGATCGTCGTCTGGACGGCGTCCGACGGCGGAGAGGTCTCCCCGGCCCAGCGGAAGGCGGCGACCGCCGCACTGCAGTCGCTGAACGGCGCACCAGGCGTCGAGGGCGTCCCTTCCGCCGCCTTCCCCTCGGAGGACGGCAAGGCCCTCCAGGGTGTCGTGCCGCTCGCTCCGGACCTCGGCGAGGAACTCGGCGAGACCCTGGACGAGATCCAGGCCGCGGCGGACGGGGTACCCGGCACGCGCGCACAACTGGCGGGCCCCGCGGCGACCCAGGGAGACCTCGGAGAGGCGTTCGCCGGGATCGACGGGATCCTGCTCGGTGTGGCACTCGCCGCCGTCCTGCTCATCCTGCTGCTGGTCTACCGCAGCGTCCTGCTGCCCTTCCTGATCATCATCAGCTCCGTCTTCGCCCTCGGTGTCGCCGGCGCGATCGTCTACGTCCTCGCCGACAACGACATCGTCCGCGTGGACGGCCAGGTCCAGGGCATCCTCTCCATCCTGGTCATCGGCGCCGCCACCGACTACGCCCTGCTGCTCACCGCGCGCTTCCGCGAGGAGCTCGCCGCCGGCGACGATCGCGCCGCGGCCGCCTGGGCCGCCACCCGGGGGTCGTTCGGGGCGATCACGGCCAGCGCCGCCACCGTCGCACTCGGCCTGCTCGCCCTGCTCCTGAGCGACCTGACCAACAACAGGGCTCTCGGACCGGTCGGCGCCATCGGCGTGGTCTGCGCCGTCCTCACCACCCTCACCTTCCTGCCCGCCGCGCTCGCCCTGCTGGGCAGGACCGCCTTCTGGCCCGCCAGGCCGAAGTCGTCCGACGCCGAGACGGGCGGTCACGGAATCTGGCGCCGCGTCGCCCACTGGGTCGACACCCGGCCCCGGCAGCTGTGGATCGTCACCACCGGCCTGCTGCTCGTGGGCGCGGCCTTCTTCCCGGCCCTGCAGTCCAAGGGCGTGCCCCTGGACGAACTGTTCGTCAACGACGCCCCGTCCGTCGCAGCCCAGCAGACGCTCGGCACGCACTTCCCCGGCGGCTCCGGCCAACCGGCCGTCATCATCGCCGACGCCGACAAGCAGGCCGCCGTGCGAGAGGCCGCGGCGCGGACGCCGGGAGTGGCCGGCGTACAGGTGGTCACCGAGCGTCCCGGCGGGGATCCGCTGGTCGTCGACGGCCTGATCCGCATCGACGCCACCCTGGCCGACGCGCCCGACAGCGACGCCGCCAAGGCAGCCGTCCAGAACCTCCGCGACCAGGTCCACGCCGCGGACGCGAGCACGCTCGTCGGCGGTTACACGGCCCAGCAGTACGACACGCAGCGGACGGCGGAGCACGACAAGAACCTGATCATCCCGGTCGTTCTCGCGATCATCCTCGTGATCCTCGTCGTCCTCCTCCGCTCGCTGCTCCTGCCCGTCCTCCTGGTCGCCACCGTGGGACTGAACTACCTGGCGACGCTCGGGATCGCCGGGCTGGTCTTCGAGCACGGCTTCGGCTTCTCGGGCACGGACGCCTCCGTACCGCTCTACGGGTTCGTCTTCCTCGTCGCGCTGGGGGTCGACTACAACATCTTCCTCATGTCCCGCGTCCGCGAGGAGACGCTGCGCCTGGGGACCCGGCAGGGCATGCTGCGCGGACTCATCACCACCGGTGGGGTGATCACGTCGGCGGGAGTGGTCCTCGCGGCCACGTTCGCCGCCCTCGTCGTCATCCCCCTGGCCTTCCTGGCCCAGATCGCGTTCATCGTGGCCTTCGGCGTGCTGCTCGACACCATCGTCGTGCGCTCGCTGCTCGTGCCCGGTCTCGTCAGGGACATCGGCCCCGCGGTCTGGTGGCCCAGCGGGCTCGCTCGGGAGACGGCCACGGGGGATGCGGATGCCTCCGGGGCCGGGGTGAAGGCGCCGTCCGGGACCGGTAGCTGACGGAGCCGCATCCGGGGGGGCGGAGGTGGCCGGGCTGCCTCCGCCCCCCCGTTCCGGTGAACCCGCGGGGACAGAGCCGCCTCCGGTTCCGCAGTGATACCGCGCACATCCGAGCGAGGACCGCGACTCCCCCGTGCTAGCTTCCGCCCGTGACCCCCCAGGCCCTGGACTCGCCCCCGCCCGCCACCGCCACGGCCCCGGGATCCCCGGCGACCGGTCTTCCGCTCCCCGGGAGTGCCGATCCCCTCGGTCTGCTCGACGTGTTCGGCGCGTCCTTCGTCCGGGACCCGTACCCCTGGCTGGACCGCCTGCGCAGCGACACCCCCGTCCACCACGACCCCGGCACCGGGCTGTGGCTGGTCAGCCGGTACGCGGACGTACGGCGGGTGCTCCGGGATCCGGCGCTCTTCCTGCCGGACAACGCGCAGCACGCCGTCACCCCGCTGCCCGTCCCCGTGCTCAGGATCCTCGCCCGCGCGGGCTTCTCGCTTCCGCCCGCACTCGCCAACAACGGCACGGAGAGCCACACGGGCCTGCGCCGTCTGGTCACCCGCTTCTTCAACGCGCGGCGCGTCGAGGAGGCGGTGCCCGTCATCGAGCGCGTCGCCGGGGAGCTGCTCGCGCGGGTGCCGCGGTCCCCGCTCGACGCCGCGGGATCGCACGACCTGTTCGCCTCCTACGCCCAGGTCCTCCCCTGCCGGGTCCTGATGGAGATCCTCGGCATCGAGAGCGTCGATCCGGCCACCCTGATCCGCTGGAGCGACGCCTCGCTGGAGCTGTTCTACGGCCGGCCGTCGCCGGAACGGCAGCCGGAACTCGCCGAGCTCGTCGGGGAGTTCCACCGCTGGCTCACCGCGACCGTGCGGAGCGGCACGGTTCCCGACGACTCCTTCGTCGCGGCGCTGCGCCGCCATCGTCTGCCCGGCGGCGAGCCGCTGGACGTCAGGACGGCGGTCGCCGCCTGCTTCTTCGTGTTCATCGCCGGCCAGTCCACCACCGGACAGCTCATCGCCACGGTGCTGCGGAGCGCCCTCGCGGAGCCCGGCCTGTGGGCGCGGGTGGCCGGGGAGGCCGGGCTCGCCGAGGCCTGGGTGGAGGAGGTCCTCCGCAGGGAACCGCCGGTGACGACCTGGCGCCGGGTCACCGCCAGGGCCACCGAGCTCGGCGGCGTGCGCCTGGACGCGGGCTCCCCGCTGCTCCTCATGCTCATGGGCAGCGGCTCGGATCCCGAGGTGTTCCCGGACCCGGCGGCCATGTGCCCGTACCGGTCCAACATCCGCCACCACCTGGCCTTCGGCGTCGGTCGCCACCGCTGCCCGGGCGCCTCCCTGGCCCGTACGGAGGCGACCGTCGCCCTGCGGGCCGCGGCCCGAGCCCTCCCGGACGCACGACCGGCGGACGTGACCGACGGCGGAGCGGCGGACGGAACGGCGGAGCCTCCCATGCTCGGGCTGCTGTCCTTCCGGGCCCCGCTCCGCGTGCCCGTACGCGGAGTGGCGGCCTCGCCTCGCTGAACGGCCGCGCACCCGCACGCCGGCGCCGCAGCGCGACGACCCCCAGGACCGACGGGAAGAGGGCGAGCAGGACGAGGATGCCGATGCGGAGGACGGACTTGTCGTCCTCGCCGAAGGCGCGGATCGCGAAGTCCTTGACCGGCGCCGGCGTCCGGTCGACGACGGCACCGCCGACGACCGTCACGGGCGCGGCGGCGTGACGCACCAGGGCCGAGACCGGTTCGGCGACCGCCAGGGCCGTACAGCCGGCCGCCAAGCCGGCGAGCGCGCCCCGCGAGGGTGCCGAGGGTGTTCCGGAAGCTGCTCACGCACGGTCCTTCGGCGGCGACCGCCCCGCGGATGGGTCTCCCCACACGGACGGGTGGCGCCGTGGAGGAGCAGCGGTACGTCGACGCACCCGACGCCGTGAACGCCGCGACGACATCGTGACCTCAGCGACCCATCCAAGGGGGGCCTCCGCCCCGAAGTACTCCGGAGAGCGTTCCGCAGACTCTCCGCCGGACCGCCGCAAGGGCGGACTCGCCGGCCCGCCGAACCGCGAAGGACCCGCATGCGATGGCTCCCCACTCCGAGGACGACCGCCCGAGGTGGCGGCTCCGTCCGGTCCCGACGACCGGAGCCGGGCAGGTGACCCGGCCACTCCCCTCCGGTGCGCCCGACACCGACCCGCGGGCCGACCTGGCCGCTGTGATGCGGGAGGTCGCCCGGGGCGACAAGCAGGCCTTCTCCACGCTCTACGACGCCCTCGCCCCGCTGGTCTTCGGCATCGTCCTCCGTGTGGTGCGCGACCGGGCCCAGTCCGAGGAGGTCACTCAGGAGGTCATGATCGAGCTGTGGCGGCAGGCCGCCCGGTACGAGCCGACGGCCGGAAGCGTGACGACCTGGGTGGCGACGATCGCCCACCGGCGGGCCGTCGACCGCGTGCGGTCGGCCCAGGCCGCCTCGGACCGGGAGCACGCCCAGGCGGCACGGGAGCACACCACCGCCTTCGACGAGGTCGCCGAGCAGGTGGAGACCCGGTTGGAGAGCGAGCGGGTACGCCGTTGCCTGCGCGGCCTGACCGAACTCCAGCGCGAGGCGGTGACCCTCGCCTACTACCAGGGCCTCACCTACCGTGAGGTCGCCCAGAGCTTGCAGACCCCGCTTCCCACCATCAAGACACGCATGCGCGACGGACTGATCCGCCTCCGCGACTGCATGGGGGTGACCTCGTGACACACCAGCACCACTCCGACCTCCACACCCTCACGGCCGCCTACGCGCTGCACGCCCTCGACGCCGCCGAACGGGACGAGTTCGTCGCCCACCTCGCGCACTGCGAGGACTGCCGCAGGGAGGTGAGCGGGTTCGAGGCGACCGCCGCGAGGCTCGCGGCCGCCGTCGGGGAGACACCGCCGGAGGCCCTCAAGTCGCGGACCCTCGCTGCCGTCGAGGGCGTACGCCGGCTGCCGCCCCGGGTGCCCTCGGCCGGCCCGGCGGCGGGCCTGGCCCGGACGGTGCGGCGCAGGGCGGTGCCGCTCGCGCTCGCCGCGAGCCTGGTCGCCGCCGTCACCTTCGCCGGTCTCGCCGCATGGCAGCACCAGGAGAGCGAGGACGCGCGGCTCCAGGCCCGACAGGCCGAGGAGCAGCTGGAGGCCGTGAGCGGCGTGCTGGCCGCGCCCGACGCGCGGACCGTGCACGGGCGGACCACCAACGGCGCGGTCACCACGGTCGTCACGTCGGACCGGCAGAACCGGGCCGTGTTCACGGCGGCCGGGCTTCCGGTCCCGGCGGCGGGCCACACGTACCAGCTGTGGCTCGACCACGACGGCACCATGCG
Organism: Streptomyces sp. NPDC020807; assembly: GCF_040641575.1. Taxonomy (NCBI): domain Bacteria; kingdom Bacillati; phylum Actinomycetota; class Actinomycetes; order Kitasatosporales; family Streptomycetaceae; genus Streptomyces; species Streptomyces sp. NPDC020807. The sequence continues at coordinate 94,173 of NZ_JBFADU010000005.1, forward strand.
ACCCGCCGGGCTCGTCCACGCCGACGGCACCGTCCTCCTCGACGGCGACCCGGCCGACGCGACGGGGGTGGGGCTCACGGTCGAACCGGCGGGTGGTTCGGCGCAGCCCACGACCCAGCCGCTGATGCTGCTGGCCCTCCCGGCCTGACCGACCGCCTTCCCCGTCGGATCCGTGCGAGGGCCCTGTTCAAGGACCCTTCTCAAGGACCCTGTTCATGGGCCCGGGAGCCCGCGACCGGGGGGAGGCGCGCCCCGGGTCTCGGTCCGGGGCGCGGTCCGGGGCGCAGTCCGGTGGATGAGCTCCTCCTCGATGCGGCCGCCCGTACCCAGCAGACCGGTCTGGTCGAAGGAGTGCTCCCGCAGGAGCCGCGGAAGCTCGCGGCGGGAGAGCAGATCCACCGCGGTGGGGAAGAACGGCCGGCCGGCCTGGGCGAGCCGGAGCCACGGCGGGGCGTAGACGGAGGCCCGGCGCCGTTCGATGCCCCGCACCAGCCAGCCCGCCACCCGGTCCACCGGGTAGACGCGGCGAGCCGGCGCGGGCATGTGACCGCGCAGTTCGCGCAGGACCGCGTGGCGGTCGACGTCGCGGACCATGTCGGTGTCGGTCCAGTGCAGGTACGCCACGCCCACACCGACGCCCAGGTGCGCCACCTCGGCCCGCAGCGAGCGGGCGAACGCCTCGGCTCCCGCCTTGGACGCGCAGTACGCGCTCATCATCGGGGCGGCGCCGAAGGCCGCGGTGGAGGCGACCTGGAGGAAGTAGCCGCGGGTGGCCCGGAGAGCGGGCAGGAAGGCCCGCGCGGTGACCGCGCTGCCGACCAGGTTGACCTCCACGACGCGCCGCCAGGTGACGGGGTCGGAGCTCTCGAAGGGGCCGCCCTCCGCGACGCCGGCGTTGGCGACGACGACCGACGGGGCACCGAGGGTCCGCGTCACCTCCTCGGCGGCCCTGTCCATGGCGGCGTCGTCGGTGACGTCGACCTCCACGACGTGGCTCTCGGTGCCCAGGGTCACGGCGAGGGCGGCGAGAGTGGCGTGCTCCCGCCCCAGCAGGGCCACGCGCATGCCGCGCGCGGACAGCAGTCGCGCCAGTGCGGCGCCGAGCCCCCGGGCGGCGCCGGTGACGACCGCGACACGGGCCGGGGGTTCCGCGGAGCGGTCCATGAGGTCCTCCGATCAGGAGCGTGCGGGACGGGGCCTGCGCCTCGCCGCCTACCCGAGGACTTCGCGGGACGCGGGCGTCCCGGATGCGCCCGCGGGCGACCGGCGGCCACCGTCTCCCCGTCCGGGTCGCGGGACGCATCCGACCGAGGGTCCCGGCGGGAAGTCTCCCGGATGCGGACACGACACGAGAACCGCGACGCACGAGAACCGCGACGCACGAGGACGGCGAGGCATGACGGACACGCACTGGCTTTTCGGTGACCAGCTCGGGCCCTCCTTCCTGGAGCCCGGCGACCGCGGTCCGGACCGCGACGCGCCCGTCGTGATGATCGAGGCCCGGTCCGTCTTCCGGCGCCGTCGATTCCACCGGGCCAAGGCCCATCTGGTGCTCTCGGCCATGCGGCACCGCGCCGCCGAGCTCGGTGACCGGGTCACGTACGTACGGGCGGACACCTACCGGGAGGGACTGCGGGAGGCCGTGGGCGGCGACGGCCGGGTGACGGTGCACCATCCGACGTCGCGGGCCGCGCTGCGCCTCGTACGGTCACTCGACAACGTCACCGTGCTGCCGCCGCGCGGCTTCCTCGTCGCCCCGGAGGAGTTCGCCGCCTGGGCGGACGGCCAGCGCACGCTCCGCATGGAGAACTTCTACCGGTACGTCCGGCGCGGCCACGACCTCCTCATGGAGGGCCGCGAACCGGCCGGCGGCACCTGGAACCTCGACCACGAGAACCGCCGACCGCCGCCGCGCGGGGCCCGCACGCTGGGTGCCCCTGCCCCGTACCGCCCCCGTGAGGACGCGATCGACGAGGAGGTCCGGCACGACCTGGACCGCTGGGAACGCCACGGGGACGTCTCCTTCGTGGGCCGCGACGGTCCCCGGGTGTTCCCCGCCGACCGCCGGCAGGCGCTCGCCGCGCTGCGGCGCTTCCTGGACCACCGGCTCGCCGGGTTCGGCGCGTACGAGGACGCCGTGCTCGCCGCCGACGGCACCATGAGCCACAGCCTTCTGTCGACCTCCCTCAACCTGGGCCTGCTCGACCCGGCCGAGTGCGTGGAGGGGGCGGAGGCCGTCTGGCGGGCGGGCGGCGCACCGCTGAACTCGGTGGAGGGCTTCGTCCGGCAGATCGCCGGCTGGCGCGAGTACGTCTGGCACCTCTACTGGCACTTCGGCGAGGGGTACCGCACGAGCAACGCCCTCGGGCACTCCGGCGCCCTCCCCCGCTGGTGGCAGGAGCTCGACGCGGACGCCGTGTCGGCACGGTGCGTGGCGACCGCGCTGCGCCAGGTGCGGGACACGGGCTGGACGCACCACATCCCGCGCCTGATGGTGCTGGGCAGTTACGCGCTCCAGCGCGGCTGGGATCCGGCCGCCGTCACCGACTGGTTCCACCGCAGCTTCGCCGACGGTTACGACTGGGTGATGCTGCCCAACGTCGTCGGCATGTCGCAGTACGCCGACGGAGGCCGGATGACGACCAAGCCGTACACCTCCGGCGGCGCCTACATCGACCGCATGAGCGACCTCTGCGGCCCCTGCCCCTACCGCCCGGACCGCCGGGTCGGCGAGGACGCGTGCCCGTTCACGGCCGGGTACTGGGCCTTCCTGCACCGGCACCGGGCCCGGCTCGGCCGCAACCACCGCACGGCGCAGGCCGTGCGGGGCCTCGACCGGCTCCGGGACCTGTCCGCGCTCCTGGAGCAGGAGCGCGGACGCGGGGCGGGCCCGCCGTGACGGACCGTCCGGACTACTTGGGCATGAGGACGGTGTCGATGACGTACACGTTGGCGTTCGCGGTCTTCACGTTGCCGCAGACGACCTTGGAGCTGTCGTTGACGGTGTAGTCCTCACCGGATCCCTTCGTCGTGATCATGCCCTTCTGGAGGGTCTCGAAGGAGCCGTTCTCCAGCTGTGCCGGGGTGAGCCGCTGGCCGACGACGTGGTACGTGAGGATCTTCGTGAGCGTCGCCTTGTCGGCGAGGACCTTGTCCAGGTCCGCCTTCGGGATCTTCGCGAAGGCGTCGTTGGTCGGCGCGAAGACCGTGATGTTCTCCGCGTTGTTGAGGGTGTCGACGAGTCCGGCCTTCTCGACGGCGGTGACCAGGGTGGAGAGGGCGGGGTTGTTCGACGCGGCGGTCGCGACGGGGTCCATCGCCATGCCCTCGAAGGATCCGGCGCCTTCCTTCGGCACGCCGGCACAGGCCGGACCGAACGGCGCGTCCATGGCCGTCGCGCCCTCCGCCGGTGTCGCGGCGGAGGTGGGGGCGGCGGCCGGGTCGGCGGAGGAGGCCGCGGCCTTGGTCTCGCCGTCGGCGTCGGAGCAGGCGGCGAGCGACAGGGGCAGGAGGGCGGCGGCGGTCACGGCGATGACGCCACGGCGGATGCGCTGGGAGTTCATGAGTGCTGCTCCTCGGGGAAATGTCGGAACGGGTGCGGGAGCACCGTCCCCGGCGGGCGCGCGAGGCGGGGGCTCGGAGGCCAGGGGGCTCCGAGTGCCGGGGGTCGGGGCGGCCGCGCCGCCGCGGAAGGTGCTCACACCTGCGATTCGGCGCCGGCCGCCGAGCGGATGGCCCTCTCACCCGATCGGGTGAGGGCCGGTGTGTTCCGGTGAGGAGGGCGGACGGTTCGCGTCGGGTGTTTGCCGTCCGGCGCGTCAGCCTTGGGTGGGATCCCTCCCCGTTCCCCGGACTCGCGCCGACTCCGCGGTCTAGCGTGCTGACCCGTGTCGTGGCGCTCCGCCGCGGTCATACGAGGAGGATCCCGTGTCATCGACCTGCGACCCCCAGTACGCACCCGCCGGCGACGTGGGCACGGCGCTCATGGTGATCGACTCGCGGCTGAAGGCCGTCTACGACGGCAGGACCGAGGTCGATCCCGAGCAGCGGCGGCTCGACATCCAGCTCACCTCGTCGCTGGGGCCCACCGGCGCGCAGGACCTCATCGACGGCGTCTGCACGATCATCTTCATGTACATGAGGTGGCTGCGGATGGCCTGCGAGGACCACGACAAGGACGTCGTCGAGTACGTCGTCCCGAACCTCGTCGCCGCCCTGCGCAGGATGCCGAGGAGCATCAGCCCCGAGGCAATCCCCACCATGGCCGGGATCGTCGTCGCGGCCGGGACGGGACTCAGCCCGAGCCTGTGGCGCGAGCAGTACGGGGAGTGGACCAGGCCCGAGATGAACGCGCTGGAGGCCACGGGCTTCCTGCTCGCCGAGCTCATCAACCGGGTCACCGACGACCAGGAGTTCGCCTCCCGGCTCGTCGGACAGGCCCTCACCGACGCCGACGCGCTGCGGAGCGCGTACGACGACGAGGACGAGGACTGAGAGTGGGGCCGGGGCCGGGGCCGGGGCCGGGGCTGCCAGGCGTGATTCAGTCGCGCACGGGGGCGCTCAGGCTCCGCTCCCCCGGCCATTCGTCACTGCACCACTCCCGCTGCTCCGGGCCGCCGGTGTGGTGGGCGAGCGCGGTGTCCAGGTCGTGGTGGACCGGGATGGCGGGGTGGTCGCCCGTGGGGACGAGGGAGCCGTCGGCCGGGATGGCGGCGAGTTCGAGGCTCCTGCCGTCGGCCTCCAGGCGGCGGGCCGCCTCGGCGACCGCGAGCTGGCCGCCTGCCGACCAGCCGCGCAGGGCGGTGAGGTCGAGGATGACCGGGCCCGTGCCCCGGGACAGCGCCCAGCCGACCGCGCCGGTGAAGCGGTTCACCGCTTCCTCGGCGCCGAGGTGGCCGGCCAGGGAGAGTATCCCCAGGTTCTGCTGGACCGTGTAACGCCATTCGATCGTCATCGTGCCGCCTTCGTCGTCGCGTCCACGTCGTGTTCGGAGGCGCCGCCGACTTCATTGTCGGGTGCGTCGTCGTCGGGCGCCGCGTCGCCGCCCCGGCCGCCGGGTCGACCGTCCGTTCGGCCGTCGGCTTCCCTCAGCTCCTCCAGGAGCTCCTTCTGTCCCACCAGCATCTCCGTGAGGATCCGGCGGGCCGCCTGCATGAGGTCCGCGACGTCCCCGCCCGCGAGCCGGTAGACCACCGTCGCACCCTCGCGCGACGACGTCACGATGCCGGAGCGGCGCAGGACCGCGAGCTGCTGCGACAGCGCGGGGGGCTCGACCTCGATCGCCGTGAGCAGGTCGCGCACGGCCATGGGGCCGTTCTGCAGCAGTTCGAGCACCCGGATGCGTACCGGGTGTCCGAGCATCCGGAAGAACTCGGCCTTCGCCTGGTAGAGCGGGATCGGCACGGTCGCGGACTCTCCTCACGCCTCGGGAAGGACGGGTCGTCAGGCCTTCTTGACCACGCTGGACTTGAGCTGCATGGGGCCGAAGCCGTCGACCTTGCAGTCGATGTCGTGGCCGTCGACGCCGTCCACGAGCTTGATGTTACGGACCTTCGTGCCGGCCTTGATGCCGGTCGGGCTGCCCTTGACCTTGAGCGTCTTGACGACGGTCACCGTGTCGCCGTCGGCCAGGACGTTGCCGACGGAGTCCTTGATCACCTTCTCGCCGGTGCCGTCTCCGGCCCCCTCGGCCGCCGCGCCGGTGGTCACCGACCACTCGTGGCCGCATTCGGGGCAGACGAGCAGGGCGCCCATCTCGTAGGTGTAGGCGCCGGAGCACTCGGGGCAGGGAGGCAGGTTCTCGTTCACCCGACGAGTCTAAGGCGGTGCTGGCAATTGCGAAAATTGGCAACCAGACCGGAGCGAAGCCGGCCGGCGCTCACGCCTCGGGTCAGCCGACGCCCGCGCCTCCGTTGAGCTGGTGGAGGCGCAGCGCCAGTTGCGTTTCCAGGGCCCTGGCCGGGCTGTTCCAGTCGGGGCCGAGGAGCTGGGCGACGCGGTCGAGGCGCTGGACGACCGTGTTCACGTGGACGTGGAGCGCGTCCTTGGCGCGGGAGAGCGCGGCGCCGTGCTCGTAGTACGCACGCAGGGTGCGGAGGAGTTCGGTGCCGCGCTCGGCGTCGTAGGCGAGGACGGGGCCGAGGACCCGTTCCACGTACGCGCCGACGTCGGCCCGCTCGCCGAGCAGTACGCCGATGAAGCCGAGGTCGGCGCTGTCGGCGCCCTCGCCCGTGCGGTCGAGGGCGTGGAGCGCGGTGAGGCAGCGGCGGGCCTCGGCGTGGAGCGAGGCGAGGGCCTCCGGGCCGTGGCCGGGCCCGGCGGCGCCCGCGGTGACGGGGGCGCCGAGGGCCCGGCCGAGGTCCCCGGCGAGGGTGCGGGCGAGGGGGCCCGGCCGGTCGGTGGGGGCGAGCAGGACGACGTGGCCGTGGCGGGTGCCCGACAGGCCGCCGAGCTCGCGGGCGCGGCGCGCGATCTCGGCGGCGAGCCGGGCGCGCTGGGGCGGGTCGCAGTCGAGGACGGCGACGGTGTGGGCCCTGGCCAGGTCGACGCCGATGCGGCGGGCCCGCAGGGTGAGGCTGCCGCCGTCCCAGCGGGCCGTGGCGGCGGGGTCGGCGAGGAGGTCGTCGAGGAGTTCGCCGCGCACCCGGTCCTCGGTGTCGGCGACCGAGCGGCGCATGAGGAGCAGCATGGCGGTGACGAGCGCCGCGCGTTCGAAGAGGCGCCGGTCGGCTTCGGAGAGGTCCGTGCGGTCGGTGAGGACGATGCTGCCGAGGGACTCGTTGCCGGCGAGGACGGCGCAGGTCCAGTGGGCGTCGGCGTGGACGGCGCGCCCGTCGGCCCGGGAGGCGGTGAGGCTGTCGGCGGAGGGCGTGACGGGGGCCGTGCCGGTACGGGCGAGCTCGCGGCCGTCGGCGTCGTGGACCGCCACGCCGCCCCGGAGCAGTACGGCGATCTCGGCGGCGACCTCGGTGATGTCGGCACCGCGCAGGACGAGCTTGGTGAGGCGGTCGTGGGCGTCGGAGGCGTGGTGGAGGGCTTCGCCGTGGGCGCGGGCGGTCGCGTTGGCGGCTTCGAGCCGGGCGAGGGTGGTGCGGGTCTCGTCGAGGAGGCGGGCGCTGTCGATGGCGACGGCGGCGTGGTCGGCGAGCGAGCCGAGGAGGGCGATGGCGTCGGGGGTGAACTCGCGCGGGGTGCGGTCGGCGGCGAAGAGGACGCCGATGATCTCCTCGCCCACCCGGAGGGGAACGCCGAGGATGCCCCGCAGGCCCTCCTCGGCGACGCCGTCGTCGATGGCCCCGGTGTGGCGGTAGCGCCGGTCGCCGCGGTAGTCCGTGCTCGCGTACGGGCGTGCCGTCTGGGCCACCAGGCCGCCGAGTCCCTCGCCCATGCCGAGGCGCAGCTGCTGGAAGGCGGCCGAGACGGAGCCCTCGGTGACACGCATGAACGTGTCCTGCGCGGCGGGGTCGTTGAGGGTGAGGTAGGCGACGTCGGCGCCGAGCAGGGTCCGCGCGCGGCGGACGATGGCGCGGAGGACGGCGTCGAGGTCACGGAGTCCGGCGAGGTCGCCCGCGGTGTCGAAGAGGGCGACGAGCTCCGCTTCCCGGCGGCGGTACTGGTCGAGTACGCGGCGGACGGAGAGGGCGACCTCGGTGGTCTCCTCGATCCAGGCGGCGTCGGCCTCGGTCGGCGTCCCGGCGGCGCGTGCGCGGGCGGGCTGGGCGGCGAGCTCGGCTGCGGGCGCGTCGACGGCGAGGAGGTCGAGGAGCCGGCGGGCGGCGAAGGCGGTGGCGGTGCCGCTCGCGGCGGCCTCGGTCCGGCTTCCGGGGGCGGTCATGGGTCTCCTCGCGAACGTGGGGGGGGTGTCGTGCGTGTCGGTTGGTGCCGCTGGGCTGTCGCCCGGTCCGCCGCCAGCCCCCCACGGTCGAGGCGGCGGACCGAGCTGTTCCTGGGCCCTAGACGCGTTCGGCGGCGGCGGTCGCCTGCTCGGCGGCCGGGGTCGCAGTGGTGCTCTCGGCGAGGTCGCGGCCGCGGGTCTCGCGGGTGACCGCCACGGTGATCGTGGTGATCACGGCGGCGACGCAGAGGTAGAGGCTGACGGGGGTGGAGGAGCCGTAGTCCTTGAGGAGTTCGACCGCGATGATCGGCGCGAGCGCGCCGGCCACGATGGAGGCGAGCTGGGAGCCCATCGAGGCGCCGGAGTAGCGGACCCGGGTGTCGAACATCTCGGAGATGAAGGCGGCCTGCGGGCCGTACATCGCGCCGTGGAGGAGCAGGCCGGCGGTGACGGCGAGGGCGATCACGGCGAAGGACTTCGAGTCGACGAGGCCGAAGAAGACGAAGGCCCAGACGGCCATGCCCACGGAGCCGATGAGGGTGACGGGGCGGCGGCCGACGCGGTCGGAGAGGGCGCCCCACATCGGGATGGTGACGAAGTGGACGGCCGAGCCGATGAGGACGGCGTTCAGGGCGGTGCTCTTGGGCAGTTCCAGGTGGACGGTGACGTACACGAGGAGGAACGAGGTCAGGATGTAGTACGAGATGTTCTCGCCGAAGCGCGTGCCGATGGCCGACAGGACCTCGCGCCAGCTGCGCCGGAAGACCTCGACGACCGGGGCGGTCTCCTTCACGCCCTGGGCGGCGGCGGCCTCGGCCTTGGCCTGGGCGGCGAGGAAGACCGGGGACTCGGAGACCGAGACGCGGATCCACAGGCCGATCAGCACGAGGACGCCGGACAGGAGGAACGGAACGCGCCAGCCCCAGGCCTGGAAGGCCTCGTCGGACTGGAAGGCCGCGAGGAGCGCCAGGACGCCGGTGGCGAGGAGGTTGCCGCCGGGGGCGCCGGCCTGCGGCCAGGAGGCCCAGAAGCCGCGGTGCTTCTCGCCGCCGTGCTCGGAGACGATGAGGACGGCGCCGCCCCACTCGCCGCCGAGCGCGAAGCCCTGGACGAGCCGCAGCACGGTCAGCAGGACCGGCGCGCCGACGCCGATGGTCTCGTACGTCGGCAGCAGACCCATCGCGAAGGTCGCGCCGCCCATCATCAGGAGGCTGACGACCAGCAGCTTCTTGCGGCCGATCTTGTCGCCGAAGTGGCCGAAGACGATGCCGCCGAGCGGGCGGGCGGCGAAGCCGATGGCGTACGTGATGAAGGCGATCAGCGTGCCGACGAGCGGGTCGGCGCTGGGGAAGAACAGCGTGTTGAAGACGAGCGCGGCGGCGGAGCCGTAGAGGAAGAAGTCGTACCACTCGATGGTGGTGCCGATGAGGCTCGCGGCGACGATGCGCCGGATCGAGCCGGAGGGCGGGGGAGTCTGCGTTGCGGCGGCCATGTGCACCACTTCCGAGCGGGTGACGGGGACGATGTCTTTGCGCCACACCGTAGAAATGAGCACGTCACAGGCGTATGTGGTGGGCCACCACAGTTCGATATCGAAGAGTGAGGGCTTTCACCATGTCTCAGGTCACGGCCTCCTCGTCCGACGGGAACGTGAGCCGGAACAGGGCGCCGCCGCCCGGGGCCCGCTCGGCTGTCAGGGTGGCGCCGTGGGCCCGGGCGATCTGGAGGGCCATGGCCAGGCCGAGGCCGGAGCCGGGCAGGGCGCGGGCCGTCGTCGCGCGGTAGAAGCGGTCGAAGACGTAGGGCAGGTCCTCCGCCGCGATGCCCGGCCCGTGGTCGCGCACCGTCAGCTCGTACGGGCCGAGGCCGACCTCCACCGGCAGTCCCGGCGGGCTGAACTTCGCCGCGTTGTCCAGGAGGTTGCCGACGAGCCTGGTCAGCCGGGCCGGGACGCCCGGCACGACCGGCGCCCCCGTGATCCGCACGTCGAAGGGCACCCCGGGCCAGTGGTCTCGGGCGGTGGCCACCGTGTGGTCGAGGAGCGGGGCCACCGCGACCTGTTCGAGGAGCGGCTGCGGTTCCTCGTCCCTGGCGAGCTCGATCAGGTCGGCGACCAGCCCGTTCACCTCGCGCAGGAGCCTCCGCACCGCCGCCGACGCGCGCTCGCGCTGGCTCGGCGACAGCCGGTCCGCGCGGGCGAGCAGTTCGGCGTTGGTGCGCAGTGCGGTCAGGGGCGTACGGAGTTCGTGCGAGGCGTCCGCGACGAGGCGGCGCCGTGCCGTGACCGACTTCTCCAGCTCGTCGAGCATGACGTCGAAACTGGCCGCGAGACGCGCGATCTCGTCCTTGGGGGCGCCCTCGCGCCCGGGCGGCGGTCCGATGCGGTGGCGGGGGTCGCGGGTCGCGGCGATCTGCTCGGCGGTGGCGGTCAGCCGGGCGACCGGGGCGAGTCCGGTGCGGGCGACCCAGGAGCCGAGGAATCCGGCGGTGACCACGCCCGCGGCGGCGGCGAGGGCGAGGAGCCGGGCGACCTGCGCGACGCCCCGCTCCACCGTGTCCGAACGCAGCGCCACCTGCAGGGCGCGGCCGCGGGCGAAGTCGGTCGTCAGCATCCGGGCGGGGTGACCGTCGACGGTGACGTCGGTGTAGTACGGCGCGCGTCGCCCGGCCGCCACGGCGCGGGCGGCGTCGGTGACGGGCAGGACGTACGGGTCCTCCGGGTCGTCGCGCGGATCGGCGGGCACGACCTGGGCGCAGCCGGGTGCGGCGAGGAAGCGGCACTCCCCCGCGATGACACCGGGGCCGGCGCCCTGGTTGCGCTGGGCGACGAGCCTCGCGTACTGGGTCAGGTTCAGCTGGAGCTGGTCGTTGAGCTGGGCCCGGACGATCAGGAAGGCCGCGAGGGACATCCCGACGGCGACGACGGCCACCGCGGCGGTGGCCGCGAGGGCCATGCGGGTACGCAGGGGGCGGGTGCGGAAGGGGTGCGTGCGTCGGCGACGGGCGCCGGGGCGCCGGCGGGCGCCGGTGTCCTGGCGACCGGGCGCGGAGGACGCGGCCGTCATGCCGGGCCCAGCCGGTAGCCGACCCCGTGCACGGTGTGGACGAGCCGGGGTTCGCCGCCCGCCTCCAGCTTGCGGCGCAGATAGCCCACGTACACGGCGAGCGAGTTGGACTCCGGGCCGAAGTCGCGGCCCCAGACGAGTTCGAGGACGAGCTCGCGGGGCAGCACCTGGCCGGGGTGGCGCATGAGGAGTTCCAGGAGGGACGCCTCGGTGCGGCTGAACTCCAGGGGGCGTTCGCCCCGCCGCCCGGTGCGGGTCGCGGGGTCGAGGACCAGGTCCTCGTGCACGAGGACCCCGGGCTCCGTCCCCTCGTCGGGCGCGGGGGCGGCGCGGCGCAGCAGCGCCCTCACGCGGGCGAGGAGTTCGTCGAGCGCGAAGGGCTTCACGAGGTAGTCGTCGGCTCCGGCGTCGAGACCGTCGATCCGCTCGCTGACCGAGTCCCGGGCGGTGAGGACGAGGACGGGGGTGCGGTCGCCGGCTGCGCGGAGGCGCCTGCAGACGGCGAGGCCGTCGAGGCCGGGCATCATCACGTCGAGGACGACCGCGTCCGGCTCCCAGAGCGCCACCTCGCTCAGGGTGGCAAGCCCGTCCGGGACGCCCCGGACCTCGTATCCCTCGATGGTCAGTCCGTCCTCGACGGCGGCCCGGACCTCGGGTTCGTCGTCGGCCACGAGCACGCGGTACGCCTTCGGTTCCATGCCCCGCATCATGCCAAAGCGTCTCGAACCCTCTCTTAGAACGTTCTTAGGGCACGTCGTGAGAGTACGGGCATGGACACACGACGAACCCGTCCGCTCTCCGTGGTCATCGGCGCGGGCGGCACCGGCGGGCACATCTACCCCGGTCTCGCCCTCGCCGACGCGCTGCGCCGTGCGGACCCCGAGGCCGCGATCTCCTTCATCGGGACCGCACGGGGCCTGGAGGGACGGCTGATCCCCGGCGCCGGATACCCCCTGCACCTCGTCGACATGATCCCGTTCGATCCCGGTCTCGGGGCGCGCCGCTTCCTCCTCCCGGCCGACCTGCTGAGGTCGGCGGGGCAGGCGCGGGAGATCGCGCGCGCCCAGGGGGCCGAGGTGGTCGTGGGCATGGGCGGCTACCCGAGCGCGCCCGCCGTGCTCGGCGCGCGTCTGGCCGGGCTGCCCGCCCTCATCCACGAGTCGAACGCCGTGCCGGGCCGCGCCAACCGGTTCGCGGCCCGGCTCACCCCGCACGTCGCGGTCGCCTTCGACCCGGCCCGCTCGCATCTGCACGGCGGGCAGAACGCGCTCACCACCGGGATGCCCGTCGCGGCCGAGATCGCCGAGCTCGCCGCCCTTCCCGCGCGCTCGCCGGCCCGCGAGGCCCGCCGCGCGGCGGCGCGGCGGCGGCTCGGGGTGCCCGAGGGGCGGCGGCTGGTCGTCGTCAACGGCGGCAGCCTCGGCGCCACCCGGCTCACCGAGGCCGCGCTGGAGCTCGCGGAGCGGTGGAGCGGCCGGGACGACGTCCACCTCGTCGTGAAGACCGGGCCCGCTGCGCTCGCCGACGCCCGCCTGCGGCTGGGCAGGGGCGGCGGGGAGCGGGTCGCGCTCGCGGTCCCGTACCTGGACCGGATGGCCGACGCGTACGCCGCGGCCGATCTGCTGGTGTGCCGGGCCGGTTCCGCGACGGTCGCCGAGCTGGCCGCCACCGGCGTCCCCGCCGTCCTCGTGCCCTACCCGCACGCGCCCGGCGACCACCAGACGCACAACGCCCGGGTGCTCACGGACGCGGGCGCCGGGGTCCTGGTGCCCGACGCCGAGGCGACGGCCGACCGTCTCGCGGCGATCGTCGCCCCGCTGCTCGACGAGCCCGCGCGGCTCGCCGCCATGGCCGCGGCGGCGCCGCCCGGGCCGCACGCCCACGCCGCCGACCTGCTCGCCGCCGAGGTGCTGCGCCTCGCCGGACGCCCGCGGCTCCGTCCCCTTCCTTCCGCCGATCCGCGGCCCACGTCCTTCACCACCGCACGGGAGCAGATATGACCACCGCACACACCCCTTCGCCCGATGCCGCCTCCGCGTGGCGGGGCAGGACCGTCCTCGTCACCGGCGGTGAGGGGTTCATCGGCTCGACGCTGATCGACCTGCTCGTCGCCCGGGGTGCCCGCGTCCGCGCATTCGTCCACTACAAGCCGTACGCGGAGAAGGGGTACCTGGCCCGCTACCTGGATGACGACCGGGTCGAGATGTGGGCGGGGGACGTCCGTGACCCTGGGCGGGTGGACGACGCCGTGGCCGGGTGCGACACGGTCTTCCACCTCGCGGCGCTGATCGGCATCCCGTACAGCTACGTGTCCCCCGGCGCGTACGTGCAGACGAACGTGACCGGCACGGAGAACGTCGCCGAGGCGTGCCGCCGGCACGGCGTGCGGCGGCTCGTCCACACCTCCACGAGCGAGGTGTACGGCTCGGCCCTCACCGTCCCGATCGCGGAGGGCCACCCGCTCCAGCCGCAGTCGCCGTACTCGGCCTCGAAGATCGGCGCGGACATGATGGCGCTCTCGTTCCACCACGCCTTCGAGCTGCCCGTGACGGTGGTGCGGCCCTTCAACACGTACGGTCCGCGCCAGTCCGCCCGGGCGGTCATCCCCACGATCCTCGCCCAACTGCACTCCGGCGCGCGGGAGATCAAACTCGGGTCGCTGACCCCGACCCGTGACTTCACGTACGTCACCGACACCGCCGAGGGCTTCCTCGCGGTGGCCGAGTCCGACCGGGCGCTCGGGCACGTGGTGAACCTCGGCACCGGCCGCGAGATCTCCGTCGGCGACCTCGCGCGGGCCCTGGTGGAGGCCTCGGGCCGCGAGGCGCGGATCGTCACCGACCCGGCCCGGCGGCGGCCCGCGGGCAGCGAGGTCGAACGGCTCGTCTCCGACAACTCCCGCGCCCGCGAGTGGGCCGGCTGGGAGCCGCGCGTCGCGCTCCCCGAGGGGCTGCGCCGCACGTCGGAGTGGATCGCCGGGCACCTCGGCCTCTTCGCGCCGGACCGCTACCAGGTCTGAGCGGGCGCGGGGAGTCCGGGAAGGGCCGTGAACGCGCGCGTTCACGGCCCGACTCCGCCTGCCTCAGGTCGCCGTCCAGCCGCCGTCCATGGGCAGGGACGCGCCGCTGAGACAGCCGGAGTGGGGGCCGCAGAGCCAGAGGACGGCGGCGGCGACCTCCTCGGATTCGAGGAGGCGCTTGACGGGCGAGCGGGCCAGCATGACGTGGGACAGGACGTCGCCCTCGCTGATGCCGTGGGCGGCGGCCTGGTCGCGCACCTGCCCCTCGACGAGGGGGGTGCGGACGTACCCGGGGTTGACGCAGTTGCTGGTGACGCCGTGCGGGGCGCCCTCGACCGCGGCGACCTTGCTCAGGCCCTCCAGGGCGTGCTTGGCCGCGACGTAGGCGGACTTGTAGGCGCTGGCCCGCAGCCCGTGGACGCTGGAGACGTTGACGATCCGGCCCCAGCCCCCCGCGTACATGTGGGGCAGGGTGTGGCGCATCAGCAGGAACGGCGCGGTGACCATCACCTTCTGGATCAGTTCGAAGCGCTCCGGCGGGAACTCGGTGAGCGGTGCCACGTGCTGGAGTCCGGCGTTGTTGACGAGGATGTCGACCTCCGTCGGGAGGCCTCCGACGGCCGTCCCGTCCGCCAGGTCGACCACGTGGGCCTCGCCGCCGGTGAGCTCCGCGACGGCCTTGGCGGCCTCGGCGTCCCGGTCGACGACGTGGACGACGGCCCCGGACCGCGCGAGGGCGATCGCGCAGGCCTTGCCGATGCCGCTGCCGGCGCCGGTGACCAGAGCCGTACGACCGCCGAGGTCGAGCGCCCCGCCGGGCGGCGGAAGGGGCGTGGGCTGGGGAGTTGTGTGCGTCATGGTCGGAAACGCTAGGGAGGACCACCTGCTCGTCCCATGTGGGCGACGACCATAATCCGGCACTTGGGGGTGGTGGTGATCTCTATGAGGTCGGTACGCGTTCCCCTGCACCGCCCCTTGGCCGGTAACCCTCTTGTCAGAAGGTCCCTAGCCAGTCCGGCCCTGCCGTGGCCATGGATTCCCGTCACACGAGCTCTCCGCGAACCCTGGCTGTCCCGCCCATGTCAACGCCGTCCCGGGCGACTCGATGATGCACGGCACCGCCCTTCGGGGCGTTCCCCCATCCCCCTCAGGAGGCAGTCGTCATGGGACAGCCCTTCTCCCGCCACACCGCCGGCATCCGGCGCTGGGCCACCGCCGCCGTCGGCGCCCTCGCCCTCTCCGCCGGTCTGCTGGCCGTGGGCCCGCAGGCCTCGGCCGCCGGGCTCACGCAGGTCACCGGCTTCGGTTCCAACCCCGGCAACCTGTCCATGTACACGTACGCGCCCGAGGGCCTGCCCTCCGGCGCCCCGCTCGTCGTCGCCCTGCACGGCTGCACGCAGAGCGCGGGCGACTACTACGCGAACTCCGGCTGGCCCACCTTCGCCGACCGGTACGACTTCGCGCTCGTCCTTCCCCAGACCAGCAGCGCGAACAACGCCAACTCCTGCTTCAACTGGTTCGAGCCGGGCGACAGCACGCGCGGCCAGGGCGAGGCGCTGTCCGTGAAGCAGATGGTCGACGCGGCCGTCGCCCGGTACGGGAGCGACTCCCGGCGCGTCTACATCACCGGCCTCTCGGCCGGCGGCGGGATGACGGCCAACATGCTCGCCGCGTATCCGGACGTCTTCGCCGGCGGCTCCGTCGACTCCGGGCTCCCCGCCTCCTGCGCGACGAGCGTCTCCTCCGCGTACACCTGCATGTACAGCCCGCCGAACAGGACGCCCGCCCAGTGGGGAGCGCTCGTCCGCTCGGCCGCGCCCTCCGGCACGACCGCCTGGCCGCGGGTCGCGATCTGGCAGGGCACCGCCGACACCACCGTGAAGCCCGCCAACGCCACCGAGCTGCGCGACCAGTGGACGGACGTCTGGGGCATCGGCCAGACGCCGACCCGCACCGAGACCCTCGGCGGGGGCACCACCCTCACCAGCTACGACGACGCCGGCGGCAGGACCGCCGTCCAGGTCTACTCGATCCCGGGCATGCCGCACGGCCTCGCCGTCGACCCGGGCAGCGGCCCCGAGCAGTGCGGCACCACCGGCACGTACTACCTCGACACCATCTGCTCCAGCTACCACACCGCCCGCTTCTGGGGCCTCGACGGCGGCGGTGACACCCCGGCCCCCGGAACCCTGCCCGCCCCCGCCGGCCTCGCGGTCACCGGCGTCACGGGGAGCAGCGCATCCCTCTCCTGGACCGCCGTCCCCGGCGCCGCCTCGTACGACGTCCTCCGCACCGGTACGAAGGTGGGCTCGTCGACCACGACCGGCCACACCGACACCGGGCTGACCGCCGGGACGGCGTACGCCTACACCGTCGCGGCCGTGGACGCCTCCGGGACGCGGGGCGCGGTCTCGGCCGCCGTCACCGCGACGACCACGGGAACCGGCCACACCGTCACCTGCCACACGTCCAGCAACTACGACCACGTGGCCGCCGGACGGGCGTACCAGAGCGGCGGCTACACCTACGCGACCGGCTCCGGGGCGGCCATGGGGCTCTGGAACACCTTCACCACGCACACCCTGAAGCAGACCTCGCCGGGCTACTACGTCCTCGCGGACTCCGGCTGCACGGCCTGACGCACGCCCCCTTCCGGCTGATGGGGGTGGAGGTGGTGATCACCACCTCCACCCCCATCGGTATGTGGATGACAGCCATGGTTGCCCCTCCCCCGCCTGCCTAGGCTCGCTGCCCATCGGACGTACTGGCACCGGCTCCGACCAGCACGGTCGACGCAGCACGGCTGCCCGAGGGAAAGGGACCGTATGGGTCTGGACAAGACAGTCGCGAGCGCCGCGGAGGCGGTGGCCGACATCGCGGACGGCTCCACCCTCGCGGTGGGCGGCTTCGGGCTGTGCGGCATACCGGGCACGCTGATCGACGCGCTGTGGCAGCGCGGGACGCAGGGCCTCGGCATCGTCTCGAACAACTGCGGCGTCGACGACTGGGGCCTCGGGCTGCTGCTCGCCGCCGGTCAGATCTCCCGGATGACGAGCTCGTACGTCGGTGAGAACAAGGAGTTCGCCCGGCAGTACCTGAGCGGCGAGCTGGAGGTCGAACTCGTGCCGCAGGGCACGCTCGCCGAGCGCCTGCGCGCCGGCGGCGCCGGGATCCCCGCCTTCTACACCCCCGCCGGGACAGGCACCCAGGTCGGCGACGGGGGACTGCCCTGGCGCTACGCCGCCGACGGCTCGGTCGCGGTGGCCTCGCCGCCCAAGGAGACACGGGACTTCGGCGGCCGCCCGTACCTCCTGGAGGAGGGCATCACGACGGACTTCGCGCTCGTCCGCGCGACCATCGGCGACCGCCACGGCAACCTCGTCTTCCGCTCCTCGGCACGCAACTTCAACCCGCTCGCGGCGATGGCCGGGAAGATCACCGTCGCGGAGGTCGACCACCTCGTCGAGCCGGGCGAACTCGACCCCGACGAGGTCCACCTGCCCGGCGTCTTCGTCCAGCGCGTGGTCAGGGTCGCCCCCGGCGACCCCGCCGCCGAACGGCGCATCGAGCGCCGGACCGTACGACGGGAAGCGGAAGCACGACAGGAAGGAGGCGCCTGAGATGGCTCTCACCCGTGAGCAGATGGCGGCCCGCGCCGCCCGGGAACTGACCGACGGCAGCTACGTCAACCTCGGCATCGGCCTCCCCACCCTCATCCCCAACCACCTGCCGCCCGGCGTCGAGGTCGTCCTCCAGTCCGAGAACGGCATCCTCGGCGTCGGCCCCTACCCCACCGAGGACGAACTCGACGCCGACCTCGTCAACGCCGGCAAGGAGACCGTCACCACCCTGCCCGGCGCCTCCTTCTTCGACTCGGCCCTGTCCTTCGGCATGATCCGCGGCGGCCACATCGACACCGCGGTCCTGGGCG
This sequence comes from Streptomyces sp. NPDC020807, assembly GCF_040641575.1. Lineage (NCBI taxonomy): Bacteria > Bacillati > Actinomycetota > Actinomycetes > Kitasatosporales > Streptomycetaceae > Streptomyces > Streptomyces sp. NPDC020807. The sequence goes on from NZ_JBFADU010000005.1 coordinate 112,022, forward strand.
CGATGCAGGTCGCGTCCTCCGGGGACCTCGCCAACTGGATGATCCCCGGCAAGATGGTCAAGGGCATGGGCGGAGCCATGGACCTCGTCCACGGCGCGGGCCGGGTCGTCGTCCTCATGGAACACACCGCGAAGGACGGCAGCCCCAAGCTCGTGGAGACCTGCGACCTCCCGCTGACCGGCCGGGCCGTCGTCCACCGCGTCATCACCGACCTCGCGGTCGTCGACGTCACCCCGCGCGGCTTCGTCCTCGTCGAACTCGCCCCGGGCGTCACCACCGAACAGGTCGTCGCGGCGACCGCCGCACCCCTCCACGTCCCCCGGGCCGTCACACCGGCCGCCTGAGGACCCCCGCCGGGCCGGCGTCCTGGACAGCCACCGGCCCGGCGGACCCCGATGCGGCGATTCAGGCGACCACTCTTCCTCCGGACAGTTCCAGGCGGCGGCCGGAGAAACGGGTGCGGAACTCGCGGTCGTGCGAGACCGCGACCACGGCACCGGGGAACGCGGCGACCGCCGCTTCCAGCTCCTCCACCAGTGCCGGCGCGAGGTGGTTGGTGGGCTCGTCCAGCACCAGGAGGTCGGCCGGTCGGGAGACCAGCAGGGCGAGTTCGAGGCGTCGCCGCTGCCCTGCGGAGAGCGAAGCCACCGGCACGGTCAGGTCCTCCTCCCGCAGCAGCCCGAGGGCGAGCAGCTCGCCGGCGTGGTCCTCGGGGAGACCGGGCCGCCCCTGGGCCCACACCGCCAGGGCCGTCCGGCGGGTGGGAACGTGCGGAAGCTCCTGCGCGAGGTGCCCGACACGGCCCGTCCTGCGCACCACCCCGGCGTCCGGGGCGAGTTCACCGGCGATGAGGCGCAGCAGCGTCGTCTTCCCCGCCCCGTTGGGGCCGGAGACGAGGAGCCGCTCCCCCGCCCCGATCCGGAGCCCGTCCACGGCGAGCCGGTCGCCGACGGTCACGCCCGCGAGCTCCACGAGCGGGCCCTCGGGCGCCTCCCCGCCGCCCCCGGCGAACCGCCCGCCGAAGCGCAGCGGGTCCGGTGGCGCGGCCACCGGATCGCGCAGCAGCTCCTCCAGGCGGCGGCGCGCGGTCCGTACCTGCCCCGAGAGCTTGTTCTCGCTGGAGCGGCGGTGCTTGCCGAAGCCCTGGCGCGGATCCCCGCCCGTCACCGCGAGCCGCTTCCCCGCCGCCGCGACCAGTTCCTCGGTACGGGTGACCTCCTCGCGCCACTCCAGGTGCTCCTGCGTCTGCCGGCGGCGCGCGGCGGCCTTCGCCGACCGGTAGCCGTCCCAGCCGTCCCCGTACCGCAGGACCGTCCGCCGGTCGCGGTCGACTTCCAGGACCGTGGTGGCGAAGCCGGTGAGGAAGGCGCGGTCGTGGGTGACGACGAGCGCCGTGCCCCGGTGCGCGGCCAGCCGTGCCCGCAGCCAGTCGACGGCGTCGCGGTCGAGGTGGTTGGTCGGCTCGTCGAGCAGCAGCAGCTCGGCGCCGGAGGAGAGGACGCAGGCGAGTGCGAGCCGGGCCTGTTCGCCGCCGGACAGGGTGGCGAGCGGCCGGTCGGCGGTGACGTGACCGAGTCCGAGCGCCTCCAGGGCGGCGGCGGCCCCGGCGTCGGCGCGGTAGCCGCCGCGCTCCTCGAAGCGGTCGAGGAGTGCGCCGTACGCGGTGAGCTCCTCGGCCCCCGCCTCGCCGAGCCGCTCTTCCGCGGCCCTCAGCTCGGCCTCCATCGAGCGGATCTCGGCGAGGGCGAGATCGACGGCATGGCGGACGGTGTCGTCCGGGCCGACCGGGTACGTCTCCGGGAGCGTCTGGGCCAGCCGGGCGACCGCGCCCGGGAAGCGGACCAGGACCTCGCCCCCGTCGGGGACGAGGCCTCCGTCGAGCAGCCGGAGCAGGGTGGACTTGCCGGATCCGTTCTCGCCGACGACCACGGCCTTCTCGCCGGGGCGGACGGTGAACGAGACCTGGTCGAGGACGCGGCGGTCCGCGAAAGCGACGCCGACGTCGCGCAGGGAGAGTTGGGCGCGTTCGCGCATGGGTGTTTCCTCGGGTGGATTCGCGGGATTTCGTGGAGGGAGGGCACACGAAACCGGCGGACGGCCGCGACGGCGGCCGGGCCGGTACCCGGATCAGAGGAAGAAGTAGTGGATCACACCCATACGCCCAGGCTAACAGCCGACCGCGGCGAGGTCCCGGGACTTTCGCGCCGGGCCCTCCGTGACTGTTGCACGCGTACGAACAACCCGTGTCACGAGGCCGTTTGCCGTTGACGGTCCGATTCCGGTGCGGCGAGACTCCTGCCTCATGCAGCCCGGCCGTGACCGCTCGGTCACCCTCGTCCAGCGCCGCCACGTGGATCTCGTCCGCGTCGCGAGCGCGGTCTGTCGCTGACCGCGGCCGGCTCCGCTCGCCCGCCGCGTTCCCGCGCCCCTCCGCACGCCCCGCCCGTGGTGCCGTCCCGTCCCGCGCCGGGCCCCGGAGGCATGCCCTCACCGTACGCACGCCCGTCTGGAGTTCCCCATGTCCACGCCCCTGTCCCGCCGCGCCCTCGGCGGGGTCGCCGCCGGAGCCGCCGCCGCGGCCGCCCTCGGCAGCGCGGCGCCCGCCGCGCAGGCGGTCACCGCGACCGACGCGCGGGAGCGTCCGTTCCGCGCCGCCCGCCCGAGCCGCCACTCCCGGCGGCCCAACATCCTCTTCATCCTGGGCGACGACCTCGGCTGGGCCGACCTCTCCTCGTACGGCTCCCCGCACATACGCACCCCGCACCTGGACCGCCTCGCCCGTGAGGGCGTCCGCTTCACCGACGCCTACTCCGGCTCCGCGACCTGCTCCCCCACCCGTTTCAGCCTCTACACCGGCCGCTATCCGGGCCGCACGAAGGGCGGTCTCGCCGAGCCGATCGCCGACAAGTCCGTCGGTCTCGAGCCCACGCACCCGACGCTCGCCTCGCTCCTCCGCGATTCCGGGTACGCGACCGCGCTCATCGGCAAGTGGCACTGCGGCTACCTGCCGGACCACTCACCCACCAGGTCCGGATGGGACGAGTTCTTCGGCAACTTCGGCGGGGCCCTGGAGTACTACTCCAAGCTCGGGCTGGGCGGCGAGTACGACCTCTACGAGGGCGACGCCGAGTACAAGGACCTGCGCTACTACACCAGGATCCTCACCGAGAGGGCCGGCGACTACATCGCCCGCGACCACGACAGGCCGTGGCTGCTCAACCTGAACTTCACCACCCCGCACTGGCCCTGGATCGCCGACGGCGACACGGAGGCGAGCGACGAGGTCGTCCGCCGCATCAAGGCCGGCGACCGCTCGGCCCTCTGGCACCAGGACGGCGGCTCCGTGGAGAAGTACAAGGAGATGGTCGAGGACCTCGACCGGTCGATCGGCCAGGTCCTCAAGGCGCTCAAGCGCTCGGGTCAGGAGCGGGACACCCTCGTCTTCTTCGGCAGCGACAACGGCGGCGAGCGGTTCTCGTACAACTGGCCGCTCGCCGGCAACAAGGGCTCGCTCCAGGAGGGCGGCATCCGCGTGCCGTCGATCCTGCGCTGGCCGGCCAGGATCGACGGCGGCCAGGTCAGCGACCTGCCGGTGTTCTCGCCCGACTGGACGGCGACGCTCCTCGAACTCGCCGGGGCCCGCCCCCACCCGGCGTACCCCCTCGACGGCACCAGTCTCGCCGGCCACCTGCTGCGCGACGCCGAGGTGGCCGAACGGGACCTGTTCTGGCGGGTCCGCGGCGAGCGGGCGCTGCGCCGCGGCGACTGGAAGTACTACCGGGGCAAGTCCGGCCGCGACCAGCTCTTCGACCTGTCCGCCGACTCCCGCGAGCAGGCGGACCGGGCACCGTTCGAGCAGGCCCGGCTCTCCGAACTGCGGGCGGCCTGGGAGCGGATCGACGCGGGGCTGCTCCGCTACTGAGACCGGACCGTCCGCCCCGTCCGCCTGCGCCCGCCGTCCCACCCTCTCGGGGGAGGAGGCGGGCGCTTCTCAGTCCCGGTACTCGCAGAGGTAGGCGGTGTCGGACTCCACCCTGAGCTGGAACGTGCTGTCGGCGGGAACCTCGAAGCTCTCGCCGCCCCCGAACGTCTCCCAGTTCCCGGCGCCGGGAAGCCTGACCGTGAGGGCACCGGTCACGACGTGCATGATCTCGCGCTTCCCGGTGCCGAACTCGTACTCCCCGGCCGCCATGACGCCGACCGTGGCCGGGCCCTCGCTCCCCTCGAACGCGATCGACGTGACCGTGCCGTCGAAGTACTCGTTGACCTTGAACATGCGCATCCTCCTGTGAATCCGGGCAGGGGCCGGCCCGCCCGCTGTGCGGCGCCGGGCTCCCGGGAGGGGAGGCTACGTGAGTGCGGCCCCGTCGTGCCGTGCCGTCTCAGCGGGGCGGTCCCGCGCACCGCGGCTGCGCCGCTCCCCCCACGGCGATGCTGTCTGAAATGTTTCAGCGCTGCAGCCCCTTGACGACCAATCACCCCGCAGCTAGCTTCCCTCACGAAATGAATCGATTCACATTCGTCGTTCAGAGGTGATCATGCCAGCCATCGCCGCCGTCAAGGCCGCGCTCGCCGCACAGCGCATCGAGACGCCCTCCTGGGGGTACGGGAACTCCGGGACGCGCTTCAAGGTGTTCGCGCAGCCGGGCGTGCCCCGGAACCCTTACGAGAAGCTCGACGACGCCGCCCAGGTGCACGCGTTCACCGGTGTCGCGCCCAAGGTGTCGCTCCACATCCCCTGGGACCGGGTCGACGACTACGCGGCGCTCGCCGCGCACGCGAAGGAGCGCGGTCTCGAGCTCGGCGCGGTCAACTCCAACACCTTCCAGGACGACGACTACCGGCTCGGCAGCGTCTGCCACCCGGACGCGGCGGTGCGGCGCAAGGCCGTCGACCACCTCCTGGAGTGCGTCGACATCATGGACGCCACCGGGTCGGCCGACCTCAAGCTGTGGTTCGCCGACGGCACCAACTACCCCGGCCAGGACGACGTCGTGGCCCGTCAGGACCGGCTGGCCGACGCCCTCGCCGAGGTGTACGAGCGGCTCGGCGAGGGGCAGCGGATGCTCCTGGAGTACAAACTGTTCGAGCCGTCGTTCTACACGACCGACGTGCCCGACTGGGGCACCTCGTACGCCCACTGCCTCCAGCTCGGCCCGAAGGCGCAGGTCGTCGTGGACACGGGGCACCACGCGCCCGGCACCAACATCGAGTTCATCGTCGCCTTCCTCCTGCGGCAGGGGAAGCTCGGCGGCTTCGACTTCAACTCGCGGTTCTACGCCGACGACGACCTGATGGTCGGGTCGGCAGACCCCTTCCAGCTCTTCCGGATCATGCACGAGGTCGCGAAGAACGGCGGTCTCGACCCCGTCGCGGACGTGGCGTTCATGCTCGACCAGTGCCACAACATCGAGGCGAAGGTCCCGGCCGTCATCCGCTCGGTCATGAACGTCCAGGAAGCCACCGCCAAGGCGCTGCTCGTCGACCTCGACGCGCTCGTCGCCGCCCAGCGCGCCGGTGACGTCCTCGCCGCCAACGCCGTCCTCATGGACGCCTACAACACCGACGTCCGCCCGCTGCTCCGCGAGGTGCGCGAGGAGCGGGGCCTGCACCCCGACCCGGTCGCCGCCTACGCCGCCTCCGGCCGGCAGGAGCGGATCGCGGCCGAGCGGGTCGGCGGCGAGCAGGCCGGCTGGGGCGCCTGACCCGCACGGACAGCCCCACGCGCCCGTACGTCCCGTGCCCGTCCGCACCGACCCGCACCGACCCCGCCAGAGGAACCCTCACCATGAGCCTCCACCCCGCCACCGAAGCACTGCTCGCCCGCTCCCGCCGGCTCGGCGCCGACCCCCGCAACACCAACTACGCCGGCGGCAACACCTCCGCCAAGGGCTCCGCCACCGACCCCGTGACCGGGCAGGACGTGGACCTGCTCTGGGTCAAGGGGTCGGGCGGCGACCTCGGCACCCTCACCGAGGACGGGCTCGCCGTCCTCCGTCTCGACCGGCTCCGCGCGCTCACGGCCGTCTATCCGGGCGTGGAGCGCGAGGACGAGATGGTCGCCGCGTTCGACCACTGCCTGTACGGGAAGGGGGGTGCGGCCCCGTCCATCGACACCGCCATGCACGGGCTCGTCGAGGCGGCGCACGTCGACCACCTGCACCCGGACTCCGGCATCGCGCTCGCGTGCGCCGCCGACGGCGAGAAGCTGACCGCCGCGTGCTTCGGCGACACCGTCGTCTGGGTCCCCTGGCGCCGCCCCGGCTTCCAGCTCGGCCTGGACATCGCCGCCGTCAGGGCCGCGCACCCGCGGGCCGTCGGCTGTGTGCTCGGCGGGCACGGCATCACCGCGTGGGGCGACACCTCGGAGGAGTGCGAGCGCAACGCGCTGCACATCATCCGGACCGCCGAGGCCTTCCTCGCCGAGCGCGGCCGCCCGGAACCCTTCGGGCCCGTCGTCGACGGGTACGCGCCGCTGCCCGACGCGGCGCGCCGGGAGCGGGCCGCCGCCCTCGCCCCGTACGTCCGGGCGCTGGCCTCCCAGGACCGCCCCCAGGTCGGCCACTTCACCGACGCCGACGTGGTCCTCGACTTCGTCGCGCGGGCCGAGCACCCGCGGCTCGCGGCGCTCGGCACGTCCTGCCCGGACCACTTCCTGCGCACCAAGGTCAGGCCGCTCGTCCTCGACCTGCCGGCCGACGCGCCGCTCGCCGAGGCGGTGGCCCGGCTCAAGGAGCTGCACACGGCGTACCGGGAGGAGTACGCGGCCTACTACCACCGGCACGCGGGCGCCGACTCCCCCGCGATGCGCGGCGCGGACCCGGCGATCGTGCTGGTCCCCGGCGTCGGCATGTTCTCCTTCGGCAAGGACAAGCAGACCGCGCGGGTCGCGGGCGAGTTCTACGTCAACGCGATCAACGTCATGCGGGGCGCCGAGGCGGTGTCGGCGTACGCGCCGATCGAGGAGTCGGAGAAGTTCCGCATCGAGTACTGGGAGCTGGAGGAGGCCAAGCTGCGGCGCATGCCCGCGCCGAAGCCGCTCGCGACCCGCGTCGCCCTGGTCACCGGGGCCGGGTCGGGCATCGGCAGGGCCATCGCGCACCGGCTCGTCGCCGAGGGCGCGTGCGTCGTCGTCGCCGACCTGGACGGCGACAACGCCGCCGCCGTGGCGGAGGAGCTGGGCGGGCCGGACAGGGCGGTGGCGGTCACCGTCGACGTCACCTCCGAGGAGCAGATCGCCGCCGCGTTCCGTGAGGCCGTCCTCGCCTTCGGCGGCGTCGACCTCGTCGTGAACAACGCGGGCATCTCGATCTCCAAGCCGCTCCTGGAGACGACGGCGCGGGACTGGGACCTCCAGCACGCCATCATGGCCCGCGGCTCCTTCCTCGTCTCCCGCGAGGCAGCCCGGGTCATGACCGAACAGGGGCTCGGCGGCGACATCGTGTACATCGCGTCGAAGAACGCCGTCTTCGCGGGTCCGAACAACATCGCGTACTCGGCGACCAAGGCGGACCAGGCGCACCAGGTCCGGCTGCTCGCCGCCGAGCTGGGCGAGCACGGCATCCGCGTCAACGGCGTGAACCCGGACGGGGTCGTGCGCGGTTCCGGGATCTTCGCCGCGGGATGGGGGGCGCAGCGGGCCGCGACGTACGGCATCGAGGAGGAGAGGCTCGGCGAGTTCTACGCCCAGCGGACCCTGCTCAAGCGGGAGGTGCTCCCCGAGCACGTGGCGAACGCGGTCTTCGCCCTCACCGGCGGGGACCTCACGCACACCACCGGGCTGCACGTCCCGGTGGACGCGGGCGTGGCGGCGGCCTTCCTCCGCTGACGCCGAGGCCCCCGGCCCCCCGACCCACACCCATCCGCACCGACCCGCACCGACCCGCACCGACCGCAGCGCACGGAGGTACCCCGCATGACCACGAACCCGTCTTCCTTCGCCGCGGTCGATCTCGGCGCCACCAGCGGACGCGTGATCCTCGGACGGGTCGGCCCGGACCGGCTCGACCTGACCGAGGTCCACCGCTTCCCCAACACCCCCGTCCGGCTGCCGGACGGGCTGCGCTGGGACGTCCTGTCCCTCTTCCAGGGCGTCCTGGACGGGCTGCGCGAGGCGGGCCGCCCGTCCGGCGGTGTCGCCTCCGTCGGCGTCGACACCTGGGCCGTGGACTACGGTCTCCTCGACGCCGACGGGGCCCTCCTCGGCCACCCGTTCCACTACCGCGACAGCCGCACCGAGGGAGTGCCCGAGCGGGTCTGGACGGAGATCGGCCCCGAGGAGCTGTACGGGATCACCGGCCTCCAGCACCTCCCCTTCAACACGGTCTTCCAGCTCGCCGCCGCCGCGGGCTCCGTCCAGCGGGACGCCGCGCGCACCCTGCTCCTCGTCCCGGACCTCCTCGTCCACTGGCTGACGGGCACGATCGGCGCCGAGGAGACCAACGCCTCCACGACCGGCCTCCTCGACACCCGCACCGGCACCTGGTCGCAGACCGTGCTGGACCGCCTCGCCCTCGCCCCCTCCCTGCTCCCCGCGCTCCGCGCCCCCGGCGACCCGGCCGGGGTCCTGCTCCCCCACGTCGCCGCGTACACCGGGCTCGACCCCCGCACGCCGGTGACGACGGTCGCCTCGCACGACACCGCCTCGGCGGTCGTGGCCGTCCCCGCGACCGAGCCCGGCTTCGCGTACATCTCCTGCGGCACGTGGTCGCTCGCCGGACTCGAACTCGACGCCCCGGTCCTGAGCGAGGCCTCCCGGGCCGCCAACTTCACCAACGAGCGCGGTGTCGACGGCACGATCCGCTACCTGCGCAACATCATGGGCCTGTGGCTCCTGGAGGAGTGCCGCCGCACGTGGGACCGGCAGAACCTGCCCAGCCACCTCCCGACGCTGCTCGCCGAGGCGGCCCGCGCCGAGCCGTTCGCGGCGCTGGTCGATCCCGACGCCCCCGAGTTCCTGGCGCCCGGTGACATGCCCGCCCGGATACGGGAGTTCTGCGCCCGCGCCGGCCGGCGGCCGCCCACCGGCCAGGGCGCGACCGTCCGCTGCGTCCTGGAGAGCCTCGCCCTCGCCCACCGCCGCACCCTGCGCCGGGCCGCCGAGCTCGCCGACCGCGAGATCACCCGTGTCCACCTCGTGGGCGGCGGCTCCCGCAACGAGCTCCTCTGCCAACTCACCGCCGACGCCACCGGTCTGCCCGTCGTCGCGGGCCCGGCCGAGGCCACGGCCCTCGGCAACGTCCTCGTCCAGGCCCGCACCGCGGGACTCGTCGGCGACCTCGCCGCCATGCGCGGGCTCGTCGCCGGGACCCAGCAGCTGCGGCGCTACACCCCACGGGGTGACAGCGCCGCGTGGGAGGCCGCCGACCTCGCACTCAATCACGGAGCGTAGTGCTACCGTACCCGGCGTGACCACGGAGAACGCGCCCAATCACGTCTACTACTTCGACATCGGGACCGGCCTCTGGCGGGGGACGGCCTCCTTCCGCGTCACCGACTGGCGCCGCTTCCTGCGCAGCCGCATCGGGCTGGTGAACAAACTGCTCGTGGTCTCCATGCACACCGTGGAGGCGGTCACCGGCGTGCCGCGGCAGTCCTCGACGATCGTGGCGAGGCCGGAGGTGGGCGAGTTCGGCCGGGCCGACAACGTGGTCAGGATCTCCAAGTTCGGTGTGACCCTGTACCTCCTCAAGGAGCAGTACGTGCTCCACAAGGACGGCGTCGGCGTCACGATCCACGGGAACGAGCAGCTCGGCCCCGTGCCGCATCTGCTCACGCGGAGGTTCACCTACACCGCGCAGATCCGCGACGGCGGGATGGCCGCCACTTACCAGATGCCCCTGCTGGGAGCCGACTGGACCGCCGACTACCAGGTCTCCGAAGACCGCAAGCACCTCGTCGCCGAGCTCCTGTGCGACTGGGGCAGGGCGACCGAGGACACCCGCTTCATGGGCAAGACGGCCTAGCGGACGGCAGGGACACGCCCCTCATGACCGCCGAGTACACGCTCCCCGCCGAGAAGGTCACCGCGGTCGCCGCCCTGCTCGCCGAGCGGGTCAGGCAGTACGACACGGCACGCGATCCACGGGCGGCCTTCGCCTACACCTACTACCGGCTCACAACGTCGCTCGCCACGGGGCTGGGGACGGGCGAGCCCGCGTTCGGCGACCCCCTCTGGGTCGCCGAACTGTGCGAGACGCTCGCGGCGGCCTACTTCGACGCGATGGACGGCATCGACGCGTGGCAGGCGGGACGGCCGGCCGGCGCCACGGGCGAAGTGCGGGCCGAGGACATGCCGGACTCCATCCCCCTCCCGTGGCGTGACGTCGTCGCCGCCGCGAGCGTACGGCGCTCCTACCTCCTGGAGGACGTCCTCTTCTCGATGATGGCCCACATGTCCTACGACCTGCCGCACGCCCTGCGGCAGATGACGCCGGCGACGGGCAACAGGGGCCGGATCGCGGACTTCCACCGCATGAACGAGGTCCTCGCCTCGTGCATCGACACGGTCCAGGACGACCTCGCCGCCCGGTACATCGTCGGCCTGGAGTCCTGGGACAGGCTGTTCACCCGCAATGACGAGCTGCTGAGCAACTACGGCATCCGGGTCACGCGGGGACTGGCCTGGTTCAACTGCGACAGACTCCTCGACCCGGGCGCCGCCGAGGAGGCCGCCGCCTCGATCGGGAGGAGCACCGGCGCGCTCATCTCCGAGATCCGCGCCCCCGCCGACTGGCGGCTCCGCACCGGTCTGTGGGTCCTGCGCAGGCTGGTGCCCGACCGCCGCCGCTGGCCCGAGCCGTCGGCACCCGTGGCGTAGCCGGGACGACGGGCGTGCGGCCGCCCACGCCCTGGGAGGCGCGGCTCCGGCCTTCTCACCGTTTCACCCTCACGGGTGATCACTCGTTCGTGAATTCAGCCGCCGCGATGATCGCCGGACCGGGATCCTCGCGGAGGCGACGCCCGACCCGCGTCGCGACAACGCGTGCGTGCGGAGAGGGTGTCGTGGGGACGAGCGGGGAGGCGGGGCGCGGGGCGCGGCCCGGGGAGAAGGCGGTGCTGCTGGCGGCGGGGCTCGCGGACGTGGCCGTCAGCGCGGTCGGATCGGCGTTCGACGTGGTGCGCGGGTTCGCGCGGCGGCAGGACGGGGCGGAGCTGGCGGCGGAGGCCGAGCGGGAACTCGCCGCGCGCGGGCGGCTCGTGCTCGACCGGTACGCCTCCGTGCCGCCGGCGCACCTGGAGGTCCTCGCCCGGCACGTGAAGGCGCGGCGGATGGCCGACGGTGGCTGAGGGCTGGGAGCAGGCCGCCTTCCGCGCCCGGGTGGACGAGGTGCTGCACCGCTTCGTCGCCGACGAGGCCGACCAGCTGGCCGCGGTCGACCCCGCCCTCGGTCCCGTGGCCGGGCAGGTGGAGACGGCCGTCGCGGCGGGCAAGCGGCTGCGGGCCGCCTTCTGCTACTGGGGCTGGCGCGCGGCGCGGCAGCCGGACAGCGAGGCGCTGGTGCGGGCGGCGGCGTCGATGGAGCTGGTGCACGCCGCCGCGGTCGTCCACGACGACCTCATCGACGACAGTCCGCTGCGGCACGGCCGGGCCACCGCGCACGTCGCCCTGCGGAGCGCCGTACCGGACCATCCCCGCCCCGAGGAGGCCGCGCGCTCGCTCGCGCTCCTCGTCGGCGACCTGCTGATGTCGCTCGCCGGGCAGCTGTTCGCGACGAGCGGCCTGCCCGCCGCCTACCTCGCCCGGGCCCGCCCCCTGTGGGCGCTCCTCGCGCGCGACCTGATCGCCGGGGAGTGCCTGGAGGTGCTGCACACGGGTGCCGTCCCCGACACGGCGGCCTCGCTGAAGGTGATCCGCTACAAGACGGCCAAGTACACGGTCGAGCAGCCCCTGTTGATCGGCGGCGCGCTCGCCGGCGCCGGGGAGCGGCTCCGCGAGGGCTTCCGCGGGTACGGGCTGCCGCTCGGCGAGGCCTTCCAGCTGCGGGACGACCTGCTCGGCCTGTTCGGCGAGTCCCGCCGTACGGGCAAGTCCGACGCCGACGACGTGCGGGGCCACCGGCCCACGGCCCTCCTCGCCGAGACCTGGCGCCTCGCGGGGCCCGGGGAGCGCGAGGAGCTCCGCGCGCTGCTCGGCCGCGCCGACGACCTGGACGCGGCCGGTCTGGAGGCCGTGAGGACCCTGATGCGGCGGCTGAAGGCGCCGGACCGCGTCGAGCGGATGATCGCCGCCCGGGTCGAGGAGGCGCTCGGGGCGCTCCACGAGCTCGACGTGCCCGTGCCCGCCGCCGCGGCCCTCCGGGAGCTCGCGCACTCGGCGACGGTCCGCCTCTCCTGACGTACGCCCCCGACGACGCACGCCCCCGCTCCCCGCTCCCGTTCCCGCTCCGGAAGACCACGAGGAAGATCGCCATGCCGTACACCGAGGCATCCATGAACGCCCTGCGCCGCAGTGGCGACGAGCTCGCCGACGCCACCGTCGCCGCCCTCTTCGACCGGGGCGACACGGGCACCTTCAACACGCTCATGCGGTACGTGTCCGTGGTCGGCGCCCCGCTGCCGGACGGGCTGCCCGAGGTCGCCCGGGAGTACCTGGCGGCGACGAGCGCCCCGCCGTCGTGGGTCGACTGGGAGGAGATGGAGCGGGCGCGGCTGTTCTTCGTCGACAACAACGTGCACGTCGCGACGGCCCTGTCGTTCGCGTCGATGCCGGCCTGCTATCTCGTCCCGCACGTGGCGAAGCTCCTGTCGGCGACGCACGGGCTGGACTACCCGTCCACGCGCATGGCGGCGACGGGCCAGTTCACGGTGTACCTGATGCGGCCGGACGCGTTCGAGGCCGGGAGCCGTTTCATCCCCGCCGCGCAGAAGGTCCGGCTGCTGCACGCCTCCATCCGCCACCACCTCACGCGCGAGAACCGCTGGGACCGGGCGGCACTGGGGGTGCCGATCTGTCAGGAGGACATGATCGGCGGGCAGATGTTCTTCTCGCTGCTCGTGCTCGACAGCCTGCACCGGCTCGGCATCCACATGTCGACGGAGGGCGCGGAGGCGTACTACTACGCCTGGCGGGTCGTCGGGGCGATGCTCGGCGTCGACCAGGACGCCGTCCCGGCGACCCTGGAGGAGGCCCGCGCGTTCCTCGACCTGTACATGATCCGGCACATGGGCCCGTCGCCCGAGGGCGTCCGTCTCACGCGGCAGCTGATCGACCTGTACGAGGAGGTCGTCCCCGGCACGCTCCTCGACCCGATCGTGCCCGCCCTGATCCGCTACCTCGTCGGGGACACCGGCGCGGACTGGCTGGAGGTGCCGAGCGGCGGATGGGACACGATCGTCCGGATCGTGCCCCATCTGCTCGGCGTCCTGGAGTCGATCGAGGACAGCTCACCGCTCGGGGCCTGGGCCCTCGACCGGCTCGGCCATCTGACGACGGTGTTCGAGCTGTCCTCGCTGACCCGGGGGCGGGTCATGCACTACGCGATCCCGGAGAGCCTGCGGAAGGAGTACGGAGTCCCGAACGGGCCCGCGCGCACGGGGCGGTGGACTCCGCCGGGCGCCGTCCTCTCCCCCTGAAGCGCGTCAGGGGCAGCTGAGGCGGATGTCGCCCGGGTCGGTGGAGCAGGTGTCGGTGCCGTAGGAGCCGTTGGCGGTGTCGTTGCCGTTGACGGAGTCGACGGAGTTGACGCGGTCGTTGCCGTAGCTGCCGTTCAGGGTGTCGTTGCCGGGGCCGCCGTTGAGCGTGTCGTCGCCGAAGGAGCCGTCGACGTTGTCGTTGCCGAAGTTGCCGTAGACGGTGTCGTTGCCGTAGCCCGGCCGGATCGTGTCGTTGCCGCCGAGGCCGCAGACGACGTCGTTGGCGTAGCCGCCGTTGAGGGTGTCGGCCCCGGAGGTGCCGATGACGGTGCAGCCGCGGGCGTTGTTCACCGAGGTGTTCGTGGACGTCGTGTTGTTGGCGGAGTTCGGGTCGGCGGGGCTGCCGGTGACGGTGGCCGTGCTGGTGAGGATGCCGGTGGAGCGGGGCTCGCCGGTGAGGGTGACGGTCGCGCTCGCGCCGGGGGCGAGGGAGCCGATGGCGCAGGTGGCCTGGGTCGCCGTGGTGGTGCAGCTGCCCTGCGTGGTGGCGGTGGAGGTGACGGTGGCGCCGGTGCCCGCGAGCGTGTCCGTGAGGGTCACGCCCGCGGCGGTGGCGGTGGACGCGGAGGAGTTGGTGACCGTCACGGTGTAGGTGGCGCGGTCGCCGATGGTCACGGGGACCGGGCTGTTCATGGAGACCGAGAGGTCCGCCGTCTGGGCCGGGGGCACCGGGCCGTCGCCGCCCTCGAAGCGGGCGAGCGCGAAGGCGAAGCCGGCTCCGTACCCGGCGGCGACGATCTTCCCGTCGGGCTGGACGAGGACCCCGCGGGCCTCGTCGAAGTCGTTGAAGCCGGTGACGGCGAAGCCGTCGCCCGCGAACCCGGTGTCGACGGTGCCGTTGGGGTGGAAGCGGGCGACGCCGAAGTCGTTGGCCTCCGAGCTGTTCGGGTCGTCGGCGCGGCCCGCGAGGACGATCTTCCCGTTGGTCTGGAGCGCCATCGCGTAGGGAAGGCCGCCGTCGCCGGGGAAGGCGACGGAGGTACGGCCGCCGGTGCCGAAGGCGGCGTCGGGGGTGCCGTTCTCGTTGTAGCGGAGGAGGGCGAAGCCGGCGCCGCCGGAGCCCGCGGCGAGGATCTTGCCGTCGGGCTGCACGCTGATCGCGTTGCCGAACTCCGTGCCGCCGAAGTCGGCCGTCACCATGCCGTCGTTGCTGAAGGTGGTGTCGAGGCTGCCGTCGGGGAGGTAGCGGGCCACGCCGATGTCGAACGCGGTGTTCCCCACGTAGCCGACCGAGACGATCTTGCCGTCGGGCTGGAGGGCCATGCGCCGGGCGATGCCGCCGCCGTCCTGGGGCGAGGTGGGCGTGAAGCCGGCGACGACCGCGCCGTCCCCGCCGAGGCTCGGGTCGAGGGAGCCGTCGCCGAGGAGCCGGACGAGTGCGAACCCGCCGCCCGCTCCCTTGCCCGCGGCGACGATCCGGCCGTCGTTCATGACGGCGACGTCGGCGCCGTCCGCCGAGCCGCCGAACTCCTGGACGCGGACGAGGCCGCCGTCGCCGAACCCGGTGTCCAGGGCGCCGTTGGGGAGGTAGCGGGCGACGGAGAAGAAGCAGCAGCCGTTGCCCTCCTCCTGGTCGAAGACCTCGGTGGTGCCCGCCACGACGATCTTCCCGTCGGACGGCTGCACGGCGACCGCGTTCGCCGACTGCGAGCCGCCCTCGAAGGCGCTCGTCACGATGCCGTCGGTGTCGAAGTCGGGGTCGAGCCCGCCGCCCGGGAGGTAGCGGGCCAGGGTGAATCCACCCTCGCTCTGGCCGGCCACGACGAGCTTGCCGTCGGCCTGGCGGGCGATGTCGTGGCCCTCCGCGTAGTTCGTGACGGGGGTGACGACCCGGCCGGCGTCCCCGAAGGTCGGGTCGAGGTCGCCGGGGGCCGCCACGGCCGTGCCGGGCAGGGTCAGGGCAAGTACGGCGGCGAGCACGAACGGCGCCCCCGCCCTGCCTCTCAGCCCTCGGCGCCGGGGTACGGGTCTCACGTCTGCGTCCGTCATGGGCGTACGGTCCTCCGTCGGTGGGGGGTGTGCGGGCAAGCAGCGCACAGCCTCCAGACCGGAGCACGCGGTCGGCCCCCGAGCCATGCCCCACTGGGCCCACCGGCCCACCCGGATCCACTCTCGCGAGGGAGCGCGCGTGCCCGGTGCGCGAGCCCGGTGTGCGAGCCCGGAGAGCGAGGACGTCGGACGTGGGGGGCGTCCGGCGTGGGGGCGTCCGACGTGGGGGCGTCAGACGTGGGGGCGTCAGACGTGGGCGAGCAGGCGTTCCAGCGGGCGCGGTACGCGTTCCAGGTCGAGGTGGTCGACGAGGGCCTGCGCGTACTGGGCCTTGCGGCCGCTGTGGGTGCCGAGGAAGCGGCGGAGCTGGTGCTCGACCGGGCGTTCGCGCTGCGCGGGCTGGTTGACGAAGGTGCGGAAGGGGCGGGTCTCGCCCTGGGCCTCGATGACCTCCTTGACGCCGTCGGGCCCGAGGGCGCGGATCAGTTCGTCCTCCAGGTCGGCCACGCAGACGTGGAAGCCGAGGGTGTCGAGGCCGGCGTCCGTCGACGGCTCCGCGAGTCCGACGCGCTCCAGGTGGCGTCGGAAGTGGCGTTCCTCCGCGATGTCGTAGAGGCCGGCGAGGGGGAGGCCGAGGCCGGGTGGGCCGCAGACGTCCAGGAAGTGGCCGATGTTGGTGGCGCCGCCGAGCGGGACGATCACGACGCCCTCCGCCCGGAGGTCGCGTCCGCGGCGGCCGGCGAGCGCTTCGAGCGCGGCGAGGTCGCTGTCCCCCTCGACCAGGACGACCGCCCGCACGTCCTCGGCCAGTTCCCGTGCCCGCGCGGCCGCCCCGTCCGCGCCGGGTCCGCCCGCCGCCCAGGTCGCCAGCGCCTCACGGAATCGCGTCTCGTCGTCCATGCGCCCTCTCACCTCGCTTCCGGGCCCATCGTGGCACGGTGGCGATCACCGTCGCACGCGTGTTTTCACGTCTCCGGGGTGAGGGGGACGGCGGCGGTCAGGACGGTGCCCTCGCCGGGTGCCGACTCGATGGTGAGCGTGCCGCCGAGCTGCTGGACGCGGGCGCGCATGGCGGGGAGGCCGTGGCCGCGCAGGCCTCCCGGCCTCTCGGCGGGGTCGAAGCCGCGGCCGTCGTCGGCGATGTCCAGGACGACCTGGTCGTCGAGGTGGCTGAGGGTGAGGGCGGCGGTGGTCGCGTCGGCGTGCTCGCGGATGTTGGCGAGGGCGCCCTGCGCGATGCGGACCAGTGCGGCCTGGACCCGGTCGGGCAGCGGGGCGGCCGGAGTGCCGTCCTCGTGGAAGCGGACCTGGAGGGTGCCGGAGGTCTCGCGCGCCGCGAGGGTACGGAGGGCCTCGTCGAGCCCTCCGCCGCCGGCGAGGTCCGCGGGGGCGAGGGCGTGGACGAAGCGGCGGGCCTCGGCGAGGTTGTGTTCGGCGATGGACTCGGCGGTACGGATGTGGCGGCGGGCGCTCTCCGGGTCGGTCTCCCAGAGGCGCTCGGCGGCCTGAAGCAGCATCTGCTGGCTGGACAGGCCTTGGGCGAGGGTGTCGTGGATCTCCATGGAGAGGCGCTGGCGCTCGGCGAGCGTGCCCTCGCGGCGCTCGGTCGCGGCGAGTTCCCTGCGGGTGCGGACGAGGTCGGTGATGACGGTGCGGAGCCGCTCGGCCTGGCGCTGGGAGTAGATGAAGACGGCGGTGGCGACGGCGGCGCCGGCGGGCGGGGCGAAGATCAGGTTCGGGTCGAAGCCGTAGCCCATCCGCAGCTTCACGGAGGCGCCGACGACCGCGGCGGTCATGAGGGCGACGAGGACGAGCGCGTACCGGGCGGGCAGGGAGCGCAGGCTCGTGTAGTAGAGCGGCACCGCGCACCAGCCGAAGCTGGGCGCGAGGACGACCAGGGCGAACCAGACGCCGACGACGGCGGCGAGCCAGAGGAAGGCCGTGGCGCGGGTGCCGCCGGGGCGGGGGCCGAAGATCGGGCCGACGACGTACAGGGTGGCGAGGGCGGCGGCGAGGGCGATCACCCAGGGGGTGCCTGGGGCGTGGGGGTGGACGATCAGGTAGCGGGTCAGGGACGAGCAGAGCAGCACGAAGAAGGCCACGTGCATGACGACTCCGAGCCAGCCGAGGTCGGGGTCGGGGTCGGCGGCCTCCCCTTCGCTCGCCTGCGCGTCGAGCACGTGCTCGTCGCCGGTCTCGTCGTCGACCGGCGACCGCCTGTCCATCAGCACCGTTCGCTCCTCGCCGCCGGCCGTCTTCCCAAGATCAGACTAACGGGAATATCTCGTTCCATATCGACCGATCGGTTGACCCCCGTGTCGTCCGCCGGGGGCGCCGAGCACAGCCCGAAGGCCGCGCAGGCCACCCTCGACGCCGCCGAGAAGGAGAACCAGCGCGTCTCCGTCGCCGTCGTCGACCGCAACGGCAACACCGTCGTCACCCTGCGCGGCGACGGCGCCGGCCCGCAGTCCTACGAGTCGGCGGTGAAGAAGGCGTACACGGCCGTCTCCTGGAACGCCCCCACCTCCGAACTGGTGAAGCGCCTCGCCAACGCGCCGACCCTCAAGGACATCCCCGGCACCCTCCTCCTCGGCGGGCATCGGCGTCGCGGGCGCCCCCTCCGGCGACCTGGACGAGAAGTTCGCCCAGGCCGGCGTGGCCGCCCTCGCGCGGTAGGAAGGACGACGAGCAGGGGGTTCAGTCCTCCAGCGGGCGCGTGGCCGGCCCCTGGAGGACCGAGCCGTCCTCGGCGAAGCGCGAGCCGTGGCAGGGGCACTCCCAAGTCCGCTCGGCCTCGTTGAAGCCCAGCTCGCAGCCCATGTGCGTGCACCGGCGGCCGTCACGACGGCCCGCCAGGTAGTGGCGGGCCACGGTCGCCTGGCGCCGTGCGACCCCGGGCACCTCGCGCAGGGGCAGCCTGCGGCGCGGGTCGACCAGCTCCGTCCAGGCCGGGCGCGGCGCACCCGTGAGGTGGGCGGCGAGGAGTCGGGCGGCGGCGACGCCGTTGCTGAGTCCCCAGCCGCCGAAGCCGGTGGCGACGTAGACGTGCTCGGTGTCGGGGTGCTCGTGGCCGATGCACGGCAGCCCGTCGGCCGTGTGCACGTCCTCGGCCGCCCAGCGGTGGAAGGACGGGGCCCCGGCGAAGCCGGGGAGGTGGGCGTGGGCCCAGCTCTCCAGGCGTGCCAGCCGCTCGCCGACGCCGTCGGAGCCGGGTTCGAAGGACTCGCCCGCCACGATCAGCAGCCGCCGTCCCTCGTCGAGCGGGGCCGTCCGCACGGAGCGGGTGCCCCCCTCGTGGGTCACGTACATGCCGTCGGGGGCGTGCCGTTCGGCGACCGGGGCGGCGACGACCAGCTCGCGGTGGAGGGAGAGCCGCAGGAGCAGGCTGGTGTGGCAGCGCACCGGGAACTGGGTCGCGAGGACGACGTCGCGCGCGCGGACGGTGGCCCCGCTCTCCAGGGTGAGCCGGCAGTCGGCGCCTTCGTCGAGGTCGGTCACGCGCGTGCGCTCGTACAGCCGGACGCCGTGCGCGACGAGGTCGTCCGCGATCCCGAGCAGGAAGCGGCGGGGGTGGAACTGGAGCTGGTCCCGGAGCCGTACGGCCGCGACGACCGGGTACGGCAGCCCCGTCCCGGTCACGACCTCGGCCCGCAGCCCGGCAGCGGAGGCGGCGGCCGCCTCCGTCCGGATGTGCTCCACGCGTCCCTCGTCGAGGGTGTACGTGAACGCCGCCCGGCCCTCCAGCTGGGCGTCGATCCCCAGGTCCGCGCAGAGCCTGGTCACCTCCCTCAGCGCGCCCTCCTGCGCGTCCGCGTAGAGCCGCGCCCCCTCGTCGCCGTGCCGGGCGCGCAGCTCGGTGTAGCGGAGCCCGTGGAGGGAGGTCAGCTTCCCGGTGGTGTGCCCGGTCACCCCGCCCGCGATCCGACCGGCCTCCAGGACCACGACCTCGCGTCCGGCGCGGTTCAGTTCGCGCGCGGTGCAGAGGCCGACGATCCCGGCGCCGACCACGACCACGTCCGCGGAGAGGTCGTCCTCCAGGGGTGGGAGGTCGTGGCGGGGCGGCGCCGAGTCCATCCAGTACGAGGTTCCGGTCGTCGCGCGCATGACGTGCTCCTCTCGGCCGAGAGGCGACTACCCGGAACGGAGGGGATGACGCTCCGGCGTGCTCGTTCAGCCCTCCACGCCGGTCGAGGTGTGCGCGGCGCCGACCGGTTTCGACTCGGGGGAGCCTCGCTGCCGGAGGTAGACGGAGAGGACCACCATCGAGGCGACGGCGAGGAGTTCGGACTGCCAGTTCTGGAGGGTCCGGTTCCAGAACTCGGCGGAGGTGACGTACGTGACCCAGTCGACCGGTTCCTGGTACTCGCGCAGCTGGTCCTCGTTGAAGGTGACCCGGCCGGTGACGGACTGGGCCAGCCAGGACAGCACGAAGACGAGGCCCATGACGATGCCGAGGGAGTTCGAGTAGAGGCCCTGGCGGAGACCTCCCGCGGAGGCGGAGACGGGCGAGTCCGGCCGCGCGTACGCGCCGGTCTTCTGCTCCTCGTCCGACTCCCGCCCGATCCTGTCGAGCGGCTTCGACTCGGGCGAGCCGCGCTGCACGAGCCAGACGGTGGCGGAGACGAACAGGAAGAACTGGAGGAACTCCGACTGCCAGTTCTCGGTGACGTCGACCAGGTAGTCCGAGGTCAGGACGTAGTCGGCGCAGCCGACGGGCGCCAGGCTCGCGGACGTGAGGACGGTGTTGAGCTCCGCGCACCCGGCGACGGCCTGACCGACGAGCGAGAGCAGGAAGCCGGCGCCGAAGACGAGGCTGAGGCCGTTGTCGCGGAGGAACCGCGCCGGACCGCTCATCGGCGCTCCAGACCGACCGCGAAGGCGAGGGCCAGCCCCGCCGCGATCAGCACGAGACAGGAGACGAACACGGTCCGCATCTCAGGACCCCTCCACTTCGCAGTCCGCGGGACGTTCCGGCCGTGGCGTGCAGCCGGCCGCCGTGACCTTCCAGCCGTCGGGGAAGGAGGCGAGGAAGACCAGGTCGTCCTCGAACTCCACCCGCGCCTGGTCCCCGAACACCTCGGCGCGCAACGGCGCGCCCGCGTCGGCGGGGAGGTCGAGGCCGGCGAGGACGACGGGGCAGGGGCCGTCGCCCTCCAGCTCCTCGCGGGTGCCGGGCGCGAGCGCCGCGCACGCCCGGCGCGCGTCCGAGGCGCTCACGGCCTGCTCGAAGGCGACGGCCGCGCGCCGGGCGGCGCCGGTCCGTTCGCCGACGCCGGCGCAGCCGGTCAGGCCGAGGCACAGGGCGCCGAGGAGGAGGCCGGTCGTGATCGCACGCATGGGGTGACCCTGCCGCGTCAGGCGGCCACGCCCCCCCCCGCCCACCGCTCCGACACGCGAGGCGATGGCCCTTGTGGCGTACTGGCGCGCCGCCACCGGCGGGGGCGGGGGCCAGCGGTTCACGCGCTCTTGAAGGGGCTGGTGTCCAGGTGCGCGAGGAGGTCGGCCGGGTCGTCGTAGACGGCGGCCGCGCCCTCCCCGGTCAGCTCGGCGCGCGGGATGCCGCCGCACAGCAGGGCGACGGGGCGCACGCCCGCGTGGCGGGCGGCCCGCATGTCCCACACGCTGTCGCCGACGAAGACGGCGCGCCCGGGCGGCACGTCGACGAGCCCGAGCGCGTGCTCGATCGGGTCGGGGGCGGGTTTGCCCTCCTCGACGTCGTCGGAGGTGGCGGTGGCCGCGATGGCCTCGTCCGCGTCGATGGCCCCGCGAAGGGCGTCCAGTTCGCGGTCCTTGGCGGAGGTCACGAGGACCACCGCCCAGCCGTCGTCGGCGAGGGTGCGGAGCAGGTCGGCGGCGCCGTCGAAGGCGCGGAGCCGTTCGAAGTACGCCCCGTAGAGGGTGTCGTGGGCGGCGGAGAGCCGGTCGTCGTCCGCCGTGTCGTGGTCCTCGCCCAGGAGGTGGGCGAGGAGGCGTTCCCCGGGCAGGCCGAGCGCGCGGTGCACCGCGTGGGCGGGCACGGTGCGGCCGCCCTGGCGCAGGGCCTCCCACCAGGCCACGACGTGCAGGTGGTTGGAGTCGACGAGGGTGCCGTCGACGTCGAACAGCGCGGCTCGGTCCATGTCCGGGGATCCTCCTCAGCGCTCGCGCGGGGTCGGCGGCCGGTCGTCGGGTTCGGACGGCTGCGGCCAGGACTCCGGGGCCTCGGGGGGCAGGTCCCGTGTC
This sequence comes from Streptomyces sp. NPDC020807, assembly GCF_040641575.1. NCBI lineage: Bacteria > Bacillati > Actinomycetota > Actinomycetes > Kitasatosporales > Streptomycetaceae > Streptomyces > Streptomyces sp. NPDC020807. Next base: position 133,868 of record NZ_JBFADU010000005.1, read on the forward strand.
TCGACGCGCCGGACCGGGCCGGGGCCCTCGTCCGCGGGGGTGTCGCTCAGCGGGCCGTCGCTCATCGGCAGGTCGCTGGCGGGCCGCCGGCCCGTCGACGCGTCCCGCATGGGCCCGTCCTCCCCCGTCGAGCCGCGTCCCGTCGCGCCCTCACCCGTGGAACGGTGTCCCATCGAGCCGTCGCCCATGGGGCCTTCGCCCGGCGAGGTGTCCCCGGGCATCGTGCCCCGCATCGGGCGCTCGCCCGTCACGGGGTCGATCGCGCGGTCGCCCTCCATCTCCGGGTCCGTCATCCGGCGCTCCTCCCGCGACGGGTACGAGCGCGGCTCCTCCATGGCCCCGCCCCGGGGCGGGGCGTCCATGCCGGCGTCGGGGTCGACGGCGTCACCGGGGCGGATCCGGCCGCGCCAGCCCCCGGTCTCCTCTCCCCGCTCCTCGATGAAGCCCTTGAAACGCCTCAGGTCGCCCTTGACGCGGCGGTCCAGCATGCCGAGCGCGCCCGCGAGCTTCTGCGCCATCCCGTCGGGCTCGACGTCCATCGCCAGCCGGACGCGGGTGTGCTGGTCGTCGATCTGCGTGAAGCTGACGACGCCCTTCTGCCGGACGTCCCCGTCGACGGTGCGCCAGGAGACGCGCTCGTCGGGGAGCTGGTCGATGATCTCGGTGTCGAACTCGCTCTCGACTCCGGCGATCCGGGTCCGCCAGTGACAGTGCCGGTCGTCGAGCTGCCTGACGTCCTCGACTCCTTCCATGAAGTTCGGGAACTCCTCGAACTGGGTCCACTGGTTGTACGCCCGACGCAGCGGCACGTCCACGTCGATGGTCTGCTCGACTCTGCTCATGACTCGTCTCCTTGTTCCGTGGGTGACGCTTGTGTGCTGCGTGGCGTCGGTCCGTTCCCCGACGCCAGTCGGCGGGCGGCCCGGGCGATGTGCGTGCGGGAGACGCCCGCGGCGTCGAGAAGTTCCCCGGTCGTCCCCGAGTCCGGCAGTCCGGTGACCGCCAGGTGGGCGAAGGCCGGGCAGACGCCCTTTCCCACGAGCGCCGACAGGACGGCCTCGCCGATCCCGCCCTCGGGGTGGTGGTCCTCCGCGACGACGAGCGCGCCCGTCTCCCGGGCGGCGCGGAGCAGCGTCCCGCCGTCGACGGGCTTGACGGAGTACAGGTCGAGGACCCGGGCGGACATCCCCTCGGCCGCCAGGGCGTCGGCGGCGGCCAGACATTCGTGGAGGGTGACGCCGGCGCCGACCAGGGTCACCCGGTCGTCGTCGGTCCGGCGGAGGGTCTTGGAGCCGCCCACCGGGAACGTCTCCCCGTGGCCGTACAGGACCGGGTAGGCGCCCCGGGTGGTCCGCAGGTAGCTGATGCCGTCGAGGTCGGCCATGGCCGCCGTCAGCGCGGCGGCGGAGGTGGCGTCGGAGGGGTAGAGGACCGTGGAGCCGAGGACGGCCCGCATCATGGCGAGGTCCTCGACACCCATCTGGGAGGGGCCGTCGGCGCCGATCTCGACGCCGCTGTGGGTCCCGCACACGGCCATCGTGATGCGGGAGACGGCGGCCATGCGCAGGAAGTCGTGGGCGCGGGTGAGGAAGGCGGCGAAGGTCGTGGCGAAGGGGTGGTAGCCGCACACCGCCATGCCGACGGCGTCGGCGATCATCTGCTGCTCGGCGATGTACGCCTGGACGTACCGGTCGGGGTGCTCCTCGCCGAACTCCTCGGTGTGCGTGGAGTTGCCGACCTCGGCGTCGAGGGCGACGATCTCGGTCCGCGCGCCGAGGGCCGCGAGGGCCGCGCCGAAGGCGGCCCGGGTGGCGACGCTCTCGCCGGGCTCGTACCGGGGCAGGCGTACGGTTCCGGGCCGGCCCCCGGGTCCGGCCGGCCGCACGGGACGGGTGGGGGCGTCGGGCGGCGCCGGACCGCTCACGCGCAGGTCTCGGAGGCCGCCGAGCTCGGCGATCGTGCGCTCGGCCATGTCCTCGGGGAGCGGCTTGCCGTGCCAGCCGTTCTTGTCGGCGACCTCGCTCACGCCCCGCCCCTTCACGGTCCTGGCGATCACGACGGTGGGGGCCAGGCCGTCGGCGGCGGTGGTGAGGGCCCGGTCGACGGCCGCGAGGTCGTGGCCGTCGACCCTGATCGCCCGGCAGCCGAAGGCCTCGGCGCGGCGGGCGTAGGTCTCGGTGTCCCACTCCAGTGCGGTGGGGCCGCGCTGGCCGAGCCGGTTGACGTCGATCAGGGCGACGAAGTTCGCGAGCCGGTGGCGGCCGGCCGCGTCCAGTGCCTCCCACACGGAGCCCTCGGTCGTCTCGCCGTCGCCGCACAGCACCCACACCCGCGCGGGCGACTTCCGCAGGTCGCGGGTGGCGAGTGCGATCCCGACGCCGTAGCCGACGCCCTGGCCGAGCGAGCCGGTGGCCACGTCCACCCAGGGCAGCTCCGGGGTGGGGTGGCCCTGCAGCCGGTGGCCGTGGCGGCGGTACGTCGTCATGAGCTCGTCGTCGCCGATCGCCCCGGCCGCCTTGAACATGGCGTAGAGGAGCGGGGAGGCGTGGCCCTTGGAGAACACGAGGTGGTCCGCGGCGGGGTTGCCGGGGTCGTCCCACGCGTACCGCAGATGGCGGGTCATGAGGACCGCCATGAGGTCGGCGGCGGAGAGGCCGGAGGTGGGGTGGCCCGATCCGGCCGAGGTGCTGGCGCGCACGGAGTCCACCCGCAGCTGCTGGGCGAGCTCGAAGACCTCCGCGAGGTCGCTGCCGGGGCCGACGGTACGCGTGGGGGTGAGCGGCGCCGTCATGTCAGTGCCCGAGCTTCCTCTTCAGCTCGGCCTTGTTCATCTGCGAGCGGCCGTGCAGGTTCCGGCGCTGGGCCTCGGCGTACAGCTGGTCGTACGTGGGGCCCTGGGAGCCGCTGTGCGAGCGCTGTCCCCCGCGCTTCGAGGAGGACATGTCCTGCGTGGAGGACTTGCTCGCGGTCTTCGACTCGCCGGCGCGCGCCCGTTCCTTGTTCACCGTGCGGGCGGCGATCTCCTTGGCGCGCTTCGGGCTCTCGCCGCGCTGTTCCGCGCTCTCCTTGATGTGTTCGTACTGGCGTTCCCTCTTGGGGCTGGATCCGCGGGGCATGGCGGTGTTCCTCTCTCAGTCGGCGGGGTGGGATTCCGGGGGCCTCGCACGGGAGCCCGACCAGCGCCGTGACCAGCGCACGACGAGCAGCAGGAGGCCGATCAGGGTCAGGACCCAGACGGCCGCGAACGCCCAGATCAGCACGGGAGTCCCGATGGCGACCGCGAGGACGAGCAGGGCGAGGGTCGCCGCGCCGAGGGCGGCGACAGCGAGTCCGGGGAGCTTGCGCCGGAGATCGACCGCGGAGGGCGCGCCGAGCAGGGGGCCCCGCTTCATGGCGCCGAGCCGGCGCGCGAGGGGCTCGTCCTGCTCCCGGAGCTGCTCCTCGATCTCCGCCAGAACGCGTCGCTCGCGCGGGGAGAGTCGTGACTCCTCCATCGCGGCACCTCCTCGCGGTCCATGTGGCCTGGCGCGACCGACGCGCACTGCGCGGTCGCCGGTCGCATGGAGCGCATGCCCCGGGATCCGGTGTCAAACCACCCGATAGCGGGCATCCTTTTCCCAGATGCTCGACAAGCACGCACCGCACTCCGGACACACGAGCCTCCGGACGACCGACGGACCCCCCGCCGCACCCCTTCCCGGCCGTGGCGGCAGGCCCACAGCCACCGTCGAAGGACGCCCCATGTCCACCTCCACGCACCTCTCCGCCCCGCAGGGGACCGCACTGCGCCGCACGGCGCTCGGCGGGCTCCCCGAACCCGTCCACCCCACCGCCGCCTCCACCGACGACGCGCGCACCCTCTCCGTCGCGCTCCTGCGCCGGCTGCGCGAGCTCGACGAGGGCACACCGGAGTACGCGTACGTCCGCAACACCCTCGTCGAGCTGAATCTGAGCCTGGTCAAGTTCGCCGCCCGCCGGTTCAGGAACCGCGCGGAACCCACCGAGGACATCGTCCAGGTCGGCACGATCGGCCTGATCAAGGCGATCAACCGGTACGACCCCGACCGCGCGGTCGACTTCTCCGCCTTCGCCCTGCCGACGATCGTCGGTGAGATGAAGCGGTTCTTCCGTGACACCAGCTGGGCCGTACGGGTCCCGCGCCGCCTCCAGGAACTCCGCATCGAGCTGGCGAAGGCCACCGACGCCCTGGAGCAGGGCCTCGGCCGGCGGCCGACCCGGGCCGAGCTGGCCGAGCGCCTCCAGGTCTCGGAGGAGGAGGTCGCCGAGGGGCAGCTCGCCGCCCACGGTTACGCGGCGCGGTCACTCGACGCGCCCGCCGGGGACGACGACGACTCCCCCGGCGCCGCCGCCCGGCGGCTGTCGGCCTCGGAGCCCGCGTACGAACTGATCGAGTCCCTGACGGCGCTGCGGCCGCTGCTCGACGGCCTCGACGAGCGGGACCGGCGGATCCTGGAGCTCCGCTTCGGCGAGGAGCTCACGCAGACGGAGATCGGCCTCCGGGTCGGCCTGTCGCAGATGCACGTGTCGCGTCTGCTGAGCAGGATCCTCGGCGAGCTCAGGCAGGGTCTCCTGGAGGACGGTCCTCCCGGGGCCGCCGAGGGTCGCGACGCCCCTGAGGGTCGGGACGCGACCACGGAGGCCGTCCGGGGCGGCTGACCTCCAGCCACACCACCTTGCCGACGCCCCCGTTCGCCTTGCCCTCGCTCCCCCACTCCCCGGCCAGCCGGTCGAACACCATCAGGCCGTGCCCGCCGGGCAGGGCGGGCGAGCGCGTGACGCGCCGCCGGGGGTGTTCCGGGCTCGCGTCGGCCACCTCCACCCGGAGCCGTCCCGGCCGGTGGCGCAGGACCAGCTCCTCGGGGCCGCCCGCGTGCAGGCACGCGTTGGTGACGACCTCCGAGACGAGCAGCAGGACGTCCTCGACGCGCTCGCCCTCGTCCGGCGTCTCCCCGGGGATCCAGCCCCAGTCGGCGAGCGCCTCGGCGGTGAAGTCCCGGCAGCGCGAGACGACGCCCCGGGTACCGTGCAGGACGAGCCTGCGAACCTGCTCGGGACGGCTCGTCCCGTCATCAGCGCTCTCCGTCACGGGCCCCGCCGCCTCCGGATCCCCCGTGTCCGCCGTGTCCCTCGTGGCCACCCTGTTCCCCGCCTCCACCCTCGCCCCCGCTCTCGGAGAGCGCCTCGCCCATCGTCCCGTACATCCGGAACACGCGCCGGGCCCCCGTGATGTCGAACATCCTGCTCACCGGCGGGCGCAGCCCGGCGAGGTCCAGGCGGCCGCCCGCCTCCAGGCTCCGCAGCCGGGCCCGGAGCAGCGCGTTCAGGCCGGAGGAGTCGCAGAATCGCAGGCCCGAGCAGTCGACGACCGTTCTGGGCACGCCCAGGCACTTCTCGACGGCGGCGTTCAGCGGGGCCACGGTGTCCCGGTCGAGCTCACCGGTGAGCACGAGGACGTCGGTGTCGGCACCCGGCACGGGCCGGACCTCCACCGTGAACCGCTCGCGCGGGCCGTCGCCGCCCGCGTCCCCGCCCCCGTCGTCGTCCACCGGTTGCTCGTGCCGCATGGACCCACCAGCCCTCTCGCGCCGTTTGCCCCTTTTTACACCTTGTTCGTCTGGGGGACGATCCGGAAGCGGTGGAGCTCCCGCGCGTGTTCGCGCCCGTCGCCGTCGACGAAGCGGCCCGTCACCTCGTACGTTCCCAGGCTCCCGTGGCCGACGGGGAGGCGTTCGGCGGGCAGGACGAGCTCGTAGGGGCCTCCGGCGCGGAACCCGCCGAGCGCGCTCCTCGTGGTGACGACGCCCCCGTCGTATCTGCGGTTCTCCTCGAAGGTCAGTCCGTCCAGGTCCTCCATGACACGGAAGACGAGGGTCACGGAGAGCACCGCCCCCTCGGGCAGGTCGACGGGATCGTGGTCCGGGCTCTCCAGGGGCACCGCGTACGGGCTCCCGCCGTTGGCGGCCAGGGCCACATGGACCAGTTCGAAGGCGGTCATGACGGGCTCGCCTCCTCTCGCGCAGTACGGGTACCCGGACTCGCCGGACTCAAGCGCCGCCGCGCGCATGGCGCGGCGGGGGCCGGGCAGCGGCTGCCCGAGGGGAGAAGGAGAGGCGGCGCCACGATGACCGAGCCCACGGAAGTGACGAGTCCGCGTCTGGTCGTCCGGACCGGGCCGGGGGATCGTCCCGGGACCGTCGTCCTGGCCCTGCACGGGGAACTCGACCACGACACCGTGGCCCCTCTGCGGGCCGCGCTCTCGGAGCGAGGCGGGCCCGTCCGGGTCGTGGTCGACTGCTCCGGTCTGCGGTTCTGCGACTCGACCGGCCTGAACGTGCTGCTCGGCGCCCGCCTGCGGATGATGGCCGAGGGCGGACTCGTCGTCCTGGCCGGGCTCCGGCCTCCGGTGGACCGCATGTTCGAGATCACGGGGGCCCGGAGGGTCTTCCGGGTGTACGAGGACCCCGGCGCGGCACTCGGCGACGTCGACCCGCCCTTCGTGACGTGACCCGTCCGGAAACGGTTCGAACCCCGTTGAGAGGGCACCGGCGGTGTATGACCGGCAGGGACGCAGAGCGTGGGACCTCCCGCACCCGCCGCTACGAGCTGACGCGGGGCGCCGGGGTCGTACGGGAATGCCGCGACCACACCCAGAGGGCCCTCAGCGAGTGGTTCGGCGGGGCCGGAGCACCCGGACTGACCCCCGTCGAGGACGCCCTCCTCCTGGTCTCCGAAGTCGTCACCAACGCCTTCGCCCACGGGGGCGGACCGTACGAGCTGTGCCTCGACCGAGCCGAAGGCCGGCTGTGGGTGCGGGTCAGCGACGCGAGCCCGATACGGCCCCAACCGCACGGCCCGCACCGGCCGGGCCGCACGTCCGGTCACGGTCTCTACCTCCTGGAGCGGCTCGCGGCGGCCTGGGGCTGCGTGCCCCGCAAGAACGGCAAGACCGTGTGGTTCGAGGTGACGGTGCTGTCGCCCGAGGAAACCGGACCGGCCGACGAGCCCGCACCGGGCGACGGGCCCGCACCGGCCGCCGAGCGAGTGGACCGGGCCGAGCGGCGCTGAGCCCGCCGCCCGCGTCCGTCCTACAGTGGAAGGGTGGCGCGGGAGCGCCGAGGGGCGGCTCCCGCCCCGGCCCGTACCCCCGATCGCGCGGTTGCGAGGTCTTGATGGCAGAGCGCAGACCGGCCCCCTTCGACGGCTCACCGCACGCGGAGCTCGGGGAGGACGGCCTCCGGCAGTTGCTCGCCGGGCTGACGGCCGTCCGGGACGGGGACCTCTCCGCCCGGCTCCCCGATGCCGGCGGCGGCATCCTGGCCGAGATCGCGGCGGTCTACAACGACATGGTCGGACAGCTGTCGCTGGTCACCTCCGAGGTGACCCGCGTGGCCGGCGAGGTCGGCGGGCAGGGGCTGCTCGGCGGCCGGATCCGCGAGCCCAAGGCACGGGGGGTCTGGCGCGAGCTGACCTCCGGCGTGAACACGATGGCCGACAACCTGACCTCCCAGGTGCGCTCCATCGCCCAGGTGGCGACGGCCGTCGCCGGCGGCGACCTCACGCGGAAGATCAGGGTCGACGCGCGCGGCGAGATCCTGGAGCTGAAGGAGACCATCAACACGATGGTCGACCGGCTCTCCTCCTTCGCCGAGGAGGTCACCCGGGTGGCCCGCGAGGTGGGCACCGAGGGCAAGCTCGGCGGCCAGGCCACCGTCCACGGCGTCTCCGGCACGTGGAAGGACCTCACCGACAACGTGAACTCGATGGCCGACAACCTCACCAACCAGGTGCGGAACATCGCCCAGGTGACCACGGCGGTCGCCCAGGGCGACCTGACGAGCCGGATCGACGTCTCGGCCCGGGGCGAGATCCTCGAACTGAAGACGACCATCAACACGATGGTCGACCAGCTGTCGTCCTTCGCCGCCGAGGTCACCCGGGTGGCCCGGGAGGTCGGCACCGAGGGCAAGCTCGGCGGCCAGGCGGAGGTCGAGGGCGTCTCCGGCACGTGGAAGCGGCTCACGGAGAACGTCAACGAACTCGCCGGGAACCTGACCCGGCAGGTCCGCGCCATCGCCGAGGTCACGAGCGCGGTCGCCGAGGGCGACCTGACCCGCTCGATCACCGCCGACGCGCCCGGCGAGGTCGGCTACCTCCGCGACAACATCAACGCGATGGTCGAGTCGCTGCGCGCCACGACCCGGTCCAACGAGGAGCAGGACTGGCTCCAGACCAACCTGGCGCGCATCACCGGCCTCCTCCAGAGCACCCGGCGCCTCCCCGAGATCGCCGAGCTGATCATGGCCGAGATCCCGCCCCTGGTCGGCGCCCAGTACGGCGCCTTCTTCCTGGCCTCCGACGACGAGCACGGCGTCGAACTCGTCATGACCGCCGCCTACGGCTCCCCCGACGCCCCGGACGCCGAACCGCGCCGCTTCCGCCTCGGCCAGTCGCTCGTCGGCCAGGCCGCGCGCGACCGGCGCGCCCTCGTCATCGAGCACGTGCCCGCCGGGTACGCGACGGTCGCCTCCGGGGTCGGCTCGGGAGAGCCCGGCACGCTGATCATCCTGCCGATCGTCGTGGAGGAACAGGTCCTCGGCGCGGTCGAGTTCGCCTCGCTCCACCCCTTCACCCCGCTGCGACGCGAGTTCCTCGACCGCTTCGTCGTGACCGCGGGCGCCGTCCTCAGCTCCCTGGTCGCCAACCTCCGAACGGACGAACTCCTGGGCCAGTACCGGAAACTGGCCGACGAGCTGCGTTCGCGGTCGAAGGAGCTGCAGATCCGGCAACAGGAACTGCAGAGCTCCAACGCCGAGTTGCAGGAGCAGGCGGCGCTGCTCGCCCAGCGGAACAAGGACATCGAGTCCAAGAACCTGGTCATCGAGCAGGCCCGGCAGGAGCTGGAGGCGCGGGCCCAGCAGCTGGCCCGGAACTCGATGTACAAGTCCGAGTTCCTCGCCAACATGAGCCACGAGCTGCGCACGCCGCTCAACAGCCTGCTCATCCTGGCGCGGCTGCTCGCGCAGAACCCGCAGGGGAACCTGACGGCCAAGCAGATCGACTACGCGGAGGTCATCCACTCGGCCGGGTCGGACCTGCTGCGGCTGATCAACGACATCCTCGACCTGTCGAAGGTCGAGGCCGGGAAGATGGACATCCGGCACGAGCCGTTCCCGCTGCGCCTGCTCATGGAGTACCTGGAGGCGACCTTCGCGCCCGTCGCCGACGAACGGCAGCTGGAGTTCACCGTCTCGCTCGCGGACGACGTGCCGGAGGAGCTCAACAGCGACGAGGCGCGGGTCCGCCAGATCCTGCGCAACCTCCTCTCCAACGCCCTGAAGTTCACCGACTCCGGCCGGGTGAGCCTCGACGTCGAGCGGGCGGACGCGGCGCGGACGCCGGCCGGTCTGCGCGACGGCGGGCCCGTGCTCGCCTTCCGGGTGACGGACACCGGCGTCGGCATCCCGCCCGAGCAGCTGCGCCTCGTCTTCGAAGCCTTCCAGCAGGGTGACGGGACCTCGGCGCGGCGGTACGGCGGCACCGGCCTCGGTCTCTCCATCAGCCGGGAGGTGGCCGCGCTGCTCGGTGGCGTCATCGAGGCCGAGAGCACGCCGGGCGAGGGCAGCGCCTTCACCTTCTACCTGCCCGTCCACCGGCCGCTCGCCGAGGCGCCCACGGGCGGCGCCCTCGCCGTCGGCACCCGTCCCTTCTCCCGCGCGCAGGGCGACCACGGACGCGGACGGTCTCATGGAGACGCCCTCGGATCGCTCGACGCCGGCGGCGCGGGCACGGGCCTGGACGGCGCGACCGTCCTGGTGGTCGACGACGACTCACGCAACGTCTTCGCCCTCACCGAGGTCCTCGAGGACCAGGGGCTTCGCGTCCTGACGGCCGACAGCGGCCTCGCCGGGCTCGACCTGCTCGCCACGCACGACGAGGTCCGGCTCGTCCTCATGGACGTCATGATGGGCGGCATGGACGGATACACCGCCATCAAGGCCATCCGGAAGCTGCCGGGGCGCGGATCCCTGCCCGTCATCGTGGTCACCGCGAAGGCCATGCCGGACGACCGGGGCGACGCGCTCCGCGCGGGCGCGGACGACTACGTCTCGAAGCCGGTCGACGAGGAGGAGCTCACGGCGAAGATCCGGTCCTGGCTGACGACCTGACGACCTGGCGACCCGGCGGGCGGTGGTACGGGGGCCGGGGCGGGTCACCCCACCCGTACCGCGACGAGGCTCGTGTCGTCGTCCGTGTCTCCCGTGGCCGTCGCCAGCAGCTCGTCCACGAGTCGTTCCGGCGCCCGGTCCGCGAGCCGCTCCACCTCGGCGGCGAACCGGTCGAGGCCCTCGTCGAGTCCGGCGTGGCGGCGCTCGACCAGCCCGTCCGTGTAGAGCAGGAGCGTGTCCCCGGGGCGCAGCCCCATCCGCTGCTCCCGGTAGGCGAAGCCGGGCACCGCGCCCAGGAGGACGTCCTGCGGCGGGTCGAGGAGCCGCGCGCGGCCGTCGCGCAGCAGCATCATGGGCAGGTGTCCTGCGCTCGTCCACAGCAGGCCGTGGTCCTCGGGGTCGTACAGCGCGCAGACCGCCGTGGCCGTCGTGCCGCCGCCGGTCCGCAGGGTCACCTCGTTGAGCCAGCCCATGAGGCGGCGGGGCGGCTCGCCGGTGAAGGCCAGGGCCCGCTGGGCGTTGCGGAGCGCGACCATGCCGGTGACGGAGTCGATGCCGTGGCCGGCGATGTCGCCGACGGCGACGAGGATCTTGCCGCTGGGCAGGGCGAGCACGTCGTACCAGTCGCCGCCGACGCGGTACTCCTCCGTCGCCGGCCGGTAGCGGACGGCGACCGTGAGGTCCCCGGGGAGTTCGAGGAACCCGGGGACCTCGGGCACGATCGCCCGCTGGAGCTGGAGGGCGAGCTGATGGCGGGTCTCGGCCTGGTGGTGCAGGGCGGTGAGGTGGTCGAAGGTCGCCGTGAGGACGGCCTCGGTACGCCGGCTGTCGGAGACGTCCTGGTAGACGCCGGCGATCCCGGTGACCGTCTCGCCGGTCATGAGGGGCTCGGCCGCCACGCGCACGTGCCGGACGGCCCCGCCGGGGACGGTGATCCGCAGGACGGTCTGGGCGCCCGCCCTCCGCACGGTGAGCGTGCTCAGGAGTTCGGTGAAGGCCTCGCGGTCGTCGGGGTGCACGCGCCCGCGCAGGCCGAGGAGGGGTACGGGCGGCTGGTCGCGCTCCACACCGAGGACGCCGTACGCCTGCTCCGACCAGAAGGTGTCGCCGCCGGACAGGCTGTCCTGGAACATCGCCACGCTCTGGAGCCGGTCGGCGGCCCGGGCGGCGGCGAGGCCGGGCTCGGTGGCGGTGTGCCAGAGCACGACCGCGCGGTCGTCGCCGGCCGCGAGCACCCGCACGTCGAGCAGCGGGGCGGGGGCGCCCTCCCGGGCGACGGCGGGGAGCCGCGCCGCGCGCTGGGCGCGGGCGGTGGCGGCGGCCCGCCGGGTCATGCGCGCGAGGTCGGTGTGGACGAGGGGGAAGAGCCGCAGGAGCGAGGGGCCCTCCTCGTGGAACCGGCTGCCGAGCTCGGCGACGGCCTCGTCGTTGAGGTGCTCCACGGCCGGTTCCCCGGCCGCTCCGCGGGTGCGGAGCAGCATGGCCGGGTGGGCGAGCGCGTCGAGGACGTCGACGAGGACGGGTGCGGCGGGCCGCGCGGGGTCGTCGACGTCGAGGACGGTGCTCGCGACCTCCAGGAGGCCGACGAGGGCCCGTCGGACGGAGGCGTCCAGGGTCCTCGGGCGCGGCCAGCCGACGAGGGCGAGGCCGACGGGCTTGCCGCGCCGGAGCAGCGGCAGCAGGGCGCGGGCGGCGCGCGGGGTCGGCCCGGGGAGCGGCTCGTCGACGGCCGGGCCGTTCTCCAGCCAGACAGGCGTGTCGCCGGCGAGCGCCGAGCGGAGGGGTTCGGGGGTGGCGGGCGGGATCCACTGCCACGCGGCGGCCTCGGCGGCCCCCACGCCGGCGTGCCCGGCGAGGACGAGGCTGCCGTGGTCGGCGCGCCGCCAGAGCCAGAGGCTGTCCGCGCCGAAGGGGGCGAGTCCGCCGCGCAGCAGGGTCCGCGCCGCCTCGTGACCCGGGGAGCCGGCCTCCGCCTCAGCGGCGGTGCGGCGGGCGAGCCGCTGTTCGACCGGATGGGGGACGGAGCGGACGGCGTCGCTCACGGGGAGGGCGCCGTCTCCGTCGGCGACGCCGTTGACGACGTCCGCGGCGAGGTCGCCCACGGTCAGGCCGGTCGCGTGGGCGAGGGCGGTGAGGTGGTCGGCGGCGTCGGCGGGGGAGAGCCGCATCTGGGCGGCGAGGACGCCGGCGGCGAGGTCGAGCAGGTGGCGGTGGGCCAGCCGGTCGCGCAGCCAGCGGTTCTCGGCGATCAGCGCGGCGAATCCGGGATCGACGAGGGCACCGTACGGCGACGGCTCTGCGGGCCCCGCGGAACCGGTCACGACGACCTCCGTTCCGCCCCCGAGTGGGCGTCCGGGCACAGGTTCGTGTCCGCTCCGATTTTACTCGCGGCGGGCGGCTCGGCCTTCTCTACGGGGCCTACTCCGGTGCGGGCGGCTGCGTGGCGATCTGGATGAGGTTGCCGCAGGTGTCGTCGAAGACGGCGGTCGTGACCGGGCCCATGTCCGTCGGCTCCTGGGTGAAGACGACGCCGAGGCCGCGCAGCCGCTCGTACTCCGCGCGCACGTCGGCGACGGCGAACTGGGCGAGCGGGATGCCGTCGCCGACGAGCCTGTCGCGGTACGGCTTGACGGCCGGGTGTCCGGAAGGCTCCAGGAGGAGTTCGGTGCCGCCGGGCTCCTCGGGCGAGACGACGGTCAGCCAGCGGGCGTCGGGGCCGAGGGGGACGTCGTACTTCTTCACGAAGCCGAGGATCTCGGTGTAGAAGCGCAGGGCCTTGGCCTGGTCGTCGACGAAGACGCTGGTCAGGTGGATCTTCACGGGGTGCTCTCCTCAAGTCCGGGAACTCCGGTACTTGTATCAAGCGGCGCTGACAATCCCGCGGACCCGGGACCGCGCGCCGGTCGGCGGGTCCGCTCCCGTCAGCGGGTCCACTCCTTGAGGACGGCGGCGGTCTGCCGGACGTCGACGAGCCCCTCGGCGACCCGCTCGACGAGCTCGATCGCCTCCTCGGCCGTCGCGCTGACGGGCAGCCCGCAGGCGTGGAGGTAGGCGGCGGCGACGACCACGCCGTACAGCTCGTTGGAGTGTTCCAGGGCGGGTACGCGGATGAACTGCTCCAGGAGCGCGGCGGCACGGTGGTGCGGCTGCTCGTACACGGGGACGTCCATCACCCGGAAGGCGTGGCGGGCGCGGGCGGCTTCGAGCGCGCCCCAGTCCGAGATCTCCGGGTCGCCGGGGATCTCCTGCTGGGCGGTGTCGAGCAGCCAGGAGAGGTCGATCTGCAGTATCACGCGGTCCGCCGGCCCTCAGGCGGCGTCGGTACGGGACTTGGCGGGACGTCCGAAGCGTTCCGCGAAGGCCTTGCCGTGCTGGTCGACGAAGACGCGGGCGCCTTCGAGGAACCGCGCGCGGGTCAGGTCGGCGTCCAGGACGCGGCCCGCGTAGTCCTCGGCGGGCACGTGCTTCTCCGCGGCGACGCGCTCCAGGGCCTCGTACGCCTCGTCACTGATCTCGATCCGGATCTCCCGTGCCATGCAACCAAGGTAGCGGTCCGGTGGAGGGTGCGACAGGGGCCGTGCCGACGTACCGGTTCAACGGCGGTTCCTCGGCCAGGACGGCTCCGATGGTCACCGCGAAGGTGACGGCGCCGCAGACGACGATGAGCCAGGACAGCATGACGAGGACGACGCCGAAGGGTCCGTACTCGTCGATGGCGTGGTCCAGGGCGGCCGGCATGTAGACGCGGGCCGTGAGGCCGAGGACGGTCGTGGCGACGGCCGCGAGGAGCGCGCCGGGGAGCAGGGCCCGCCAGGCCACGCGCTTGGCGAGGAGCAGGTGCTGGGTCCAGAGCCAGACGCCGGTGGCGACGACGAAGAGGAGGACCGAGCCGACCAGGATCCCGGCACCGAAGCCGTCGCGGATGGGGCCCTGGAAGACGATCACGAGGAGGAGGAAGAGCAGCCAGACGACCCAGCGCCAGGCGGCGATGCGGGTGCCGGCCTTGGGGAGCCGCCAGGCGCGTTCGCAGACCCGGGCCATGGCGCGGCTGAAGCTGGTCGCGGAGACGAGCGCCACGATTGCGCCGACCGCGCCGGTGGTCTCCCGCAGGCCGGTGCCGGCCGTCCCGTAGAGGACGTCGTGGAGCTGCTGGTCGGAGGCGCCGCTGAGGCCGAACATCGCGCGCAGGGACTCGGCGAGCTGGTCGCGCAGGCCGTGCGGGGCGAAGGCGGCGAAGGCGAAGAGGAGCGGGACGGCGGCCAGGAAGGCCTGGGCGGCGAGCCTGGTCCCCGCGTCGAGGAGGTTGGCGGACAGGAGACGGCTCGTGAGCTCGGTCAGGACGGGGAGTCGTTGCTCGGCACCCGTGCGCAGGGCTTCGAGCCGCGGCTTCCATTCCAATGCCGTCTCCTGTCTCGACGTGCGTGTCGGCCGGTCTCGCGTCCCCTGCCAGTCGTCGCGCGTCCCTTGGCGGTCGGTCGCGCGTCCCGTCAGGCGAGGATCTTCGCCTTCGCCTTCTGGAACTCCTCCTCGGTGAGCGCGCCCCTCTCCTTCAGGCCGACGAGCCGCGTGAGTTCGTCACCGGCGGAGCCGGTCCCGCCGGCGCCCGGTCCCGCGGTCTCGCGGATGTAGTCCTGGAAGGCGGCCTCGGCGTCCCTGGCGCGTGCGGTCTCCCGCTGGGTCATGCCGGTGCCGCGCGCGATGACGTAGATGAGGACGCCGATGAACGGGAGGACCAGGCAGAGGATCAGCCAGCCCGCCTTGCCCCAGCCGCTGAGCTCGTCGTCGCGGAAGATGTCCGTGATGATCTTGAAGAGCAGGAACAGCCACATGATCCAGAGGAAGAACCAGAGCATGGTCCAGAACAGGTCGAGCAGCGGATAGTCATCCATCGTCATCTCCATCCCCAATGGATCTCTATGATCCATTTCCGGAAGTATGTACGTATCGTCATGTCACGGCGACTCGGCGACGGCCGTCGCGCCCGGCCGGCCCGCCCGGAAGGCGATGAGCGCGGTGTCGTCGCGGTGGTCGGAGAGCGCCTGGAGGGCGTCGAGGAGCTCGGGGAGCGGCGCGCCCCGCAGCCGGGCGGCCTCGGCGGCGAGCCGACGCTGGCCTGCCGAGATCGACGCGTTCGGCGTCTCGACGAGGCCGTCCGTGTACAGCAGGAGGGTGTCCCCCGCCGCGATGAGGCGGGTGTGACTCGCGCGGGGACCCCGGGGGTCGACACAGAGCGGGAGGTCCTCGCCCTCGCCCTCCCCCACGAGGAAGCACGGCCCGCCGCCGGCCGGGATCAACAGGGGCGGCGGATGGCCCGCGTTGGACCAGGTCAGCCGCCAGCCCCCGGGCTCCTCCGGAAGCCGGCTCAGCCGCGCCAGGACCGCCGTGGCGAACGGCGCCGTCCCGAGGCCGTCGGACACCTCGTCGAAGCGGGTGAGCACCTCCCCCGGCGTGGCGCCCGCACCGTGGCCGTAGGCGAGCGCCCGGAGCATGTTGCGCATCTGGGTCATCGCGGTGGCGGCCGCGAGGTCGTGGCCGACGACGTCGCCGACGTCGAGGACGAGGGTGCCGTCGGGCAGCGTGAAGGCGTCGTACCAGTCCCCGCCGATCTCGTTCGCCGGACTGGCCGGCTGGTACGAGGCCGCCAGGCTCGCCCCCTCGACGGCGGGCGGACTGGTGAGCTGGGCGCGCTGGAGCGCGAGGGCGGTGCCGCGGGCGCGCTGGTGGTCGAGGACCCTGCGGATCGGCTCCACGGCGTGGTGGAGCACCTCGCGCAGGAGGTCGGTCTCGGCGGCGCCGAGGGCGGGCGAGTCGCCGTTGGTGCTGATCGCGGCGTAGCCGAGGACGGTGTCGTCGACGACGAGCGGGACGAGCGTCAGGCTCGTCGCCCCCGAGACGGTCAGCCAGCGCTCGGTGACGGTGGGGACGAGGTCCGCGGGAAGGGGCGTGCCCCGGGAGATGTCGAAGGTGCGCGGGAGACGGCTCGTCAGGACCTCGCGGACCGTGCCGCTGACGCCGACGCTCTGGCCGCGCAGGGCGGGCGGTGCGTGCAGGCCGGGACGGGTGGCGGAGGCGACCCGGCGGGCGGTCACGCGGGCGTGCGCGGGGAGCGGCCACTCGTCGTGGGAGAGGAGCAGGATCAGGCAGGCGTCGGCCAGTTCGGGCACGACCACCTTCACCACCTCGCGGAAGGCCTCCTCCAGGCTCGCGCCGGTCGCCGCCGCGACCTGGGCGAGGAGCCGTTCGCGCAGCTGGGCCCGCCAGGTGTCCTCGATGTCCACGGTGGCGGCGATCCGCTCGGCGACCCGGCCCTCCCGGACGACGGGGACGCTGCGGGTCGACAGGTGACGGTAGGAGCCGTCGGCCGTACGGAGGCGGAAGACGCACTCGAAGACGCCGCGTCCCGGACCGACGCCCGCGCCGGGCTCCCCCGAGGCCCGCCGCCAGCCCGATCTGAGGCTCTCCCGGTCGCGCGGATGGACGTGCGCGAAGAAGCCGTCGTCGGCGCGCGGGTGCCACGGGACGCCGGTGAGCTCCTTCCAGCCGGGGACGATCTCCTCGAAGGTCCCGTCGGCGTGCATGACCCACACCATCACCGACACGGCGGAGACCAGGGCCTGGTAGCGCTGGAGTGCGAAGGTCTCGGCGGTGGTGTCCATCGCGAGGACCAGCGTGCCGGGGCCCTCGGCGGTCTCGACGGGGGTGCAGGAGTAGACGAAGTACCGGGCCTGGGAGAGCGCTCCGGGGTCGGTCTCGCGGGCGCCGACGACCTGGCGGGCGCGGCCCGTCCTCCACACCTCGTCCAGGACCGAGAGGAACCGGCCGCCGTCGGGGTCGGGGAACGCGTCCTTCGCCGGAAGGCCGAGGCGCCGGGGGCCGAACATGCCGGTGAACGCCGCGTTGGTGTAGAGCAGGCGGCCTTCGCGGCCCGCGAGCACGGCGACGGCGGCCACGCTGGCGTCGAAGACCGCCGGGTCCAGGGGCGGCGGCGGATCCGGGGGCGGCGCGGGCGGCACGGGGTCCTTCACTCACCGGCCTCCTGGTGTCCTCCTGGTCCGTGGCTCCAGCCTCCCGCCGGGGCGTCGGCGCGGCGAGACGGGTCGAACCAATCGGGTGAGAAAGGACCGGCGGGACGGGAACATTCTCGCGAGCCGCCCCGTTGTGATCATGTCCACCACCCGTGCCACGCACCGAGGAGCGTCTTGCCCGAGCTGACCGACACCGCGTCCATCACCCCCGTTCCGCCGCTGCCGCCGCTCGCCGCCCAGGCGGAGCGCCTGATCGAGCTCGGAGTCCACGAGATCGCCGGCATCACCGCCGAAGCGGTGCGGGCCTTCGCGGCGGAGGCCACCGACACCGGCGAGGACGCGCTGCTCGCCGTGCACCCCGACCGGGCCCCGGCCTCGGCCCTCGCACCGCTGCTCAACCGCGACGGCAAGCCCGGCTTCGTCGTCGTCGACATGGCCGACGTGGACGCGTTCGTCCCGCAGGACATCGAGCTGCCCGACTCCCCGCTGTACCTGGTCACGGGCGTCGACCGGGGCGACCGGATGGCGAACTGGAGCCCGGAGGAGGCGCTGCCCGTCCTGGCGGAGGAGAAGCGCACGCCGCTGGTGCTCACCGAGGGCATCCACTGGATCCTCCAGCGTCCGGAGGCCCTCGCCCGCAACCACTGCTTCATGACGATCGGTTCACGGCTCCGCAAGGCCAACGGCACGCTGGACACCCGCACCCCGGCCATCTGGATCAGCAACGGCACGGGCCGCGACGGCCGCGAGCGGCGCAACGCGCCGAAGGTCGGCTGGTGCTGGTGGGGCAACCGGCACACCTGGCTGGGCTTCGGCTCGGCGACGGGCCGAGAGGGCTGGGGCCTGACCGGCGGGTCAGGGTCGAACACCCCCTAGGACCGGGCGATCCCGGTGGGCGCTGCCGTGGGGGCAGCGCCCGCCGGGGACACGCGACGTCAGTCCGTCACGCCTCTCGGTCCGTCACGCCTCTCGGTCCGTCACGCCCGTCAGCTCGTCGGACGGAAGTTCAGGCGCTCGCTGGTGACGGGGAAGCCTGCCTTGGCGAAGTTCGCGGCCATGGGGACGTTTCCCCGGTCGGTGGCCGCGCTGACGAACTCCGCGCCCTGCTCGACGAGATGGTGTGTGCACTCGACGAGCAGGTCGTAGGCGTAGCCGTGGCCGCGCTGCTCCGGCACGACGCCGATGAAGGCGATCGTCGGGCCGGAGGGGTTGTGGGCCGGGATGTGGATCCCGGCCAGCTCGCCCTCCGGCGTGTGCGCGACCTGCCACCACTCGCGTGGCGACGGGCACCAGTGGAAGAAGTCGAGCTCCTCCTGCGCGGCCCGGTCGAGGCCGCCCTCCGCGACGGCGAGGAGGGCGTGGGCGTCGAGCGTGGCGGAGTGGATGCGGCGCAGCGCGTCGAAGAACACGGCGTCGTCCGGCTCCGGGCGGAAGCGCAGGCGTCCGGGCCGCTCGGGCAGGCCGCACCGCGGGGTCCAGCGGTACAGGAACCGTTCCACCAGGGGCTCGTACCCGGCGGTTCGGGCGGCGGTGAAGCGTGCCTCCACCGCGGCGCGCAGGGCTTCGTCCTCCTGCCAGCCGCCGGGGACGTTGATTTCGAGCTCGACGTGCCAGGGCGCGGAGCGCAGGAGCTCGGCTCCTGCCTCCTCCTCGCCCTCGGCGACGTCGAACCAGTTGATGTTGACGGGCTCCGTGTCGTCGGGGCCGCCCCACCAGGCTCCGCGTGCGACGACCTCGCCGTCGCGCAGGGCGACGCGCTTCCACTCGTCGCGGTACCGGGTGCGCCGGTGGTTCTCGCGGGCGCCCAGGGGGTCGGGGTGCGCGTCGAAGAGAGCGGCGTCGTTCGCGGAAAGCGTGCGGATGACCAGATCGGTCATGGAATTCCTCCGGGATGCATGCTGCTTGGAGCGCTCCCGGTCAGAACGGACGCATCACGCCGGGGAACGGAAAGAGGGAGCGCTCAGGGATGTGAACTGCACGGCACTCGCCTCCTTCCGTGTCTCAGGGCGTCGACTCGGACAGTACTCGACGTCACTCAGGCCCGTCCATCGATTTCCTTCCCCTCGCGGAGCAGGGTGGTGACCTCGGTGACGCCCGCCCGGCGGGGGTCCTGTCACACGTCCTGGATGCGCCGGAACGGACGGTCGGACTCCAGACCGAAGGCGATGTCGAGCAGCGTCCGTTCACTCCCCGGCCGTCCCGAGAACATGACGCCGATCGGCATGCCCTCCTCGGTGGCGGTCGCGGAGGGCAGCGAGATCGACGGTGTTCCGACGACGTTGTCGACGGGCGTGAAGGCGACGTACGCGAGGATCCGCTCGACCAGGGTCCGGTAGGGAACGGCCGGATTGAGGTGGCCGATCGGCGGCGCGGGGTGGGCGAGCACCGGCGAGAGGAGGAGGTCGAGACCGCGGAAGGCCGCCGCGTACGCCTCCTTGGTCCGCTTCAGGCGCCGCAGCACGCCCGGGGTGCGGTGCCAGTTCCGTACGTACTCCTCGCGCAGCCCCCGGCTGAGTCCGTCCATCCGGCGGCGGTCGAAGTCCTGGCCGAGGCCGCGGCCGGTGACGCCGATGAGGAACGAGAGCATGCCCCAGTAGGTGAGGAAGTCGCCGGTGAACCGGGGGTCGATGGCGATCTCGACCGGCTCGACGGTGTGGCCGAGGTGTTCGAGGCGGGCCACGGTCTCCATGACGGCCGCCTGGGTGGCACTGTCGGAGGGCACGCCGCTCGGCGAGTCGCACAGGAAGCCGATGCGCAGGCGGCGGTCGGACGGCCCCTCGACCAGGCCGACGGGCGGGAGCCCGGGGTTCCGCCAGTGCCGCTCGGCGGCGGCGAGGAAGGTGGCCGTGTCGCGCACGGAGCGGCTGACGATGCCGTCGGCGACCAGGTCCAGGGGCAGTTGGCGGCTCTGCGCGTTCGCCACGACCCTGCCGCGGGTCGGCTTGAGGCCGACGAGTCCGCAGCAGGCGGCGGGTATCCGTATGGAGCCGCCGCCGTCGTTGGCGTGCGCGACGGGTACGGCCCCGGCGGCGACGAGCGCGGCGGCGCCGCCGGAGGAGCCGCCCGCCGAGTACCCCGTGTTCCAGGGGTTGCGGACGGGCTCGGCGCCCTCGTACTCGGTGGTCGGGCTGAATCCGAACTCGGGCAGCCGCGTCTTGCCGAGCACGGTGACGCCGGTGCTGGCGAACTGCCGGGTGAAGGGCGCGTGTTTGCGCGCGGGCGCGGGGACGAAGGCCGCGCTGCCGTGGCCGGTGGGAAGTCCGGCGAAGTCGGTGTTGTCCTTGACGAAGGTCGGCACTCCGGCGAGGAGCCCGCTGTCCGCCGTCACGGGCGCGGGGGTGGGCGGGTCGGCGTGGACCTGGACCGCGTGCAGGTGCTTCTCGACGATCCGCACCCGCTCGGCCGCGGCGCGCGCCGCCTCGACCGTGCCGACCTCGCCGCGCCGGATGGCGGCGGCCAGGCCGACGGCGTCGTGCTCCCCCAGCGCGTCGTCCCGGAAGGCGTGCACCCTGGTCGGTTCCCCGGTCCGCGCGCCGGTCTGTTCCTCGAAAGTCGACATCGCTGTCTCAGCCCCCGGCCGTGTGTGGATTCCTGGTCGCCCCCATCATGGTCTACCCGCAAGTAACAGGCGAGGGTTCGACGCTCCCGGGGCCGGCGGGACCCGTGATGTGTCCTGCGTCACGTTCCGGGAACCGGTTCGAGGCGGTCGGACAGTCCGGTGATATGGAGATGAGTGTGCGAGCCCGAATACGAGCGGGGGACCCGGACGCGTTCGGGTCCCTCTTCGACGACTACGCCCGGGCGGTCCACCACCACGCCTTCCGGCTGACCGGCGACTGGTCGACGGCCGAGGACGTGCTGTCGTTGACCTTCCTGGAGGCCTGGCGGCTGCGCGGGTCGGTGGACGCCGAGGGCGGTTCCCTGCGGCCGTGGCTGCTCGGCATAGCGACCAACGTCGTGCGGAACACCCGCCGTGCCGCCCGGCGGCACGAGGCCGCGATGAACCGGCTGCCCCGCGAGGAGGCGTTGCCCGACTTCGCCGACGAGCTGGTGGGACGGATCGACGACGCCGAACGGGTCGCGGCCGTGCAGGCCGCGCTCGCGCGGCTGCGCCGCCCTGAGCGCGAGGTGGTCGCCCTCTGCGTGTGGTCCGGCCTCGACTACGCGGCGGCGGCCGAGGCGCTGGGCATCCCGGTGGGAACCGTCCGTTCCCGCCTCTCGCGCGCCCGCAAGAAGCTCGCCGCGTACGCCCCGCGCGCCGCGCACGCCCCCGCCGCACCGGCCGCCGCCCTCGAGGCGGGGAACCCGGCGGCGGGTCACGGACAGACAGATGGTGACCGCAACCGCGCGGTCCGGCCCCTCCAGGAGGAAGCGCGATGAGCACCACCCCGTCCCGTCCCACCCCGACCGAGCACGAGGAACTGGCCCGGCTGCTGCCGACGCCCCCCGAGCGCGAGCTGTCCCCCCGTCACCAGCAGCTCCTCAAGGCCCAACTGCTGCGCGAGTTCCGGCAGGACACCGCGCCCGCGGCCGCGGCGAAGCCCCGCTTCGGCGTCCGCCGCCTGTCGATCGCCGCCGTGCCGCTCGCGGCCGGCGCCCTGGCCGTGACCCTGGCGACGAACGGCGCCTTCGACGGCGGCGAGCGGCCCGGCACCGAACCCCGCGCCGCCACCGTGCCCGGGCAGCCGGGCAAGGCCACGACCGTGACCCCGGCGGCGGTCCTCCTCGACCGCATCGCCACCGTCGCCGCCGCCCGTCCCGCGCCCGCCGTCCGCGACGACCAGTTCGTGTACGTCTCCAGCACGGTCGCCTGGTCGAGCCAGAGCTCCGACGACCCCACGTTCCGTCTGGACACTCCGCACAGCCGCAAGATCTGGCTCTCCGTCGACGGTTCGCAGCCGGGCCTGCTCCACGAGCGGGGCAAGGCCGTTCCGCTGGCGGGCGAGGTCGACAAGGGCGGCCGCCCCGTCAACCCCGTCGGCAACCCCCACCCCACGCTGAACAGCCCGACGTACCGCTACCTGGAGTCGCTCCCGACCGACCCGGACGCCCTCCTCAAGAGGATCTACGACGAGACCAGGGGCATGGGCAACGGCCCGGACCAGCAGGCCTTCGTCACGATCGGCGACCTGCTCCGCGAGCAGATCGCGCCTCCGAAGGTGTCCGCAGCCCTGTACAAGGCGGCGGCGAAGATCCCCGGCGTCACGGTCGTCGAGGACTCCGTCGACGCCGCGGGCCGGCACGGCGTGGCCGTCGCCCGCGTCCACGCCGGCGAGCGCACCGAGTGGATCTTCGACAAGAAGAGCCTGGAGTTCCTCGGCGAGCGCGGCGTGATGGTCGAGAACACGGCGTGGGCCAAGAAGGGCCAGGTCACCGCCACGACCGCCGTCCTCGGACGGGGCATCGCGGACGAGGCGGGCGAGGCCCCGGGCGGTACGAAGGGCCGGGCGAAGGCCTGACCGGAGGCCTGACCGGAGACCGTCCCCTCACTGCTCGCGCAGGCCCCACGGGGAGCCGTACGCGGTGAGCAGGTCGAGGAACGGGCCCGGGGCGAAGGCCTCGGGCCCGAGGACGCCCGCGCCGGACCAGGTGCCGGCGGCCATGAGCTCCAGGGCCACGACGGGGTTGACGGCGGTCTGCCACACGACGGCCTGACAGCCGTACTCGCGCATCGACCACTCGTTGTCGACCACGTGGTAGAGGTACACCTCGCGCGGTTCGCCGTCCTTGACGCCCTTGACCCAGGTGCCCGCGCAGGTCTTGCCGGTCATCCGGTCGCCGAGGGTCGCCGGGTCCGGGAGGACGGCCGCGACGACGTCGCGCGGCGAGACCCGGGCCGGGCCGAGGTCCGTGGCGACGGTGACGGGCGCGGTGCTGTCGAGGCCGAGCGCGTGGAGCGTCTTCAGCTTGCCGATGAAGTCCTCGCCGAGGCCGTACTTGAAGGTGACGCGCCGGGCGTCGACCCAGCGGGGCACCAGGAGGACCTCCTCGTGCTCGACGTTCACGCACTCGACCGGGCCGATGCCCTCGGGGAAGTCGAAGACCTCCGGCTCGCTGAACGGCTCGGTGGTGAACCAGCCGCGCCCGGCCTCGTACACGACCGGCGGGTTGAGGCACTCCTCGACGGTCGTCCAGATGTTGAAGGACGGGGCGAAGTCGTAGCCCTCGACGGTGAGGTTGGCGCCGTCGCGGATGCCGATCTCGTCGATCTCGTCGAAGAGCGCGTCGGCGGCGTGGCGGGCGAAGACGTCGGAGAGGCCGGGCTCGACGCCCATGCCGACCAGGGCGAGCCTGCCGGCCTTCTCCCAGGCCTCGGCCCGCTCGAACTGGGCGTCGCCCAGCTTGACGCCGCACTCCTCGTACGGGCGCTCGGGGTGCGGCTTCGACAGCGACATGGCCATGTCGAGGTAGTGCGCGCCGGCCTCGGCGGCGGCCTCGAAGAGCGGCAGCACGAAGCGCGGGTCGGTGGCGTTGAGGAGGACGTCGCACCGCTCCTCCGTGAGGAGCGCGGCGACCGCCGACGCGTCGGAGGCGTCCGTGCGCCGGGCGCTGAACCGGGCGCCGTCCGCACCGAGGGCGGCGACGGCCGCCTCGGCGCGGGCGAGGTCGTAGTCGGCGACGACCATGTGGTCGAAGAAGCTGCGGCGGGCGGCGATCCGGGTGATGGCGGTGCCCACACCGCCGGCGCCGACGAGCAGAACGCGCATGAGGAATCTCCCTCTCCAGGGCTGTGACCTGTTGGTTCCCGAGATGTAACTCCCTGACCGCCCTTAACGTCCATGGCGTTGGCATAAGGTGCGCGGGCATACTGCGGTCAGCCCGGACGTCACCAGGAGGGGGCCGAGCATGCCCAAGAAGGTGGTCCCCGAGTCGGCGCGCCGACGGCGGCGGCCGACGAAGAACGGCGAGGTGCTCTCCGAGCGGATCATCGTCGAGACGGCGCTGCGGATGCTCGCGGAGCACGGGGCGGCGGGGCTGACGGCCCGGCGTCTGGGTCTCGCGCTCGGCGCGGACCCCAGCACCCTGTACCGGTACTTCGCCGGGATGGACGACCTGACGCTCGCCGTCGGCGCGGAGCTGATCGGGCGGGCCCTGCGCGGCTGGGAGGCCACCGGGGCGTGGCGTGACGATCTCCGGGCGCTCGGTCTCCGCATCCACCGCGCCTACCTCGCCCACCCGCAGGCGGCGGTCCTCACGGCGAGCCGCGTGACGGGCCGGGAGCAGGAGATCGCGGCGGACGAGGCGATCCTCGCCGTGCTGCGGACGGCCGGCTTCCCCGATCCGGAGGCCGTGCGGATCTACCACACGTTCATCGACCAGAGCCTCGCCTTCGCCGCCCTCGACGCCGCCTCGCTCGCGCTGCCCCGGGCCGCGCGCGAGGCCGACGAGCACATGTGGGAGACGGCGTACGCCCAGCTCTCGGACGCTTCGCATCCGCACATCGCGGCCACGTCCGACCTGCTCGCCGCGCGCATGAACCACAGCGCCTATCCGGCGGCGCTGGAGATGCTGCTCGACAGCGCGGCGGGGCGTCTCGCACGCGCGAGGGCGGCGGCACGGCCTCCGGAGCCGTGACCGCCGCCCTCGTTCGCCTACGGGAAGGGGTACGGGCTACGAGACCCGCCCCGCGCCTTCCCGCCGCCGGCCGGGCAGCGTCAGGAGGACGATCAGCGTGCCGACGGCCATGATGATCCCGCCGACGACGCTGGTCGAGGCCACGCCGTGGGCGAAGGACTCGTGCACGGCCCCGACGAGGGCCTGGGCCTGCCGGGGTCCGCCGTCCGGGTTCTGGGCGACCTTCTCGGCGACGGCGAGTCCGGCGCCGACCGAGTCCTGGGCGGTGTGGAGCGCGGCGGCCGGGAGGCGGTTCCCGACGAGGTCGGCGAGCTCGTCCCGGTAGGCCGTACCGAGCAGGGAGCCGAGGACGGCGATGCCGAGGGAGCCGCCGAGTTCGAGCGCGGTGTCGTTGGCCCCGCCGCCGACGCCGAGTTGGGCCTCGGGGAAGGAACTCATAATGGTGTCCGTGGCCGGGGAGACGCTGAGGCCGATCGCGACGCCGAGCATCATGAGGGGCGCGAGGAAGTCGGCGTACGTCGAGCCGGTGTCGATCCGCGTGAGAAGCAGGACTCCGGCGGTGCCGATGACCATGCCCGCGACGACCGTGACCTTCATGCCGAGCCTGGGGGTCAGCCGTCCGGTCACGGCGGCGCCGACGAAGACGGCGCCCGCGAGCGGCAGCAGCCGTACGCCGGTCTCCAGGGCTCCGTGGCCCAGGACGAACTGAAGGTACTGCGTCGAGTAGTAGATCGCGCCGAACGTGCCGAAGAAGAAGAACAGGACCGCGAGCATCGACCCGGCGAAGGGCCGCTGCGCGAACTTCCGCACGTCGAGCATGGGGTGCGGGTGGCGGAGCTCCCACCACACGAAGGCGAGGAGGCCGACGGCCGCGACGACGGCGGCGGTGACCGGACCGGCGCCCCAGCCGAAGTGCGGTCCCTCGATGGTCGCGTAGACGAGGGAGCCGACGGAGACGATGGACAGCAGGCCGCCGACGTAGTCGATCCGCCCCGTGCCCTGCGCCTTCGACGGCGGCACGAGGAAGAGCGCGCCGGCGACGCCGAGGAGCGCCACGGGCACGTTGATGAGGAAGGTGGAGCCCCAGGCGTGGTCCTCCAGGAGCCAGCCGGCGACCAGCGGGCCGACGGCGATGGCGAGGCCCGAGGTCGCGGTCCAGGCGGTGATGGCGCGGGCGCGCTCGTGCCGGGGGAAGATCGCGACGAGCAGGGAGAGGGTCGCCGGCATGACGACGGCGGCGCCGACGCCCATGACCGCGCGGGCCAGGATGACGAGCGAGGTCTCGTGGACGAGGCTGCCGAGGACGGAGCCGGCGGCGAAGACGACGAGGCCGGTGACGAGGGCGCCGCGGCGGCTGTACTTGTCGCCCACCGCGCCGAGGACGAGCATCAGGGCCGCGTACGGGACGGTGTAGCCGTCGATGACCCATTGCAGGTCGCTGCTGCTCAGGCCCAGGTCGCGGGTCATGTCGGGGGCCGCGACGATCAGCGAGGTGTTCGCCATGACGACGATCAGCAGGCTGAGGCAGAGGACGGCCAGGGCCCACCAGCGGCGGGCGTAGGGGCCGGTCGTCCTCTCGACGGGCGTGCGCGTGACGGAGAGCGTGGGGGGTGGCATGCGGGTGAGGCTCCTAGCCGGACGGATCCATTAATTGCCCATTGATGTGCAGGCTAGGTTATTGCACACAGGTGTGCAAATATCTCGCGGTGCGCGGAAACGACACTGCCCCGGAGCACGGGCTCCGGGGCAGTGACAGGGAAAGGGTGGCGCCTACGGGACGGCGGGCGGTTCGGCCAGGGTCCGGGGCGGGACCTCCGCGACCACCGCGCGCGCCCGTTCCACCGGCACACCGGCGGCGACGAGCACGGCGACGGCCACCGGCGCTCCCTCGTCGACGAGTTCGCCGCGGTTCACCGCTTCCAGGAGCGCGACCGTCAGGGCTTCGAGCCCGGCGCTCATCGCGGCCGGCGGCAGGTGCGCGGGGAACGCCCCGTCCGCCTGCCCCCGCTCCACGACGGCCGTGACCACGGCACGGGCGGGCGCCAGGATCTCGGCGACCCGCTCGGCGCCCAGGTCGCGCCGGGCGAGGGCGAGCAGCATCCGGTAGCGGTCGCCGACGGGCCACAGCGAGAGCACGAAGTGGGCGAGCGCGCGCTCGGCGCCCTCCTCCGCCGGGAGGCCGACGCTCACCGCGCTGCGCAGCGCCTCGGAGGCCTCGTCGGCGAGGGCTTCGAGGAGGGCCTCCCGGCCGGGGAAGTGCCCGAAGAGGGTCCGCCGTACGACTCCGGAGGCGCGGGCCAGCTCCTCCAGGGTCACGTCGGGGTCGCGTCCCAGCTCCCGCCGGGCCGTGGCCAGGATGCGCGCCCGGTTGGACCGCGCGTTGCTCCGCAGCGGCTGACGGGCGACGGGCTTGGTCACGGCGGACACCTCGATGGATGGACGGGAAGCGCTCCCAATTCTGACACGCGGGTCAGGACCGGGAGCGCCGCCGGACGTCAGCTCACGAGCGTGGCACCCGCCCAGTCCGCGTGGTCGCTGTTGATGCCGTCACCGGCGTCCGTGACCTTGAGGGTCAGCGTCGTGACACCGGAGACGTCCAGGTCGACCGGGACGGTCGCGCTGGCCGGGGTCAGGACGCTCGGGGACCCGTAGAGCTTGACCCCGTCGCCCCAGACCTCGAAACGCACGGTGGCGTTCGCCGACACCTCGTCGTCCACGCCCAGGTCCGCCTGGAAGCGGGCGTATCCGCGGTTCAGGGCGTAGGTGACCGTGCTGTTGGCGTGCGTGCCGATGCCCTTCGCGTACGTGGTGCCGTTCAGCCGCAGGGCGTTGCCGTCGACGCTCCGGTCCTCGCGGACCGTGCCCCAGTCGATCGTGGGGGTGCCCGTCCAGTTCAGGTCGCTGAGCGCCGTGCGGGTCTCGGACCGGGTGACGAGCCGTGCTCCGGCCCAGTCCGCGTGGTCGCTGTTGATCCCGTCACCGGCGTCCGTGACCTTGAGGGTGAGGGTGGTGACGCCCGTGACGTCGAGGTCGACGGCGGCCGTGGCGCTGGTCGGGGTCATCGCGCTCGGGGACTCGTACAGCTTCGTCCCGTCGCCCCAGACCTCGAACCGCACGGTCGCGTTCGAAGTGACCTCGTCGTCCACGCCGACGGCGGACTGGAAGCGGCTGTACCCGCCGCCCAGGGCGTAGGTGACCGTGCTGTTGGCGTGCGTGCCGATGCCCTTGGCGTACGTCGTGCCGTTCAGCCGGAGCGGGTTGCCCTCGACGCTCCGGTCCTTGGTGACGGTGCCGAAGTCGCTGCGGGCGCTGGTCCAGGTGAGCGCGCTCAGGTCGACCGTCCGGCCGTCGCCGCCGGTGGAGGCGGTGACCGCGTTGCTCGCGGCCGAGAGGTTCCCGGCCGCGTCGACCGCCTTCACGGTGAAGGTGTACGAGGTCCAGGGCGAGAGCCCGGTGACGGTGAAGCGGGTGGTGGTGCCCGTCGTGGTCCCCACGAGGGTGTTCCCGGCGTAGATCTTGTAGCCGGTCACGCCGGTGTCGTCGTCGGAGGCCGTCCAGGACAGGTCCGCACCGGTCGACGTCGGGTTGCTCGCGGCGAGGCCGGCCGGCGCGCTCGGGGCGATGGTGTCGGGTGCCGGGGCGCCCGCCGTCGCGGTCACCGACGCGCCCGCGACGACCGGGACCGTGACGTACGAGACGGTCTTGCCGTACAGCGACTTGGTGCGGGCCGCGTAGGGCGTGCCGTTGACGGTGACGGTGTCGTGGGTGCCGTAGAACTGCGCCTCCCAGTTCACCGTTCCCCCGGCGTTGTTGGTGAGCTTCGACGCGGTCGTGCCGGTGTGCTGGAGCTTCAGGTCGTTGTCGCCGACCTTCAGGTGGTCGATCTCGACCCAGGGGGTGTCGGGCGTCAGGCGCGAGACGGTGGCAACGTTGTCGTGGGGCGCGTCCGGCTGCACGCCCATCATGCCGTCGATGGTGCTGCTCACGGCGAGGAAGGAGATCTCGGGGTACTGGTTGCGGTCGGCCATGAGCTTCTTGAGCCAGGCCCAGCCCTCCGAGGAACGGTTGTACTGGTAGTACATCTCGGGGAGGTAGGAGGTCGCCTCGACGTTGAGGTCGTCGTCGTTGGCGGCGATGAAGTCGAGGTAGCGCTCGGTCCGGGGGCCGTGGTCGCCGAGTCCGGTGAGCAGCATCAGGAAGCTGGCTTCGTGGCCCCAGCTGCTGTAGCCGGTGCCGGCGGCGTCCTTGCCGCGGACGTAGCGGTTGTTCGCCGCGTCCCACCAGTTCGCCTCGAAGTGGTCGCGGACCCGCTGGGCGCGCCGCGTCCAGGTCGTGCTGCCGGTGTCGTCGCCCCTGGCCTTGAGGACGGCGGCGTAGGCGAGCATCGACTGGTACTGGTAGCCGAGGGAGTCGGCGGCGGAGACCAGGTTCTCGTTGGGGAACTCGAAGAAGGTGGCCGTGTACTCGCCGGGCTGCTTGCGGGAGACGGGCTGCTCCGCCGCCGGGTCGGCGTCGTTCCACCTGACCTCGTGGCCGGCGAGGAAGGACCCCATGGTCGAGTCGTAGAACTTGCTGAGGTCGGGGTCGTTGAGCCAGGCCGGGTCGCCGGTCCACTGGTACTGCTTGTACGCCTTCGTCATGAGGTTGAAGGGCGAGGGGAGTTCACGGAAGCCGGTGCCGTCGATGTAGTACATCGCACCGTACGAGCTGTGCGCCCACAGCGGCCAGCCGTTCTGGCCGGGGTCGTCGGCGTCGGCGGCGAAGGTCTTCATCATGTGGAAGGTCTGGGCGTCCAGTCCGACGGCGTGTGCACCGTCGGACTGGTGGGAGATGTCGCGGTTGTAGTACGACTCGCGGTTGGTGTACGCGCCCCAGTAGCCGGGCTCCACGGTCGGGTGGGAGGCGTTCTTGAGCCGCCACCACTCCGGTTCGTGGCCCATCATCGGGTTGCCCGGGTAGAAGGTCATGGCGAGCGCCCGGTTCTTGCCCCAGGTGAAGCCGGAGTTGAGGGCCGCGTTGGGCGATCTGATGGCGAGGGCGCTGGTCGGCGCGCCCACGTGTTCCTGGATGGTGAGGCGGTCGACGCGCGGGGCCTCGCCGGTCGAGGTGGCGGTGAGCTCGATGACGGCGCCGGGTGCGAGCGCGACCTTGCTCGACGTGCGGGTGTCGATGTTGACGGGGTCGGTGTAGTCGCGTCCGTAGCGGCGCGACGTGCCCCAGGAGTCGACGGCGGTGCCGTTGACGGTGAGCCTGTAGGTCACGCCGTTCTCGGTCATGCCGTTGTAGCGGGTGATGACGTCGTAGGTTCCGGCCACGCCGGAGAAGGTGGTGCGGGCGGTGCTCGTGCCGCCCGACGTGCCCCGGGCGTAGGTGACGTTGTCGACCGTCGACCCGTTCCAGGTGTGGTTGACGGTCTCCGGCGCGAAGCCGGTCGTGGTCATGGACTCGGCCTCGACGACGTACGGGCCCGCCACCGCCCCCGCGGCGGTGGCGGCCGATGCCGGTGGGGCGGCGGCGGGGAGGGTCAGTGCGGTGCCGACCACTGCGAGGGCAGCGGTCATCGCACAGGCAGAACGGCGCATGGGAAGGGAGCCTTCCGTTGGTGGGGGTACCTGTTGAACTGTGTTGCATATTGAGGCTTTCGCCAGACACCCCTGTCAATACATCTGACACCGACTTCCTGTTCAGACGTGACGGACAGACTGAAAGTTTTCACGGAAAAGCGTCAAGAGGCTCAGTCCGAAGATGACCGCGCCGAGCGGCACGTGCACCCCCGGAACATGCAGGACACCCGTCACCACCTGCGCCGACACGAGGACGAGGAACCCGAGGGCGTACCGGACGTGGCGCGGCGAGGCCCCGCCCGTCCGCCAGGCGAGGACGGCGGCAGTCAGGTACAGCAGGGTGGCGCCGTACATCACTTTCGATCCCGCGTCATGGACCTCGTACGCGAGGCGCGAGGAGAGCAGGAGACCGGCGGTGCAGGCCTGGAGGAGCACGGCCCCGGTCTGGAGGAAGAGGGTCGCGCGCAGGAACGAGGTACGGGCCATGGTGTCGTCTCCGTTCGGTCGCCGGACGTCGTCCCGTCCGGCCCTGCCCCTCCGACGACGCAGCCCCCGGAAGTGTGAGACGGTGCGTCAAACTTCTGTACGGGGGGATCGAACTGAGCACGCCGACCGCTGTCACGGACGAACGCCGACAGCTGATCAACATCGCCTACCGGCTGCTCGGTTCCCTCGCGGAGGCCGAGGACGCCGTCCAGGAGTCGTACGCCCGCTGGTACGCGCTGTCCGCGCCCGAGCGGGCGGCCGTCCGCTCCCCCGGCGCGTGGCTGACGACCGTCGCGAGCCGGATCTGCCTCGACGTGCTCGGCTCGGCGCGGGCGCGCCGGGAGCGGTACGTGGGCGAGTGGGTACCCGAACCGCTGCCGGACCGCACGGAGTGGATGAACGGCCGCCGCCCGGGAGACGACGCCGGCGAACCGTCCGACCCCGCCGACCGGGTCACCCTCGACGAGTCGGTCGACATGGCCTTCCTCGTCGTCCTGGAGACCATGACCCCGGGCGAGCGGGTCGCGTTCATCCTCCACGACGTCTTCCGCTACCCCTTCGCGGAGATCGCGGCCGTCCTCGACCGCACCCCCGCGGCCGCCCGCCAACTCGCCTCCTCCGCGCGCCGCCGCGTGCGCGCCGCCCGGCTCCCCACGGCCCCCGACGTCCGGCGGGCCAGGGTCGTCCGGGACTTCAAACAGGCCTGGGAGGCGAAGGACATCGACGCCCTGATCGCCCTCCTCGACCCCGACGCGACGATGGTCGCCGACGGCGGCGGGCTGGTCGGCGCGGCCCTCCGCCCCATCGAGGGCAACGCCCGCATCGCCCGCTTCATCCTCGACATGGCCACCAGGGCCCCCGGCCTGAGCCTGCTGCTCCGCACGGTCAACGGCGCCCCCGGCCTGGTGGCCCAGCACACCGGCACCACCGTCACGGTCGCCGCCTTCGCCCTCACCGACGACCGCATCACCCACATCTGGGCGGTCCGGAACCCGGAGAAGCTGGGGCCCTGGCGGGTCGTCAGCGGATGACGTCGAACACGTTCTTCTGGATGCCGTTCGGGTAGGCCTCGAACTCGACGAGCTTCAGCTTCTGGGCGTCCTTGTCGGTCGTGCTGAAGAGGCGCTTGCCCGCGCCCAGGAGCAGGGGGAAGACGAGCAGGTGGTAGCGGTCGATCAGGCCGGCGTCGGAGAGGGCGTGGTTCAGGGTGGCGCTGCCGTGGACGATGATCGGGCCGCCCTCGGTCTCCTTGAGCGCGGCGACCTCGTCGAGATCGCGGAGGATCGTCGTGTCGCCCCAGTCGGAGACGAGCTTGTCGTCGGTGAGGGTGGTGGAGACGACGTACTTCGGCATCACCTTGTACTCGGCGAACTCCTCCATCGCGGGCCACACCGGGCTGAACGCCTCGTAGCTGGTGCGGCCGAGGAGGAGGGCTGCGGCCTCCTTCTGCTCGCGGCCCTTGATCTCGTAGGCCTCGGGGAGGAACTCGACGTCCTTGAAGGTCCATCCGCTGTTCCGGTAACCGGGCTCGCCGCCCGGGCCCTCCATGACGCCGTCGAGGGATACGAAGGCGGTGCTGATCAGAGTGCGCATCTCAGGTTCCTCGCTGTGTCGGGTGCTGTTTCCCATTCTGGCCAGTTGGACCGGGGCCCGCACGAAAACTCATCGGTCTTCAGCGGATTGCCATCGCGAGCGCCACGACGGTCAGCAGGAACAGGTACGCCCACGCATGGGCGCGGTCCGGGATCCGGGGCGGGTGGCGGCGGAGCACGGCGATGACGGGAAGGGCCCCGAGGAGCAGGGCCGCGGCGGCCGACGGGTCGACCAGGCCCACCAGGTCGAGGGGCGCGGCCGGCGGCGGGGCGGCCGCCAGGGAGAGCAGGGCGGCGGGGAGCGCCACGGCGAGGGTGAGGGGGTTGGCCAGGGCCGTCGCCACCCCCATGGGGTGGCCCGCCCGCCGCATCGCCGGGACCGTCATGACGCTGCCGCCCACGCCGAGGAAGGCGGCGACGGCGCCTACGGGGGCGCCCGCGGCGGCGGGCAGACCGCGCGGGGCGTCCGTGGACGCGCGGTCCCGGGGCCGCAGGAAACCCGGGCGGAGCAGGAGGTCGACGGCCGTCGCGGCGACGTAGAGGACGAACGCCCAGCGCACCGGCTCCGGCGGTGCGTAACGGGACGCGAGAGCCCCGGCGCACGCTCCGGCGGCGAGCAGGACCAGCAGGAGCCCGCTGCCGCGCAGAGCGCGGAGCACCCGCCTCGGCGTGACGGCGGTCGCGAAGGCCGCGTTCACCACCATGACCAGAGCCGAGGTGGCCGTGGCCACCCGTACCGCGTCCGTGCCGAGTTCCGCGTCCGCCCACACCACCACCGGCACGGCGACGAAGCCGCCGCCGAAACCGAACAGCACCGTCGTCACACCCGTGACCAGCCCGATCAGCAGAAGTATCGCCATGTCCATGAGGCAAGATCACCAGAGGGGGCCGGGGACCCGCATGCGATGGTCGGCATAGTTCCATCGTGTCTCGGCCACCGCGCCCGGCCCGTACGGTGGCGGCCGTGAGGAACATCCCGCTCGACACCGTCGACCACCTCGACCGCGCCGTCCTGCCCCTCGGCACCGACTACCCCGCCGGCCGCGTCCTCGACTGGCACGAGCACCGGCGCGCCCAGTTCCTGTACGGGGCCACCGGCGTCATGGTCGTCGAGACCGCCGACGGCAGCTGGACCGTCCCGCCCGAACGGGCCGTCCTCATCCCCGCCGTCACCCCGCACCGCGTGCGGATGCTGGGCGTCAGCACGTGCAGCCTGTACGTGGAGCCGGGCGCGGTCCCCTGGTGGCCGGCGCGCTGCACCGTCGTGGACGTACCGCCGCTCCTGAGGGAACTGCTCCTGGCGGCCGTCGACTTCGGCCCCGACTACAGCCCGTCGGGCCGCGAGGGCACGCTCGTCGAGCTGCTCCTGTACGAGATCGCCGCGCGCGCCCCGCTCCCCTTCCACGTCGCCCTGCCGGTCTCCGCCGACCTCGCCGAGGTCTGCCGCGCCTATCTGGAGGCGCCGGACGCCGGGGTCACGAACGCCGAGTGGGCCGCCCGGACCGCGCGGAGCGAGCGGGCCCTCACCCGCCGCTTCCGGGAGGAGACCGGCGAGAGCCCGGCCGTCTGGCGCTCGCGCGCCCGCCTCCTCGCGGCCGTCCCCCTGCTCCGTACCGCCTCGGTCACGGAGGCCGCCGGACGCCTCGGATACGCCTCCCCCGCCGCGTTCACCGCCGCCTTCACCCGGGCCTTCGGCCTCCCGCCCTCCCGCTTCAGGGGTACGGCCCCGGCCGCGCGTCCCACTCCGTGAGAAGAAGGCCCCGGCGGGCACGCAGCGGATACGGGCGACGGCGGCCCGTGTCGTTCCCGCAGGTCCGTACGCCGTAGGATTCCCGACGTCGCACCAGACATCGTCCGAAGGAGATCTCCCATGGCCCAGGTCACGCTGAAGGGCAACCCGGTACAGGTCAACGGCGATCTGCCGTCCGCCGGCAGCTCCGCTCCCGACTTCACGCTCGTCGGCGAGGGGCTCGCGGACAAGTCGCTGAAGGACTTCGCCGGTCAGCGCAAGGTCCTCAACATCTTCCCGAGCGTCGACACCCCGACGTGCGCCTCCTCCGTGCGCGCCTTCAACGCCAAGGCCGCCGAGCTCGACAACACCGTCGTGCTCTGCATCTCCGCCGACCTGCCCTTCGCGCAGGCCCGCTTCTGCGGCGCCGAGGGCCTGGAGAACGTCAAGAACCTGTCGACGCTCCGCGGCCGCGAGTTCCACACCAACTACGGTGTCGACCTCGCCGACGGCCCGCTGGCCGGCCTGACCGCGCGCGCCGTGGTCGTCCTCGACGAGAACGACCAGGTCCTGCACACCCAGCTCGTGGGCGAGATCGCCGACGAGCCCGACTACGAGGCCGCGCTCGCCGCCCTGAAGTAGTCGCCACCGCGCACGGACCACGGGAAGAGCCCTTCTGCCGCTCGGGCAGAGGGGCTCTTCCCGTACGCGCGCGGGCTCAGGCGCAGGAGGGGCACAGGCCCCGGTACGTGACGTCCGCCTTCGACACCGTGAAGCCGAACCGCTCCCCCTCGGGAAGCACGTCCAGCGGGTCGCCCGTCGGGTGCACGTCCCGGATGACGCCGCAGCCCGAGCAGACCAGGTGCTGGTGCGGTCTGCGCGCGTTGGGGTCGTAGCGCTTGGCCCGGCCGTCCGTCGAGAGTTCGACGACCTCGCCGAGGGTCACCAGTTCGCCGAGGGTGTTGTAGACCGTCGCCCGCGCGATCTCCGGCAGCCGCTCGACGGCGCGTGCGTGCACCTCGTCCGCCGTGAGGTGCACGTGGTCACCGGCCAGGACCTCCGCGACGACGCGCCGCTGGGAGGTCATCCGCCATCCGCGGGCACGCAGGCGCTCCAGCAGGTCACTCATGAATCACCTCTCCTGCAGTCTTTCGCATCGACCGACTTGGCGCGGTTCTTGACTTGGACAACGTCCATCGTAGGATCGGTTTAGTTGGTAGCCAAGGGACAGTAAAGCCTCCAGCGCAGCGGGAGAAAAGGATTCCCATGTCTGAGAACCATGATGCAATCGTCACCGACGCCAAGGCGGAGGGCGGCGCGGGCGGCTGCCCGGTGGCGCACGAGCGTGCCGCGCACCCGACCCAGGGCGGCGGCAACAGCCAGTGGTGGCCGAACCGCCTCAACCTGAAGATCCTCGCCAAGAACCCGGCCGTCGCCAATCCGCTCGGCGAGGAGTTCGACTACGCCAAGGCGTTCGAGTCCCTCGACCTGGCAGCGGTGAAGCGGGACATCGCCGAGGTCCTCACGACCTCGCAGGACTGGTGGCCGGCCGACTTCGGCCACTACGGCCCCTTCATGATCCGTATGGCCTGGCACAGCGCCGGCACGTACCGCATCAGCGACGGCCGCGGCGGCGCCGGGGCCGGTCAGCAGCGCTTCGCGCCGCTGAACAGCTGGCCGGACAACGGCAACCTGGACAAGGCCCGGCGTCTGCTCTGGCCGGTGAAGAAGAAGTACGGCCAGAACATCTCCTGGGCCGACCTCCTGAT
This sequence comes from Streptomyces sp. NPDC020807, assembly GCF_040641575.1. Classification (NCBI taxonomy): domain Bacteria; kingdom Bacillati; phylum Actinomycetota; class Actinomycetes; order Kitasatosporales; family Streptomycetaceae; genus Streptomyces; species Streptomyces sp. NPDC020807. The sequence continues at coordinate 169,795 of NZ_JBFADU010000005.1, forward strand.
CCTCACGGGCAACGTGGCGCTGGAGTCGATGGGCTTCGAGACCTTCGGCTTCGCCGGCGGCCGCGCCGACGTGTGGGAGCCGGATGAGGACGTCTACTGGGGCCCCGAGACCACCTGGCTCGGCGACGAGCGGTACACGGGCGACCGTGAGCTGGAGAACCCGCTCGGCGCGGTCCAGATGGGTCTCATCTACGTCAACCCCGAGGGCCCGAACGGCACTCCGGACCCGCTGGCCGCGGCCCGCGACATCCGCGAGACGTTCCGCCGGATGGCGATGAACGACGAGGAGACCGTCGCCCTCATCGCCGGTGGCCACACCTTCGGCAAGACCCACGGCGCCGGCCCGGCGGACCACGTGGGCGCCGACCCCGAGGCCTCGGACATCGCGGCCCAGGGCCTCGGCTGGAAGAGCACCTACCGCTCCGGCAAGGGCGCCGACGCCATCACCAGCGGTCTGGAGGTCACCTGGACCACCACGCCGACCCAGTGGGGCAACGGCTTCTTCAAGAACCTCTTCGAGTACGAGTACGAGCTGACGAAGAGCCCGGCGGGCGCCCACCAGTGGGTCGCGAAGAACGCCGAGGCGATCATCCCGGACGCGTACGACCCGGAGAAGAAGCACCTCCCGACCATGCTCACCACCGACCTGTCGCTCCGCTTCGACCCGGTGTACGAGCAGATCTCGCGGCGCTTCTACGAGAACCCCGCCGAGTTCGCCGACGCGTTCGCCCGCGCCTGGTACAAGCTCACCCACCGCGACATGGGCCCGGTCGTCCGCTACCTCGGCCCCGAGGTGCCCTCCGAGGAGCTCCTCTGGCAGGACCCGCTGCCGGCCCGGTCGGGCGAGCTCGTCGACGCGGCGGACATCGCCTCCCTCAAGGAGAAGATCCTCGCCTCGGAGCTGACGGTCACCCAGCTGGTCTCCGCCGCCTGGGCCGCCGCCTCCTCCTTCCGCGGCAGCGACAAGCGCGGCGGCGCCAACGGCGGCCGCATCCGCCTGGAGCCGCAGCGCAACTGGGAGGTCAACAACCCTGACGAGCTGGCGCAGGTGCTGCGGGTCCTGGAGGGCGTGCAGTCGTCCTTCAACTCGGCGCAGAGCGGCGGCAAGCAGGTCTCCCTCGCCGACCTCGTGGTCCTCGCGGGCGTCGCGGCCGTGGAGAAGGCGGCCAAGGACGCCGGCCACACCGTCGAGGTGCCGTTCACGGCCGGCCGCGTCGACGCCTCCCAGGAGCAGACGGACGTCGAGTCCTTCGCCGCCCTGGAGCCGGCGGCGGACGGCTTCCGCAACTACCTGGGCAAGGGCCAGCGCCTTCCCGCCGAGTACCTGCTGCTCGACCGGGCGAACCTGCTGACCCTGAGCGCCCCGGAGCTGACGGTCCTCGTCGGCGGCCTGCGCGCCCTGGGCGTGACCCAGCCGCAGACCTCGCTGGGTGTCCTCACGGAGACCCCGGGCAAGCTGACGAACGACTTCTTCGTCAACCTGCTCGACCTGGGTACGGAGTGGACGTCGACGTCCGACGACCAGACCACGTTCGAGGCCCGCGACGCGGCCACCGGCGCGGTCAAGTGGACCGGCAGCCGCGCCGACCTCGTCTTCGGCTCGAACAGCGAGCTGCGTGCGGTCGCCGAGGTCTACGCGAGCGACGACGCGAAGGAGAAGTTCGTGACGGACTTCGTCGCCGCGTGGGCCAAGGTCATGGACCTGGACCGGTTCGACCTGTCCTGACGCCCTGTCCCGTGCCCCGGTCGGTCGACGCCTCGCGTCGGCCGACCGGGGCGCGACCAGGGCACGGGGCAGCTCGTGTGCACGCCGGCGCGGGCGCAGTCCGTCCTCGACCCGGGGGTGCGGGCCGACGACGTCCGGGTCACCGTACGGCCGGAGTCCGGCACGGCCCTGGGGCCGTACCGGTGCGCGGAGTTCCTCGGCGGGTGACCGCGCGCTTACGCGGGACCGGGGACGGCCAGGGCCTGCGTGTTGCGCATCCAGTCCGACCACAGGCCGGTGTCCGCGCAGTACCCGCAGTTCGCCCCGAAGAACAGGCCCCGGGCGCGCTCGTCGCCCATGAGCCAGAAGCGGAGCCACGCGGTGGTCGGGGCGCGGAACTCGCCGCCGTCGCCGATGGAGCTCAGGTGGCCGGCGCCGCGGACCTCGCCGTACACGGCGGGGACGTGGCCCGAGTCCCGGTAGAGGGCCTTCACCAGGGCCGGCCAGACCGTCAGGTCGCGCTGCCCGGCGAGGTGGAAGACGGGCTCGTCCATGAGGTCGGGGTCGGCGAGCGGGCCGGGCTGGATGGGGACGGCCGTGTCGACGCGCGGGTCGACGGCCGCGTTGATCGCGGCCGCGCCGCCCTGCGAGTGTCCGGCGGAGCCGATGTGGTCGAGGTCGACCTTGCCGTGGAAGGGGCTGTCCGGGTCCGCGTTCCACTGCTCCAGGACGTCGATGCCCGCGCGCATGCTGATGGCGAAGTTCGAGGTCGGGGTGTTGGCGGCGGCGACGACGAAGCCCTGGCTCGCCCAGTGGCGGAGCAGTGAGCTGTAGACGCCCGGTACGGCCCCGGTGCCGTTGCCCCAGATGACGACGGGGTGCCGCTCGCCCGACTGGCCCATGTTCTTCGGGTAGTAGAACGTGTGCACGACGCCGATGTCGACGTTCACCTCATAGGGGCCGGTCCTGCCGAAGTCGACGGCGGCCGGGGCGGGACTCGTCGTCGTGTCCTCCGCGGCACCCGCGGTGCCCGGCGTGGCGAGGGCCGAGAGCGTGACGGCGAGCAGGACCGTGCCGAGCGCGCGGCGCGTTCTCGCGTACTTCCCTGACATGGGAACTCCTCCATGGATACGGCGCGTTGCTCGTCCACGCAATCGCGACTGGTGCCCATGGTCGGGGTCCCCGGGGCGGCTGTCTCCCGGCAGGAGCCCAGAACCGCGAAGGGAGGACTGGGCAGATGCCCAGTCCTCCCTTTCGGTACCGCCGTGGCGTCAGTTGCCGGCGAGCAGCGTCAGCGAGTCGATGACGCGGTTCGAGAAGCCCCACTCGTTGTCGTACCAGGCGACGACCTTGACGTGGCGGCCCTCGACGCGGGTCAGCGCCGAGTCGAAGATCGAGGAGTGCGGGTTGCCGACGATGTCGGAGGAGACGAGGGCGTCGTCCGAGTACTCCAGGACACCGGCGAGGCGACCGGCGGCGGCCGTCTTGTAGGCGTCGAGGACGTCGTCGAGGGTCACGTCGCGGGAGACGGTCGTGTTGAGCTCGACGATGGAGCCGACCGGCACGGGGACGCGGATCGAGTCGCCGGACAGCTTGCCGTCGAGCTGCGGGAGGACGAGGCCGATCGCCTTGGCGGCGCCGGTCGTGGTCGGCGTGATGTTCCACGCGGCGGCGCGGGCACGGCGGGCGTCGCGGTGCGGGCCGTCCAGGAGGTTCTGCTCCTGCGTGTAGGCGTGCACGGTCGTCATGAAGCCGTGCTCGATGCCGGCCAGCTCGTCGAGGACCGAGGCGAGCGGCGCGAGCGCGTTGGTGGTGCAGGAGGCGTTCGAGACGATCGTGTGGAGCTCGGCGTCGTACGCGTCGGTGTTCACGCCGTACGCGAGGGTGACGTCCGCACCGTCGGCCGGGGCGCTGACGAGGACCTTCTTGGCGCCGGCGTCGATGTGCGCGCGGGCGGCCTTCGCGGAGGTGAAGCGGCCGGTCGACTCCAGGACGATGTCGACGCCCAGCTCGGCCCAGGGAAGCTGCGCGGGCTCGCGCTCGGCGAGGACCTTGATGCGGCGGCCGTCGACGACGAGGACGTCGCCCTCGACGGAGACCGGGCGGCCGAGGCGGCCGGAGGTCGTGTCGTAGGCGAGCAGGCGGGCGAGGGCCGCGGGCTCGGTGAGGTCGTTGACGGCCACGACCTCGAGGTCGCTCTCGCGCTCGAGGAGAGCACGCAGCACGTTGCGTCCGATGCGGCCGAATCCGTTGATGGCGATGCGAGTCATGATGGGCGGTGTCCCTTCCGTTCCGTTGCGATCCAGACTCGCGCATGACATCGGAACGAAACAGCGGCGTGATCGCCACGGTCCGCAAGGATCGCGCCAAGGACCACCGGAGAGCCATCGGCGCAGGTGGGGGCGGTGCCGGACCCCGCTACTCGCCCTTCGTGAACGTCTTGCGGTACTCGCTCGGCGTCGTGCCCAGGATGTGCTGGAAGTGGAGGCGGAGGTTGGCGCCCGTGCCGAGGCCGACGTCGGCGGCGATCTGCTCGACGCCGCGGTCCGAGCGCTCCAGGAGCTCGCGGGCCAGGTCGATGCGCGCGCGCATGACCCACTGCATGGGGGTGTAGCCGGTGTCCTCGACGAAGCGGCGCGAGAAGGTGCGGGCGGAGACCGCCGCGTGACGGGCCAGTATGTCCAGGGTCAGGGGCTCGTCGAGCCGGCGCAGCGCCCATTCGCGGGTCGCGGCGAAGCGCTCGCCGTGGACCTCGGGCACGCTGCGCGGGACGTACTGGGCCTGACCGCCGCTGCGGTAGGGGGCGGCGACGAGGCGGCGGGCCGCGTGGTTCGACGCGGCCACGCCGAGGTCGCGGCGCAGGATGTGCAGGCACAGGTCGATGCCGGAGGCGGCGCCCGCGGAGGTGAGGACGCTGCCCTCGTCGACGAAGAGGACGTTCTCGTCGACGTCGATCAGCGGCCACTTGGCCGCGAGCGCCCGCGCGTAGTGCCAGTGGGTCGTGGCGCGCTTGCCGTCGAGGAGGCCCGTCGCGGCGAGCGCGAACGCGCCCGTCGAGATCGCGGCGAGCCGCGCTCCGCGCGCGTGCGCGGCGACGAGCGCGTCGACGACGGCCCGCGGCGGGTCCTCGCGGTCGGGAAAGCGGTAGCCGGGGACGAAGACGATGTCGGCCCATTCGAGCGCTTCGAGTCCGTGGGCCACCAGGTACGAGAGGCCGTCGCCGCCGGTGACGGTGCCGGGCGACGGGCCGCAGACCCGTACCTCGTACGGCATGCTCGCGCGGGTCGTGAAGACCTGCGCGGGGATGCCGACGTCGAGCGGTTTCGCCCCTTCGAGGACGAGGACGGCGACGCGCTGGGGATGGGAACGGGGCACGTCGTCGAGGGTACGCGGCGTGTGGAGGGAACCGATCACCGCCGTTGCCCCTCATGATCCGTAGGCGCGGGTGCGACCCGCAGGTTCCCCGCGCCGATCCGACCGACCACCGGAAGAAGCCGAGGAACCCCTGTGTCCCTGCCGTCCCACCGTCTCCGCCCGACCGCCCGCGCCGTGAACGCCGTCAGCGCCACGCTGGTCGCCGCGCTCGCCCTCGGCGTCGCGCCCGCCACGAGCGCGTTCGCCGCCGAGGCCCGTACCGGCGCCACGCCCGCCACCGGTGCGGAGACCGCCGTCCCGGCCCCCGACATGGACGGCGTGACCGCCGCCCTCGACGCCGCCATGGCCAACGGCGCCCCCGGCGCCATGGCCCGCTTCGTCGGCCCCGACGGCGTCCGCAGCAGCACCGTCGGCGTGCGCGACCGCGTCTCGGGCGCGGAGATGAACGTCCAGGCCCGCTTCCGCATCGGCAGCGTCAGCAAGACGTTCTCCACGGTCGTCCTCCTCCAGCTGGTCCAGGAGGGCAGGCTGACGCTCGACACCTCCGTCAACACCTACCTGCCGGGCCTGCTCCCCGACGACCGCATCACCGTCCGCCATCTCCTCACCCACCGCAGCGGCCTGGCCGACTACACGAACGCGATGTTCGAGAAGACCGTCCCGGGCTTCGAGGCGGTACGGAACCGGGTCTTCGGTTACGAGGAACTGGTCGCCCTCTCGCTCGCCGAGCCGCGCACCACCGAGCCCGGCGTCTCCTACAAGTACTCGAACGCCAACTTCGTGGTGGTCGGCATGCTCATCGAGAAGCTGACGGGGCGGCCGGTGGCCGACGCCTACGAGCGCCGCATCTTCAAGCCGCTCAAGCTGCGCTCGACCTCGTACGTCCACCCGGACACCCGGATCAAGGGGCTGCACGTCCGCGGCTACCTGCACCCGGACGAGGAGGGCGGCGCGCTGGTGAACTCCACCGAGCAGACGGTCTCCTGGGCGCAGTCGGCCGGTGCGGTCATCTCCAGCCCCGGCGACCTCAACACCTTCACGAGCGCGCTGATGCGCGGCCGGCTGCTGTCCCCGGCGATGCTGGAGGCGATGACGACGGTGACGCCGACGGACGGCACCAACACCCGGTTCTACGGGCTCGGCCTGCGCCGCTACGACCTGTCGTGCGGCACGCAGGTCTTCGGGCACACCGGAACGGTGCAGGGCTACTACACGTACGCCTTCTCGACGCGTGACGGCAGGCGTTCGCTGTCGGCGGTCGCGAACACGTCGAACCACGGCGCGGCGAACACGGCGCTCGGCGGGACGCTCGAAGCCGCGTTCTGCGGCAAGAAGCCGGCGGCGGCCGCCGCGCGTTCCGCGACGGCGGAGGCCGCGCCCGAGTCGGCCGCCTCGGCGGTCTCCTTCCCGGCCGAGCGGGACCTGCCCGAGCGCAACTGACGCCCCGGCCCCGCCGGGTACCGGGCCGCGGCTCCGCCCGTCAGGCCTGGTACTCGGTGAGGTCGATCGCGTGAACCCGCAGCGGGACGCCGTGGACCGGGTGGTCCATCTCCCGCTCGGGGCTCAGGCCGAGCTTGCCGAGGACGTTCTCCGCCGCCGCGTTGCCGATGTGGGCGACGGCCACGACCCGCCCGAGTCCCCGGTCCTGGAGCGCGAACTCCAGGACGGCGTGGGCGGCCTCGGAGGCGTACCCCTGGCCCCAGAACGGCCGGCCGACGCGCCAGTCGAGCGCGACCTCCGCCGCGAGCCCGGGCAGGTCCTGCGGGACGGTGAGTCCGGAGATGCCGATCAGTTCGCCCGAGGCGAGCAGTTCGACGGCGAAGACGCCGAAGCCCTCGTCGTCCCACTCCTCCTCGTACCGCTCGATGTCCTCGGCGGTCTCGTCCAGGTCCCGGACCGAGCCGTCGCCGATCCAGCGCATGACCTCGCGGTCGGCGTTGATCTCGGCCAGGGGGACGAGGTCGTCGTCGGTCACGGGGCGGAGGAGGAGGCGGGGCGTGCGGATCTCGGTCATGACCCCATCCTGACGCATTCGGCGGGGGCCGGACGCCACCCCTTGAGCGCGCCCGGAGGCCGTCCGACGCTCTGAACAGGACGAACGGCTCCGGCCGCGACCGTTCCAGGGAGCCGTCCGCCGCTGGTGGCAGCATCCCGCACTCGTCGTCGCCGCCCTCGTCGTCTTCCCGCCCGGCGGCATCGCGCTGTTCCTGCTGCCGTTCCTCGTCCCCGACCCGCCGAAGGACCCGGCGGACGACGCGAAGGCCGCGCCGGTGCCCACCGCGACGCCGACGCCGACGCCGACCCGGACGACCGCTCCGACGCGTGCGCCGGAGCCCACCCGCACGGCCGCTCCGCCGCCGACGGAGGACTCGTCCACCAGCGGCGGCGGCAGCATGTACTACGCGAACTGCACAGCTGCACGCGCGGCGGGCGCCGACCCGATCCACGCGGGCGAACCGGGTTACGGCCGCCACCTGGACCGCGGCGGGGACGGCGTGGCCGGCGAGTAGGGCCACCCGCACCCGGTCAGGCCGGGGACAGGACCGCGAGGAGGTGCGTCACCTCCCGGGCGACGGCCGCGCGGGCCGGGGTGAGGTAGTGACGGGGGTCGACCGCGTCCGGGTGTTCCGTGAGATGGGTGCGGATCGCCCGGGTGAAGGCCTTGTTGAGGTGGGTCGAGACGTTGACCTTCGTCATGCCGGCCCGGACGGCCGCCGCGAGGCCGGCGTCCGGGACGCCGGAGGAGCCGTGCAGCACCAGGGGGGTGTCGACGGCGGCCCGGAGCCGGGCGATGAGGTCCAGGTCGAGGACGGCGTCGCGGGTCACCATCTGGTGGGAGCTGCCGACGGCGACGGCGAGGGCGTCGACTCCGGTGGCGGCGACGAAGGCACGGGCCTCCTCGGGGTCCGTGCGGACGCCCGGGGTGTGGGCGCCGCCCTTGCCGCCGATCTCACCGAGCTCTGCCTCCACCCAGACACCGTGCCGGTGGCAGAGCTCGACGACCTCGCGGGTGGCGGCGACGTTCTCCTCGTACGGCAGCTTCGACGCGTCGAACATGACCGAGCCGAGGCCGAGCGTGACGGCCTCGCGGACGAGGTCGGTGTTCTCGACGTGGTCGAGGTGGACCGCGACGGGGATCTTCGCGGCGCGGGCCACGGCGAGGGAGGCGAGCGCGACCGGTTCGAGGCCGCCGTGGTACTTGACGGTGTTCTCGCTGATCTGGAGGACGACCGGGCGGTCGGCGTGCTCCGCGCCGGCCACGATGGCCTGCGCGTGTTCCAGCTGGAGGACGTTGAAGGCACCCACGCCCGTGCCGGCGGCGCGGGCGCGGCGGACGATCTCGTCGGTGGGGGTCAGCGGCACGGTCGTCCTCCGGTGGCGGAAGTGGCGGGGAGCGTCGGGGTTTCACCGGGCGTGGGCGCGAAAGGCTCAGGCATGGCGGTCGGGCAGGATCACGGAGCGGGTCAGGTTGCGCGGGGTGTCCGGGTTGAGGCCCTGCGCCTCGGCGACGGCGACCGCGAGCCGCTGGGCGCGGACGAGGTCGGCGAGCGGGTCGAGCTCGCTCTCGACGACGGTGCCGCCGACCTTGCGCACCTCGTCGGCGAGGCCGTCGGGGAGGGCGCCGAAGCCCCAGGCGACGCGACCGGGTCCGGTGATGCTGATGGGGCCGTGGCGGTACTCCATCGCCGGGTACGCCTCCGTCCACGCGCCGGCCGCCTCACGCATCTTCAGGCCGGCTTCCAGGGCGAGGCCGTAGGTCCAGTGGGTGCCGAGGAAGGTGAACTGCTCGGCGGTGAGGACGGCCCGGTCGAGCGGTTCGGCGCAGGCGCGCTCGGCGTCGTCGGCGGCCTCGGCCAGCGGCCGTACCCCGGCCGGCAGGGCGTCCTCGGCCTCCAGGTGCGCGCGGAAGAGGGCGACGGCGGTGGTGGCGAAGCGCGTCTGGACGACCGACTCCTCGTCGGCGAAGTCGAGGACCGCGACCTCGTCGGCGAGGTCCATCACCGGGGTCGTGGGGTCGGCCGTGAGCGCGCCGGTGGGGACGGAGCCTCGCAGGCGGGCGAGGACGGCGAGGACCTCGCTGGTGGTGCCCGACCGGGTGATGGCCACGACCCGGTCGTAGCGGCGGCCGTGGGGGAACTCGGAGGCGGCGAAGGCGTCGGTCTCGCCGTGCCCGCCGGCCTCGCGCAGTTCGGCGTAGGCGAGGGCCATGAACCAGGAGGTGCCGCAGCCGATCACGGCGACCCGCTCGCCGCGGCGCGGGAGGGCGGCGACGTGCTGGGGAAGGGTGCGGGCGGCCTGGCGCCAGGTGGCCGGCTGGGAGGCGATCTCCACGGCGGTACGGGAGGAGGTCATACGGGCTCCTTGCAAGAAGAGTGCGCAAAGATTGTGCGAAGTTGCGTGAAGCTGGCTTCATTCAAGCAGATGTACGCATCTCGATTCCAGAGATTCGCCCTGTCGGCGGCTAGAATCGGACGCGCGCACGAACGGGAGGGATGGACCCATGTCCAAGCACGAGCGGTGGAACGCGCTCCTGGAGTTGCTCGCGGTCTCGGGAAAGGTCGAGGTCGAGGAGGCGGCGACCACGCTCGAGGTGTCCGCCGCCACGATCCGCCGGGACCTCGACGAGCTCGCCGAGCAGCGCCTGCTCGTACGGACGCGGGGCGGAGCGGTCGCGCACGGCGTGTCGTACGAGCTGCCGCTGCGGTACAAGTCGGCGCGGTACGCCTCCGAGAAGCTGCGGATCGCGGCGGCCGCGGCCGATCTGGTGACCCCCGGAGAGGTCGTCGGCCTCAACGGCGGCACGACGACGACGGAGGTGGCCCGCTCCCTCGCCCTCCGCTTCAGCAGCGGACGCCAGGAGACCACCGGCCCCGCCCTCACGGTCGTCACCAACGCGCTCAACATCGCCGGCGAACTGGCCGTCCGCCCCCAGATCAAGCTCGTCACGACGGGCGGGGTGGCGCGGCCGCAGACCTACGAGCTGGTCGGCCCGCTGACCGTCGGCGTCCTGAGCGAGGTCGTCCTCGACGTGGTCGTCCTCGGCGTGGACGGGGTCGACGCCGAGCTCGGCATCATGGCCCACCACGAGGACGAGGCGAGCATCAGCCGTCTCTTCGCGGAGCGTGCGAGCCGGGTCGTGGTCGTCACCGACTCGTCGAAGCTGGGACGGCGCGCCTTCGCCCGCATCTGCGGCCTGGACCGTGTCGACCTCGTCGTGACGGACACGGACATCTCGGCGGAGGCGGTGGAGCAGCTGAACGAGGCGGGGGTCAAGGTCCTCACCGTCTGAGGCACCCTGTATTGGTGCGCCGACGCACCAATGAACAAGCCCGAGTTGGCCGGTTACTGATCGTTCACTCAGCCATAACCGCACACCTCTATACCTTTGAGCGCGCCTCCCCCATCATGACTCCCGGCGTGCCGCCCGGGCATGCCGGGACGGGAGAGGCGGGGCATGCTTCCCATCAGTCGCAGGGGATTCGTCGGGATCGGCGCGGGGCTCGTCGCCGGGGCGGCGCTGCCGGCGGGGCGGGCCTCGGCCGCCGCACGCGCCGCCACGGGGACGCTCACGGACGTGCGGCACGTCGTGATCCTCATGCAGGAGAACCGGAGCTTCGACCACTACTTCGGGACGCTGCGCGGCGTGCGGGGCTTCGGGGACCGGGCCGCGGGCAACCTGCCCGGAGGCTGGGGCATGTTCCAGCAGCCCAACTGGGGCGGACGCCAGTACCCCTGGAAGCTGAGCGACACCCCGCCCGCCGGCGGCGTCGACGGGGAGACGCTCGCCCAGTGCAACGGCGACCTGCCGCACAGCTGGACCTCGCAGCACGCCGCCTGGAACAAGGGCCGGATGGACAACTGGGTGACGGGGGTCGGCAACACCCGCTCCCTCGGCCACCTCGACCGCGAGGACATCCCCTTCCACCACGCCCTCGCCGACCACTACACCATCTGCGACGCCTACTTCTGCTCGACGCTCAGCGCCACGGGCCCCAACCGGACCTTCCTGTGGAGCGGCAGGATCGACGCCTCCAGCAAGGACGGCGGCGACGAGTCGGGCCTCACCTGGGAGACGTACGCCGAGGCGCTCCAGCGGGCCGGGGTGAGCTGGAAGGTCTACCAGAACGCACAGGACAACTACGGCGACAACGGCCTCGCCTACTTCAAGAAGTTCACCGACGCGCGCCCCGGCGACCCACTGTACGACCGGGGCATGGGCTCGGTCCCCAAGGTCACCGGCTCCACGCCCGACGACATCGCCGCCGCCATCCGCGCCGACGTGCTCGCGGGCACGCTCCCCCAGGTGTCCTGGGTGGTCGCCAACGAGGCCTTCTCCGAGCACCCGTACGCGCCTCCCGGCGACGGCGCCCACTTCGTCGACCTCGTCTACCGCGCCCTCGCCGCGAACCCCGAGGTCTTCGACTCCTCGGTCCTCTTCCTCAACTACGACGAGAACGACGGCTTCTTCGACCACGTGCCGCCGCCGGTCGCCCCGCCCGGAACACCGGGCGAGTACCTCGACGGCGTACCGATCGGCCTCGGCTTCCGCGTCCCCATGCTCGTCCTGTCGCCGTGGACGCGGGGCGGCTGGGTCAGCTCCGAGGTCTTCGACCACACGTCCGTCCTGCGCTTCCTGGAGACGTGGACGGCGGCCCTCGGCACCCCTGCCACCTGCCCCCACATCAGCGCGTGGCGGCGGAAGGTGACCGGGGACCTGACGGGAGTCTTCGACTTCGCGCACCCGGTGTACGGGGTTCCCGCCGGCCTGCCGTCGACGGCGAAGGTCATCGGACAGGCCACCTGCGGCCCGCTCCCGAACCCCGTCCCGCAGAACAACGCCCTGCCCGCGCAGGAGCCCGGCACCCGTCCGGCGCGCGCGATCCCCTACCAGGTCAACGGCAACCTCGACCGGTTCGAGTTCGGCGCCGCCGGCAAGATCCTGGCCTGGTTCTCGATGACGAACCAGGGTGCGGAGGCCAAGCGGCCGGCGCACTTCTCGATCCACCCGCACCAGTACCGGGACACGGCCGCGTGGCAGTACACGGTCGACGCCGGCGGCACGGCCTCCGACTACTTCAACATCGGACTCGGGTCCGGCTCCGGGAAGTACGACATCTCGATGATGGGCCCCAACCGCTTCCTGCGCCGCTTCATCGGCGACGCGTCGAAGGCGGGCAAGGCCGTCGAGGTCGCGGCCCGGTTCGCGCCCGAGGCCGGGACCGGCAGGACGGCCCTGTGGTTCAGGATGACCAACGCCTCGGCCGGGCCCGTCACCTTCACGATCCGCTCCAACGCCTACCGCTCGGACGGGCCGTGGACGTACACGGTGGCCGCGAACTCCTCCCGCGAGGACTTCTTCAACGCGGTCGCGTACAACGACGGCTGGTACGACTTCACGGTCTTCGCCGACATCGACGGCACCTGGTCACGCCGGTACACCGGGCACATCGAGACGGGCGCGCCGAGCGTCACCGGCTGAACCCCCTTCAACGGCCCGCTTCGGCGGCGCGCCGGACGGTGGCGTCGAGGAGGGCCACCGCGTCCTCGGCCGTGCGGCCGGGGGCGCGGTTCCACGGTCCGATGAGGTCGTTCCAGCCGCGCGACCTGAGCTCCGTCATCACCCAGGCCGCCGCCTCGTTCATCGTGTCGGCGCTGCCGTGACCGAGGCGGTGCGCGGCGAGGAGGGCCCCGCAGACGCAACGGGCTCCGCGCCGGTCGCGCAGCTTGTACGGGGCGTTCTGCCACCCCCATTCGGTGAGCACGAGCCGGGCGTAGCCGAGGTGGACCGAGGGGAGGAGGTCGCCGCGGCCGACGCGTCGCCAGGCGTGCAGCCGGTCCGGCAGGACGGCGCCGAGGCGGCCGGGGAGGCGGCGGTCGGCGGGGAGGGCGGGCGGCAGGGAGTCGAGGGCCTGGGCCACGAGCCGGTCGACCGGGACGGAGAGCAGGCTCCGCCAGTCCTTCCCGGGAGCGACCGCCCCGACGACCGCCCCGGCCTCCGGCGCGACGTCCGGTCCGACGTCCGTCCAGTCGGCCGCGATCCGCCGCCAGGCGGCGGACTCGTACAGCGCGGCGGCCTCGCGGTCGACGAGGTCGGGGCTCGGCGGGGCGGTCACGGGCGGCATTCGGCACTCCTCGGTCGGGTAGCACCATCTTTGATGAGGAATGCCCGGTTTGCGACTTTTACCCGTGCGTTCGGGGGCGACTCGGGGCGGCTCGCGCATATTCGGCATATTCGGACATTGAACGCCGCGTGACGTGATTCACGTTTCGGAATGCGCGAGGGTGATCGACTTCTCGGCAGGCCATGGGACACACGGCAGTTCCGCACCGCCGGCGGCCGGTCGATCTTGAATTCCGTGAATTCCACGTCCCCTTTCGCACTCCACCGACCATCCCCCTCTTGTTGTCCCGCGCATTCCTGGCCTACGGTCACCCCCATTCGAGCGGATCGCCTAATCCTGCCACCGCTCGAAATACCTCCCTTTCACCCGACGGCAGGAGCGGGGGACCCACGAATACGCCGGACCGGATTCCCGGGACGGCTCGGGGTGCAGCCGCGTGCGCGCGGCCGGACACCTCCCGTCCGAACCCGACAGCTCACCTCGCAGGCGCCGGAGAGGAACCCGACATGCCTGCTCACGGTAAGCACCGCCGCCCCCGACGCCGTCCCGTCTCCCAGGGCATCGCCCTGGTCGGCACGGGTGGGGTCGCCCTCGCGCTCCCGCTGATCGCCCCGGCCTCGGCCGGTGCCGCACCCGCCTCCGGAGCCCCGGCGATCGCCGCCCCCGCGGCCGCTCCCGCCGCCTCCCCCGCCGCCGCGGCGCCGGTCGCGCTCTCGGCCCCGACCGCCGCCACGGCCGCCCGCACGTACACCGTCGTCAGCGGCGACTCCCTTTCCCTGATCGCACAGAAGAAGGGAATCCAGGGCGGCTGGAAGAGCCTTTACCGGGCCAACAGGGCCGCCGTGGGTGACAATCCGTCACTCATTCACCCCGGCCTCGAACTGACACTTCGTCGGAATTCCGCGAAGCCCGTTTCCGCCCCGGCGAAGAAGAGCTCCACGACGGACCGCGCCAGCCGCTCCGAGCGCCGCGCGGCCCCCGCCCAGGCGGCTCCTGCCCAGGCGGCTCCTGCCCAGGCCCCCGCCCGGGCCGCCGCTCCGGTGCAGGCCGCCCCCGCGCGGGCCGTGCAGGCCGCCCCCGCCGCCACCCAGTACGCCGACAACCTCGACGGATGGATCCGCGAGTCCCTCGACATCATGGCCCGCAACGGCATCCCGGGCTCGTACGACGGCATCCTCCGCAACATCATGCGCGAGTCCTCCGGCAACCCGCAGGCCATCAACCTGTGGGACTCCAACGCCGCCGCCGGCACGCCCTCGAAGGGCCTGCTCCAGGTGATCCAGCCGACCTTCGACGCCTACCACGTGCCCGGCACGTCGACCGACCTCTTCGACCCGGTCGCCAACATCACCGCCGCCTCCAACTACGCCGCCGACCGCTACGGCTCGATCGACAACGTCAACGGCGCCTACTGACGCCGGAAGCACCCGGTGAACCAGGAGGTGGCGAGCTCCGCCACCTCCTCCAGGGCACCGGGTTCCGCGAAGAGGTGCGTGGCGCCCTCGACGACCGCCAGCCGGTTCTCGCAGCGCAGCAGCGCCTGCGCCCGCCGGTTCAGGTCCAGGACGAGCGCGTCCCGGCCGCCCACCACGAGGAGGGTCGGGGCGCGCACCCGTGCCAGCCGTTCCCCGGCGAGGTCGGGCCTGCCTCCTCGTGACACCACGGCGTCGATCCCCGCGCCGGCGTCCGCCGCCGCCCACAGCGCCGCCGCCGCGCCCGTACTCGCGCCGAAGTACCCGAGCGGCAGCCCGGCGCACTCCGGCCGTCCGGCCAGCCACTCCGTGGCGCCCGCGAGACGGCCGGCGAGCAGCGGGGTGTCGAAGACCCGCGCCCGGTCCGCCGCCTCCTGCTCCGTCAGCAGGTCGAACAGCAGAGTGCCGAGTCCGGCCTTGCCGAGGGCGGCGGCGACCGACCGGTTGCGGGGACTGTGCCGACCACTGCCGCTCCCGTGGGCGAAGAGCACGACACCGAGCGCGTCGTCGGGCAGGGCGAGCCGCCCGGCGAGGGTGGCGCCCGCCGTCGGGATCCGGACCTCGGTGTCCCGCACGACGGGTCCGTGCGCGGCGCGGCTCCGGGCGAGGCAGTCGAGGACCTCGTCGTCCCGGGTCTGGGAGAAGTCCCGGTAGAACTGCCCGATCGCCTGGAAGAAGACCGGCTCGCTCACGCTCACGGTCTCGTCCGCCTCGCCTCCGACGCGCGCGTGCCAGCCGCGCGGCGCGACCGGGACGGCGAGGACGATCCGCGCGGCGCCCCTGGCACGGACCACCCGGCAGGCGGCGAGCGCGGTGGCGCCCGTCGCGAGCCCGTCGTCGACCACGACCACCGTCCTGCCCTCCAGGGGCACGGGCGGCCGGTCGCCCCGGTAGCGACGGGTCCGCGCGTCGAGCTCGGCGAGCTCGCGCTCCTCCACCGCGGCGAGATCCTGGTCGTCGACACCCGTCTCGCGCAGGATCTGATCGTTGAGAACCCGCACCCCGCCCTCCCCGAGCGCGCCCATCGCCAGCTCGGGCTGGTACGGCACCCCGAGTTTCCGTACGAGGCAGATGTCGAGCGGCGCACCGAGGGCCTCCGCGACCGGCGCGGCGACCGGCACTCCTCCGCGCGGCAGACCGAGGACGACGACGTCCTGACCCCTGAGGTGGCCGAGGCGTTCGGCGAGCCTTCGACCCGCGTCGGTCCGGTCGCTGAACTCCATGATCCGCCACCTTCCGCCGAGGCGGCCGGGGTCCGGAGTCCGAGACCCGAGTTCCGGGAAGGGCAGGTGCGTCCCGTCCCCGGCCGGTGTCTCCAGCCTAGGGCCTGTCCGGCGGATCATGGCCGGGGTCGCGTGCTTCCTCAGGCCGCGAGGAACGCCTCGATGGCCTCCGCGAGGGGTCCCGGGGTCTCCTCCGGTGCGTAGTGGCCCGCGTCCTTCAGGACCTCCAGGCGGGCGTTCGGGTACCAGCGCAGCCAGGTCGCCTCCATGGCCTCGGCGCCGAGGGCGGGGTCGTGCGCGCCGACGACGAGGAGGACGGGGGTGGTGTTGTCGCGGACGCGCTCGTGGAAGTCGGGGCCCGACCAGGAGTCGAGATAGCGCCGGAAGGCGGTGGCCGAGGAACGGTTGACAGACCGGTCGACGAGCGCGCCGAGCCAGGCGTCGTCGTATCTGCCGCCCGTGGTCGTGTCGATGATCGCGCGCCGGTTCGCCGGGGAGTCGGCGGCGCCGGCGAAGAGCTCCCACGTCTCGCCGTCGAGCGGGAACCCTGAGGCGGCCACCGGCGAGATGCCGATGACGGAGCGGACCCGGTCGGGCGCGTCGAGGAGCATGAGCTGCGCCGCCTTGCCGCCCATGGAGTGGCCGATGACGGAGAACGCCTCCCAGCCCAGGTCGTCGGCGACGGCGAGCGCGTCGGAGGCGACCTCCTCCATCGTGTAGGCGCCCTCGATGTCGCGGGCCTCGCCGTAGCCCCGGCAGTCGACGAAGGCGTAGGTGCCGGCCGCGCCGTCGAGGTGGTCGCGCAGGGGCGCGAAGCTCGTGCGGTCGCCGAACCAGTTGTGCAGCACGAGGGCCCGGCCGGGTCCCTCGCCATGAACGTCGTACGGAAGAACGCGGTGCGTCATCATGCCCCCTGGCAGCGAACGGGGAGGCCGCCCAGATCCGGGCGACGGCCTCGCTTGGTTACTGAGTGTAATCGTCTGCGGTGAGTCGGGTCACCGGCGCGGGGAAGTGTGAGGGCGGCGCGCGGAGCTCGATGCGCGCCCCGCCCCGGTCGCACGCTTCTCCGGGATGCGCTGCCTTTCGGGGCAGGCGCATCCTGGCTGTGTGACCTCGCACGGCACGTCCCGCCCCGGCCCGGCGGGCGGCACCGGGCATCCGTCAGGGAACGGTTCTGCCGACGGGCCCGCCTCCGGTGCGCTCACGCGGGTGGTCGCGGAGGCCGCCCTCCGGACCGTCGAGGCCGTCGGCGGCTACGCGGGCGGGATGTACCTCCGCTCCGAGACGCCCGGCCTGCTGCGTCTCGCGGTGCTCGTGGGGCTGCCGGGCCCGTTGTTCCGCCCGTGGTGGCGGATGCACCTGAACCGGCCGTTCCCGGTCGCCGAGGCCTACCGCTCGGGGCAGGCGGTGCACCTCTCCGACGTCGAGGACGCGATGCGGCGCTTCCCCCAGCTGGTGGCGAGCCTGCCGTTCCCCTTCTCCTCGCTGTACGAGCCGGTGGTCGCCGGCCGGGAGCGGTTCGGGGTGCTCGTGGCCCTGCGGACCCTCGACCCCGACGAGGCCGTGAGCGCGCGGGACGCAGGCCGCATGACCTCCGAGGCCCGGCGGCTCGGCGAAGCGCTCGCCGGGCTCGCCCGGGGCGGGACGTCCGTCGGGTGGGACGGCGACCCCGTCTCCGTCCAGCTGTCCTCCGGTTCGGCGCCGCCCGTGCGCTTCGGCTCCTTCGACTGGGACCTGGAGTCCGGCACGGTCACGATGGACGCCGGGCTGCGGGAGATCCTGGGGGCCGGGGTGTCCTCGCCGTGCTCCATCGAGGTGCTGACGTCCCGGCTCGACCCGGAGGACGCGTACGCGCTGTGGGCGGCGGCCCTCCAGACGACGGAGGTGCAGGGCCGGCCGGCCGTGCGCAGGATCCGCCTGAAGGGCCCGGACGGCGGCCTTCACCTCCTGGAGGTGTCCGCGCGGGCGCGGGAGGGCACGGCCCCGGACGCGCGGAGGACCGGCGGGCGACTGGCCGGCACGCTCGTCGACCTGGGGACGGGCCTCGTCGGCTCGGACGCCACGGACCGGCTGCCGCGGGCGATCCTGGCGATCGACCGCCTCGGCCGGATCACGTACCTCAACGAGCGCACGGAGCGGCTCCTCGGCCGCCCGCGCGGAGCGCTCGCGGGACGGCCGCTGTGGGAGGCGCTCCCCTGGTTCGACCTCCCCTTCCACGAGGAGCAGCTCCGGGCGGCGCTGCTGTCCGAAGGTCCGATCCGCTTCCTCGCGCGGCCGGAGCAGGGGCGCTGGCTGTCGGTGGCACTGCACCCGGGCCGGGACGGCCTGACGATGGTCCTGGTGCCGGAGGAGGACCCGGCCCGGCTGCCGCCGGAGGGGACGGACGCGGAGGCCGCGCGGGATCCGGGCGGCCGACCGCTGGCCGCCGTGCGCGAAGCGGCCGTGGACCGGCAGGACCGGACCGTCGACCTCCGCCACCGCGTCTCCGACGACCTCGGCGCGGGCGACCGTGCCGCCGCCCTCTACCGTCCGGTGGCCCTCGCCATCGCCCTGACGGAGGCGGTCACAGCCCGCCAGGTGTCGGCCGTGGTGACGGAGGAGCTGCTCCCGGCCTTCGGCGGGCGCCAGCTGGCCATCTACCTGCTGAGCGAGCGGCGGCTCTACCTGGCCTGGGAGCGCGGCTTCCCGCCCGGCTTCCTCGAACCCTTCGACGGGGTCGCGCTCGACGCCCGCCTCCCGGGCGTGGACACGCTGACCTCGGGCCGGCCGCTGTTCTTCGAGTCGATGGAGCAGCTCCGGAAGGCGTACCCGGGCCTGCCGGTGGACTCGACCGCGGGTGCCCGGGCCTTCCTGCCTCTGATCGCCTCGGGCCGTCCGGTGGGCTCCTGCATCCTCGGCTTCGACCGGTCCCGGCCGTTCAGCCCGGAGGAGCGGACCGTGCTCACCGCACTGGCGGGTCTGATCGCGCAGGCGCTGTCCCGGGCGCAGCGGTACGACACGGAGTCGGCGGTCGCCCGCGGTCTCCAGGACGCCCTGCTGCCGCACCGGCTGCCCGTGCGCGCGGGGGTGGAGACGGTCGGCCGCTACCTGCCCGGCACGGACGGCATGGACGTCGGCGGCGACTGGTACGACGTGATCGAGACCGAGCACGGGCGGCTCGCGCTCGTCATCGGCGACGTCCAGGGGCACGGGGTCGCGGCGGCGGCGACGATGGGCCAGCTGCGCAGCGCCGTACGGGCGTTCGCGCTGGGCGGTCACCGGCCGCAGGACGTCATGCGGGGCACCAACAGGCTCCTCATCGACCTCGACCCCGGCCAGTTCGCGAGCTGCTGCTACGTCCTCCTGGACCCGGACACGGGCGAGGCGCGGGCGGTACGGGCCGGGCATCCGCAGCCGCTCATGCTGCGCCCGGACGGGACGACGCGGCTGCTCGACCTGCCGGGCGGTGTCGTCCTCGGGGTGGACGACCGCGCCTCGTATCCCGTGACACCGCTGCGGCTCCCGCCCGGGTCGGTCCTCGCGCTGTTCACGGACGGTCTCGTGGAGCGGCCGGGCAGGGACATCGACGAGGGGATCGAGCGGCTGCGGCGGGCGTTCGCGGCGACGGGAGGGCTGCCGCTGACCGAGGCCGCGGACCGGTTGATCCGGGAGGCCCGCCAGGCGACGGCACGCCCGGACGACATCGCGCTGCTGCTCGCCGCGCGCTGGCCGGAGGTGCCCTGAGCGGCGGTGGGCGTCACCCGTCCGGGCGCGTGGCGCTGGTCGGCCGGGACCGGCCCGGGGAGGCTGGGGGTGCCGCGCCTGAGCAGGCCGGACGCTTCAGGCGGACGATTCGAGGGTGCAAGCCCGAGGAGGACACGTGCAGCAGGACAAGCAGCCCGAGTACGGACCGATGGTCTTCCGCGACCGGGCGGCCGGGTACGCCTTTCTGACCCGGTCCACCGCGACCAGCGAGCAGACGATCTCGTGGGACGACGGGAACACGTACCCGGTCATCGACGTGGAGATCTCCTCGGAGAGCCACCCGTTCTTCACGGGCAAGGCCCGGACGGTGGACACCGAGGGCCGGATCGCGAAGTTCGAGCGGCGGTACGGCGAGGAGGCCTGACGGCCCGGGCCCGTCGGCCCGGCGGCCGGTGACGGCCTGGGCTCCGACACCGCGCAGGGGCTGCCGGAAACGGCGGCGGGGAGCCGCACGTCCTTCCCGGACGTGCGGCTCCCCTGCGTTCAGGCGCCGGTGACGGCGTCCGACCGGTCTCAGACGGTGCCGGAGGCCGCGATCTCGACCTTGGCGGAGGGACGGCCCGACGGGGAGCCGAGCGCCTCGATCTTGTCCACGACGTCCTGGCCCTCGACGACCTCGCCGAAGACGACGTGCTTGCCGTCGAGCCAGCTGGTGACGACCGTGGTCACGAAGAACTGCGAGCCGTTGGTGTTCGGGCCCGCGTTGGCCATCGAGAGCAGGTACGGACGGTCGTGCTTGAGCTTGAAGTTCTCGTCGGCGAACTTCTCGCCGTAGATGCTCTTGCCACCGGTGCCGTTGTGGTTGGTGAAGTCACCGCCCTGCAGCATGAACTGCGGGATGACGCGGTGGAAGCCGGAGCCGGCGTAGCCGAAGCCCTTCTCGCCGGTGGCGAGCTGGCGGAAGTTGTCAGCCGTCTTCGGGACGGTCTCGTCGAAAAGCTGGAAGACGATGCGGCCGGCCGGCGCACCGTCGATGGTGATGTCGAAGTACACGTTGTCGCTCATGGGGACATCCTGTCATTACTCCCGCACGGCGCGCGCACGGGCCGCCTCCTCACGGGTCACGGCAGCCGAGTGCCCCGCGCCTCCCACGAGGGCGCGGGGCACCGGTTTCCGCAGGTCAGGGGCAAGATCAGAGGATTCCGCCACCCTGCGGGCCGCCTTCGACGGCAGCCGACGCGCCCTGGACGGCCTGCACGGTTCCTGCGACGGCCTCGGCGGTCTGGTCGTCCTGGAGGAGGCCCGTGGTCCCGCCGAGGGGGCTCTCGGCCGCGCTGGCCTGCGGCGGCGGCGTGACGAGGGCGGTGACGACGCCTGCGGCGAGGGAGGCGATGGCGAGCATGCTGCGCTTCTTCATGCCCTGGTCAACTACCGAGCGGCCGTGGGGTTACGGTCCGCCGCCGTCGGATCCAGAAGAGCACGAGGAGCGAGGCGACGGCGGCCAGGGCGCACCAGGTGGAGACGAAGGCCTCGCTCCACAGCAGGGCGCAGACGACCGCCCCCGCGCCGGTGACGAGCCCGAGCGCGCGCAGGACGGGGTCGCGGGCGAGCAGCAGGGCCCCGACGGTGGCCAGGAGGTACCCGGCGAGGACCAGGGGCGCGTACGGCAGGTCGACGACATAGCCGAGGGTGCGACGGTGGACGCGGGCGGACACGGGGTGCGTGGCGAGGCGGTGCGCGAGGACGGCCGCGGTGGCGGTTCCGGCGAGGAGCGGCGCGACGAGCCGCCACCGGTCGGCGGGGCGGGCGGCCGTCACGACGCCCACCGGGATCCAGACGGGCAGGAGCGGAAGGGCGATCACGGCCCAGGCGAGGGTGGCCGGTCCGGTGCCGCCCCCGGCACGCCAGACGGCCGCCTCGACGACCTGGTGGGCGCCGAGGAGGAGGGGCAGGGCGGCGAGCGGGAGGTCCCCCGCCCGGCGTACGGAGGCGATCGAGGCGACGCCCACGGCGCCGATCCCGAGGCCCGCCCAGAGGTCGGCGGTCGCACTCCAGCACATGGGCAGTCCACCCTTACCGCGTTCACGAAACATCTGGCACAACGGTCGGAACCGTACGTGACCCGGACCAGGGGCGGCGGCCCGTCCGCCTCACCGGGCCGCGGGTGGCCCGGCCGGCGGGGCGGGCCACCCCCTCCGCTCAGCCGGTGCCGGGCCGGTCCTCCGCGTACACGGTCGAGCCCGTGCGGCGGGCCTCGTGGATCTCGGCGAGGCGGGCGAAGTCACCCGGTTCCATCTCCCGCTGCCACTCCTCCAGGGTGCGGAGGCTGTACTCGCTGTGCTCCCCCGGGTCGAGGACGACGGCGGCGATCTGCTCGTCCGTCAGCTCCCCGCCGTCGAAGATGAAGCCGATGTGGTTGGCGGGCCACTCCTCGCCCCGGTCCCCGAGGAAGTGGGCACCGAGCAGCCGCTGTTCGCCGGTGAAGACCATCCCCGTCTCCTCGCGGCACTCGCGTACCGCCGTCTCCCAGGGGGTCTCCCCCGGGTCCATGTTGCCGCCGGGCCACTGCCACCGGCGGGTGCGGTCGCTGGCACGGATCTGGAAGGGACGGCCCGCGGTGTCCGTGAAGAAGAGGCAGGCGTAGGCGGTGGCTCTCGGCAGGGTCTCGACGTACTCGACGGGTGGCAGCCAGGTGTTCGTCATGGGCGGCTCTCTCTCGACGGGCCGTTGGGGAAGGTTCCATCCAAGCGGGCCCGGAGCCGGCGTCGGGCCGCTCCGTTGCGGATCCACCGGATCGTGTGATCGTCCGGGCCGCGCACCGGGTCAGGTGCGGCCGCGCAGGCGGCGGGCGAGGAGGTGTTCGTGGACGAGGCGCCCGACGAGGGCGCCGCCGTAGACGACGAAGCCGACTCCGACGAGCCAGGACTGGAGGACGAGGACGGTGCCGAACTGGCCGTAGGTGACGGCGTTGGAGGCGATGAGCGGGGAGAAGACCAGCTGGGAGAAGATCCGCAGCCCGAGCAGGCCGAGCGCGGTGAGCGCGGCGCCGGGCGCGAGGGCGCGCCAGCGGACGCGGCCGCAGAGGAGGAAGCGCTGCGACCACCAGAAGAACAGGAACGTCCCGGCGAGATCGGTCAGGGCGACGAGGGCGGTGACGGGGGCCGGGGACTCCTCGGGGGTCGGGGTGGTGACGAAGAGGAGCAGGGCTCCGACGAGGACGGCGAGCCAGACGACGTGGCGCCACATGGTGTGCCAGCGGGCGGTGGGGAGGTCCCAGACGCGCTCGTATCCGGTCTGGACGGCGGAGCCGAAGGTGACGCCGAAGGCGGCGAGTGCGGCGAGGCCGAAGGCGGTGGTGCGCTGGAGCGCCTGCCCCGGCTGGCCGAAGAGCCGCTCGACCTCCTCCTGGGAGACCTCGGTGACGCCGAGCCCCTGGATGAGCCACCGGGCGAATCCCTGGCCGCTGGCGAGGTCGGCGGCGGCGACCACGATGAGGAGCGGGACGAGGGTGAGGAGGCTGAGCGCGGCGAAGCCCATGGCGCGGTGCATGAGTTCCATGGCGCGGCCTCGGTTCCAGGCGAGTCCGACCGGTGAGGCGACGACGCGGGTGTGGAGACGGTGGTACCAGTGGCCGTGCTCGGCGGGAGCGGCGTCGTCCGGCGGGCCGGGTGTGGGGGGCATGGTTCGTGGGGTACCCGCGCGGGCGGCCGGACCTCTCCCCCGTACCGCCGAAAGAGTGCCCGCCGCCGCTCCCGTCGGCCGCCGCCGGTCCTCAGCGCGGGGCGGGGCGGGCTCCGGGGCCGGGGCGGGCGGTGACCTCGCGGGGCGTGAGGACGGCCCGGTCCTCGCCCTCGCAGCGGACGACGACGCGGACGGGGGCGCCGCAGTCGGTGTGGTGGATGTCGAGGACGGGTCCGGCGGGGTCGGGGGTGTGGGTGTCGCCCCACTGCTTGAGGGCGAGGAGTACGGGCCAGAGGTCGACGCCCTTGGCGGTGAGGCGGTACTCGTAGCGGGTGCGGGAGCCGGGTTCGCGGTAGGGCTCGGCGCGCAGGATGCCGGCGGCGACGAGTTTGCGGAGGCGGTCGGCGAGGACGGCCTCGGAGAGGCCGATGTGGCGCCGGAACTCGTCGAAGCGGCGGACGCCGTTGAAGGCGTCCCGCACGATGAGCAGGCTCCACTTCTCGCCCACCAGGTCAAGGGTGCGGCCCACCGGGCAGTTCGCGGTGTCCGTCTCCAGCCACTTCATCGTCACACTCTAGCCACCTGGCTTCGTCGTTGACAGTCAGCTGACGGCAGGGCTAGCTTCGCCGTACAGAGTCAGCCAGGTGGGAGCGGGAGCGGAGCGATGACAGTGCGGTCACGGACGGTGGAGTGGCAGGACCCGGGGGACAGCGCGAAGGCGGCGGCGACGATGGCGGGGATCGACTTCCTGCGCGAGATCGCGGCAGGCCGGCTGCCCGGGCCGCCGCTCGCCGCGCTGCTCGGCTTCACCCTCGACGAGGTCGAGGAGGGGCGGGCCGTGTTCGCCATCGAGCCGGGCGAGGAGCACTACAACCCGATCGGGAGCGTGCACGGCGGCGTGTACGCGACGCTGCTCGACTCGGCGGCCGGCTGCGCCGTGCACTCGACGCTCCCGCAGGGCACGGCGTACACCTCGCTCGACCTGTCGACCCGCTTCCTGCGCCCGGTCACCAAGGAGACGGGCAAGATCCGCGCGATCGGCACGGTGCTGTCCCGCGGGCGCCGCACGGCGCTCGCGGAGGCCGGCCTCTACGACGCGCAGGACCGGCTCCTCGCGCACGCCACCAGCACGTGCATGCTGTTCCCCGTGCCGCAGTAGGCGCCCGAACCGCCGGAAGCCGCCGGGGCTGTTCCGAGCGACTCGGAGCAGCCCGGAGCCGTACGCGGCCGCTCGTATCCGCTGACCGGCCGTCAGCGGTTGCCGGGGACCGGGAGGGTGCGCGTGCAGCCGTCCGGGGCGGCGTCGGGCATGCCGTTGGCCTGGAGGGCGGCGCTCACCAGGGTCGCGAGCAGGTCGATGTCCGAGCCCATGTCCAGACGGACCGTCACCCAGCCAGAACCGGCGCGCAGTCGGACCGCGCTCGACCCGAGGAGGGCCGGGCGCAGTTTGGCGACCATGGCCCGGGTGAGGTGGACGTCGGCCTCGTGTTCGCCGTGGAAGTGGACGATTTCCTGTGTCTCCGTGCCGAGTCCGAGCTCGGCGCCGCAGTGGGCGCGGCCGGGGGTCAGCGAGGGCCAGCTCATCAGACGTTCACTGGCATGCCTGGCCGTGTTCATACGAGGAGCGTGCCGGGCGGCGGGGCCGCGCACAAGCGTCGTGGCGAAAGAATCCCGCTCAGGCGTGAAAAGGCCCCCGGGCTACGCCTGGCGGGCGCGGACTCGGGCGGCGAGGACGGCCACGTCGTCCTCGGCGCGGTGGGCGTCGAGGCGGTGGAGCACGGCGTCGACGACCTGTTCGGGGCCGGGGTCGGGCGGGAGGCGGAGGGAGGCCAGGCGGGCGAGTGAGGCGTCGATGTCCTCGCCCCGGCGCTCGACGAGGCCGTCGGTGAAGAGCAGCAGCGTCTCGGCGGGGGCGAGGGGACGCGTGACGGGTTCGTAGCCGCCGACGCCGGTGCCGAGCGGCGGGCCGACGGGGAGGTCGACGAGTTCGGCCGAGCCGTCCGCGCCGAAGACGACGGGCGGCAGGTGCCCGGCGCTGGCGAAGGTCGCGGTCCCCCGGGCCGGGTCGACCCGGACGAGCAGACAGGTCGCGGGGCGGCGGAGGTCGTCCTCGGCGACGACCGAGTCGAGGTGGCGCAGGACCCGGTGCGGGGGCAGGTCCGTGGCGGCGACCTCGCGCAGCGCGGTGCGGTACGCGTTCATGTCGACGGCCGCGTCCAGGCCGTGGCCCATGACGTCGCCGACGACGAGGAGCGTGCGGCCGAAGTGGAGCCGTACGGTCTCGAACCAGTCGCCGCCGACGAGCGTGTGGTGCCCGACGGGCAGGTAGCCGCCGGCCGTCTCCAGGTTGGGGTGCGGGCGGCCCGGTTCGGCGACGAGCGCGCGCTGGAGGTGGAGCGCGGTGTTCTCGGTGGCGGCGAGCCGGCGCGCGTGGCCGATGTGCCGGGCGGCGAGGCGCGTGGCGTGGTGGAGGGCGGCGGATTCGTCGAAGGTGAAGGGGGTCGCGCCGGCCCGGGTGGCGGTGACGACGCCGAGGGGTTCGTCGTCGTCGGTGACGGCGAGGGCGGCCGTGAGCGTGTCCGTACGGGCTCCGGCGGGGGGTGTCGGCTCCGATGCGCGCGCCGTCGCCGCGCGCCGGGCCCTGACGCCCTGCTCGGCGTACAGGTCGACCGTGACCGAGCCGCCCAGGAACCGCACGAGGAAGGCCGCGAGCTCGCGGCAGGTGCGGGTCTCGTCGAGCGTCGTGCCGATCTCGGCGACCGCCTGCTCCATCGCCCGCATCCTGGACAGGAGGGACTCCGCCCGAGCCCTGGACAGGAACACCTCGTCCTGTTCCGTCACGACACCTCCACCGCCGCCGCCCGCACGCCGGGGCAGCGCCTTCCGGTTTCCCCCCATTGCACCAGCGGGCCGCGCGCGGCGCGCGGGGACGGGCCGGGGGACGCCTTGTGCGGTGCGGGTGGATCTGATCAAGTACGACTGATGCTACTGGCCGGTATGCGCCGGTCGGGACACGGTAGGGACATCCACTCCCCGGGGGGCCGCCATGACGACCGGATTCTTCAGCTCCGTCGACGACGTCGCCGAGCGGCTCGCCGCGACCGGCTACCTCGCCTCGCGCGCCGTCGCCACCACCGTCTTCCTCGCCGACCGGCTGGGCAAGCCGCTCCTCGTCGAGGGCCCGGCGGGCGTCGGCAAGACGGAGCTCGCGAAGGCCGTGACGGCGGCGACGGGGGCACGGCTGGTGCGGCTCCAGTGCTACGAGGGCGTCGACGAGTCCCGCGCGCTCTACGAGTGGAACCACGCCAAGCAGCTGCTGCGGATCACGGCCGGCCGGGGCGAGTCCTGGGACGAGACGCGGACGGACGTCTTCTCCGAGGAGTTCCTCCTCCCCCGCCCGCTCCTGACCGCCATCCGCTCCGCGGAGCCGACCGTGCTCCTCGTCGACGAGACCGACAAGGCCGACGTCGAGGTGGAGGGCCTGCTCCTGGAGGTCCTGAGCGACTTCCAGGTCACCGTGCCCGAGCTCGGCACGATCACGGCGGTACGGCGGCCGTTCACCGTCCTCACCTCGAACGCGAGCCGTGAGCTGTCGGAGGCGCTGCGGCGCCGCTGCCTCTTCCTGTACGTCGGCTTTCCCGAGGAGGAGCTGGAGCGCCGGATCGTCACGCTCAAGGTGCCGGGGCTCGACGCCGCGCTCGCCGCGTCCGTCGTCCGGGTCGTCGGCGCGCTGCGGGCCATGGACCTGCGCAAGGTGCCGTCCGTGTCGGAGACGATCGACTGGGCCCGCACCCTCCTCGCGCTCGGCGCGGACCGGCTCGACGAGGAGCTCGTACGGGACAGCCTCGGTGTCCTCCTCAAGCACCGGGACGACATCGTGAAGGCGGCGGCCGAGTTCGACCTGGAGGCGGTGTGAGCCCGGGCGGGGCCACCGGGGCGACGGCGCGGCTGACCGGCCTGGTGGCGGCGCTGCGCGACCACGGCTTCGGGATCGGCACCGGCGAGACCGTCGACGCGGGCCTCGCGCTCGAAGCGGTCGGGTTCACGGACCGGGAACGGATGCGGGAGGCGCTCGCGGCGACCCTGCTGCACGGGGAGCGGCAGCGCCGGGTGTTCGACCACGTCTTCGACCTGTACTTTCCGCTCGGCGGCAACGGCGAGGAGGTCGCGTCGCACACCGAGTACGGCCCCTCGTCCGACCTCGCGCTTCTGCGGGAGCGGATCGCCGCCGCGCTGGCCGCCGCCGACGGGGCCGCCCTCGACCGGCTGGCGGCCGAGGCCGTGGGAGCCCTCGGCGGCTTCGGCTCCGCTCCCGGGTCGGACGGCTGGTCCTCGCACCGGACGCTCGCCCGGCTGCGCCCCGAGACCTTGCTGGCCCGGGTGCGCGACGCCCGGCGGCACGGGACGGACGGAGCCGACTTCGCCGACCGGCTGCTCGACGACGAGATCCGGCGGAGCATCGAGGCCTTCCGCGAGCGGGTGCGGACCGAGGCGCGGCGCCGGGTCGCCGAGCGGCAGGGCCGGGACCGGGTCGCGCGCCGGGCCGTCGCGGGCACGGCGGACGGCGTGGACTTCCTCCTCGCCGGGCGGGCCGAGCTCGACGAGCTTCGCCGTACGGTACGGCCGCTGGCGCGGAAGCTGGCCACCCGGCTCGCGGCCCGGCGACGGCGGGCGGCGCGCGGCGAGATCGACCTGCGGCGGACGCTGCGGCGCTCCCTCTCGACCGGTGGTGTCCCGGTCCGTCCCGTGCTGCGGCGGCGCCGGCCGGTCCGTCCCGAGCTGGTGCTGCTGTGCGACGTCTCCGGCTCGGTGGCCGGTTTCGCGCAGTTCACGATGCTGCTGGTGCGGGCCCTGCACGACCAGTTCAGCCGGGTACGCGTCTTCGCCTTCGTCAACCGGGTCGACGAGGTGACGGACCTCGTCGCACGCGGCGGGGCGGACCCCACGGGCCTCGGCGACCGGATCCTCGCGGAGGCCGAGGTGACCGGGTGGCACGGGCAGAGCGACTACGGGACGGCGCTCGGCGAGTTCGCCGAGCGGTACGGGGACGCGATCGGGCCGCGGACGGTCCTTTTCGTCCTGGGCGACGGCCGGACCAACCGGGCGGACCCGAACCTCCCTGCACTGAAGCGGGTCGCGGACCGCGCGAAGCGCGTCCACTGGCTCAATCCGGAGCAGCCCTCCCTGTGGGGCACGGGCGATTCGGAGGCCCCGGCGTACGCCGGGGTCGTGGACATGCGGCCGTGCCGGAACGCCCGGCAGCTGGGCGCGCTGATCGGCCGCCTGGTGCCGGTCTGACCCGGCGGGAGGACCACCGGCCCCGTACGGGATCGGATGACCCGGTTGTACGACGAGCCGGGTCTCGAACTAGCGTGTCCTCCATGGAACTCATCGGAAAGATCACCGCCGACCGTCCGCTGCTCGTCCTCGCCCTCAAGGAGGAGGCGCAGTTCCTGGACACGGATCTTCCGGTGCTGCTCACCGGCATGGGCAAGGTGAGCGCCGCGACCGCCCTCGCGACCGTCCTCTCCCAGGGCCCCCGGCCGTCCGAGATCGTGAACCTGGGCACGGCGGGCGCCCTGCGTCCGGGCCTGAGCGGCACGTACGTCGTCGGCACGGTGATCCAGCACGACTTCGACGGCGAGTTCCTGGCCGCCCTCGTCGGCGGCGCGTACGGCGAGCCCATGACCCTGGCCGACGGCGGCGACGTGGTCCTGGCCACCGGCGACTCGTTCATCAACGACGAGACCACCCGCGCCCGGCTCGCGGAGCGGGCCTCCCTCGTCGACATGGAGGGGTACGCGCTGGCCACCGCCGCCGAGCTCGCCGGCGTCCCGCTGCGGATCGTGAAGCACGTCAGCGACGAGGCGGGCGAGGGCGCGGACCGCACCTGGCGCGAGTCGGTGGCCGTGTCGGCGCGCGTCCTCGCGGACTGGGCCGCCACGAACACGCCGTACCGCGCCTGACGCCCGTACGCCCCCGGTGCCGCCGCCCGCGCCCCTGCGCACACCCGCACCCGCGCTCCTGCCCGCGCCCGGCACCTCGTTCCGTTGCCGGGCGCGCCGCGTTCCCCCGCCCGTCCGCCGCCGCGGGCCCTCCCACCGGCTGGGAAGGCCTTGACAGTGCGGAAGCCCGCCTGCCTAAGCTGAGGGAACGACATTCGGGGGGAGGCGCACGTGGACGTATCGCACGCGACGGCGGCGCTCCGCTCCGTCCGGGTCGTCGGGCCGCTCGTCTGCCGGCGCCACGTCGACTTCTGCCGTACGTCCTCGGCCATCTGTCCTTCCGTCAGCGCCTGACCCCGCCCCCGGCGGGCCGGGTCCGCGCTGTTCCGTGACCTCTTTCCGCACGGCCTCGCCGCGGCGCGTCTCCGCGCCCCGGGGCCGTCGCGCGTCGGTGTCTTCCGGAAGGACCTCCCATGCCCCGCCCCGCCCTGCGCCTGGCCGTCGAGCTCGACGGCGACGGCGCGCATCCGGCCGCCTGGCGGCGTGCCGCGCACGCCCCCGGTGAGCTGCTGACCCCGCGTCGGGTCGCCCGCACCGCGGCCGCCGCCGAGAACGCCGGGTTCACGCTCGTCACGTTCGAGGACTCGATCCTGCCCCCCGCGTCCGACGCCGGTCCCGCGGGCCGCGTCGGCGCCGTCGAGCGGGCCGCCTTCGCGGCCGCGTCGACGAGCGTCCTCGGCGTCGCGCCCGTCGTGTCCACCACGTACGCCGAGCCGTTCCACGTCTCCACGCAGCTGGCCTCCCTCGACCACGTCTCGGCGGGCCGCGCCGGCTGGGTCGTGGGCGTCGAGGACGACCCGGCCGCCGCGCGGGCCTGGGGGCGTCCCCCGGTCGAGGGCGCCGAGGCGCTCGCCCGCGAGGCCCGCGACGGCCTGCGGGTCGTACGGGACCTGTGGGACTCGTGGGAGGACGACGCGGTGATCCGGTCGGTGCCCACCAGCCGCTACCTGGACCGCGCGCGGCTGCACGCCATCGACTTCACCGGCGAGACCTACTCCGTCCGGGGCCCGTCGATCGTCCCCCGCCCTCCGCAGGGCCGCCCCGTGGTCCTCGCCCACCCCGGCCTCGTGCCGCCCGGCCACGTCGACGTGGCCCTCGTCGGCGGGCCCACGACCGCCGCGACGGTCGGGGCGGCGGCCGACTCCGGCGTGCCGCTGGCCTTCGCCGAGATCGAGATCGCCCTCGACACCCCGCGGGAGAGCGCCGAGGCGCGGATCGCCGACCTGGAGCGGTACGCGCCCTGGGAGCGGCGGCCGGACCGCCTCCGGTACACGGGCTCGGCCGAGGGCCTGGTGACGCTGCTCGCCGAACTCGCCGCCCACGTCGACGGCGTACGGCTCCTCCCGCTCGTCGTCGACGAGGACCTCTCGGTGCTGTCCCGGCACGTCCTGCCCGAGCTGTTCGTCCGGCGGCTCGCGACCCGCCCGCTGCCGGGTACGACCCTGCGCGCGTCGCTCGGTCTCCCCCGCCCCCGGAACCGTTTCGCCACCGCCACCGCCACCACCACCGCTCTCGCCGGGGAGGAGTCCCGATGACCCGCACCGATCCCACCGACGTCCCCCGCCCCGACGCGCGCCTCCACTTCGGGGTCTTCTTCCAGGGCGTCAACCACTGGACCGTCTGGTCGGACCCGTCGAGCGGTTCGCAGATCAACCCGGCCTCCTTCCTCCACGTGGCGCGCACCGCCGAACGCGGCCTGTTCGACGCCTTCTTCCTCGGCGACGGGCTGCGGCTGCGCGAGTCGGAGGGCGGCATCCACGAGCTCGACATCGCCGGCCGCCCCGACTCGATCACCCAGCTGGCGGCGCTCGCCGCCGGGACCGAGCGGATCGGTCTCGTCTCCACCTCCAACACCACGTTCAACGAGCCGACCGACCTGGCCCGCCGCTTCGCGGGCCTCGACCTGCTCACCGGCGGCCGGGCCGGATGGAACGTGGTGACCACGCACAACGCCTGGACCGGGGAGAACTTCCGGCGCGGCGGCTTCCTGGACCACGCCGACCGCTACCGGCGCGCCGAGGAGTTCCTCTCCGTGGCGCGGGCCGTCTGGGACGGCTGGGCGGAGGGCGCCGTCGCCCCGTCCGTCGACGCCCGCACGTGGTCGGTGCCGGGCGCGCTGGGACGCGTACGGAGGCAGGGTGCGCAGTTCGACGTCGACCTCGTCCCGACGCTGCCGCGCAGCGCGCAGGGCCACCCGGTGATCTTCCAGGCCGGTGACTCCGGCGAGGGCCGGGACTTCGGGGCGCGCAACGCCGACGTGCTCTTCTCCGCGCACGGCACGGACTTCGACGACGCCCTGTCGTTCGCCGAGGACATCCGCCGGCGGCTGCGGACGGCCGGGCGGGCGGACGACGCCGTCCGGATCCTGCCCGGCACGGAGATCATCATCGGGGCCACCGAGAAGGAGGCGGAGGAGAAGGCGCGCTGGGTCCGGCTCGAACAGGTCACGCCCGCCGTCGCACTCGGCATCGCGGGCCGCCTGTGGAACATCGACCTCTCCGACCGGGACGCCGACGGGCCGCTGCCGGCCGACGATCCGGTGGTCGCCGCGTACGACGGGACGTTCGGCACGCGCACGGTGAAGGACCCCCGGGCGACGATCGCCGAGTGGCGGGCACGGGCGGAGGCGAACGGCTGGTCGCTGCGCGAGACCGTCATCGAGCTGGGGCCGCAGCACGGGCACGTCGGCACCCCGGCGGGGCTCGCCGAGAAGTTCGGCCGGTTCGCCCGGCACGGTGCCATCGACGGCTTCAACATCACGCCCTACCTGATCCCCGACGGGCTCGACGACATCGTGGACCTGCTCGTGCCCGAACTCCAGGAACGGGGGCTGTACCGGACCGCGTACACGGGAACGACGCTCCGGGAGCACCTGGACCTCGCGCCGGTGGCGTGACGAGCCGAGGGGTGGGGCGCGCACCCGGCCGGTACGCGCCCCACCCCGTCCGCGGCGGCCGGGCTCAGCCGAGGGGCAGCTCCAGGAAGGACGGCAGGCCGTCCGGGGAGCCGATGGTGGTCTGCGTCCAGGTGATCGTGGCCTCGTCCCCGTACAGGGGGTCCATGCTGTCGACGACCAGCATCAGGCGGTGACCGGCGGGGATGTCGTACGCGGCGGCCTGGAGGTTCCACGTGACGGTGGTGTCCTCGTCCGGCGTCAGGTCGTACGCGGTGCACGGCTCGTGGCTGATGATGCGGGCGGTGTCGTCCTCGGCGACGTCGAGGAGGTGGGCGACGAGGGTAGCCGAGGGGGCGGTGGAGCGGAAGGTGAGGCGCAGGCGCGGGATGCCCCGCACCCTGCGGCCGGGCTCACCCGGTCCGCCGTCTCCGGGGAACGGTTCGCTCGTCCAGACCAGGGCGTGACGGCGGTCGATCTTGCGGGTCTCGTATACCTTGGGACTGCCCGCCCACTCCGCCTGACCCGTCGTCATGACCGGCATGTCCATGGCCGTCGCCTCGGTGTCCACGCCCGCGACGAACGAGCGCCGCCAGCCGGCGCCCTCGGGCGGAGCGGTGGTCTCGCCGCCGCCGGTGACGAGCGCGCCGTCGCCGCCGCCCGCCCCGTCACCGGTGAGGGCGAAGGTCTCGGCCCCTGTCGTCACGTCAGCCCAGTCGGCGCGGTGCTCCCGGAGGGCGGGTTCGACGACCTCGTTCTCCCCGGTCGGCTCGCCGGTCACGGGGTCGAGGACGGGCTCCGTCCGGTACGTGAACATCACCTGACTGCAGACCCGGTCCCACTCCTCGACCCCGTTCGACTCGCCCTTGAGGTGGTGGTCGAGCCAGGCGTACGCCTCCGCGAGGGGCAGGTTGACCCGCCCCGGCTGCGTGCCGATGAGGCCGGGCCCCTCGGGGACGGCGTGGTCGCCGATCCAGAGGTTGAGGCGCTTGGGGACCGTCAGGGCCTCGAAGGTGGTCAGCACCTGGTTGACCGGGAAGAGGCTCTCGTGCCAGGTGTTGGAGAAGAAGGTGGGCGTGCCGTACCGGTTGGTGAGGTGGGCGTACGTCTCCGGGGCGCGGCGGCGGCCCCAGTCGACGACGGCCTCCATGTCCTCGTTCGCGTCGAACTTCCGCAGGATCTCCTGGTTGGCGGCGTCGAACCGCTCCTCCACGGATCCGCCGGTGAAGCCGAGGAGGGCCTTCACGGCGGCGGTGTGCCGGGTCCGGTGGTCGTACAGGCTGGTGGCGAGGTTGCCCCAGGTGCTGAGGGCGACGACGGCGGACACGCGCTGGTCGTGGGCGGCGACGAGCTGGCTGATGCCGGAGCCGTAGGACTCGCCCATGAAGCCGATGGCGCTCGGTCCGAAGCGGTCGACGGCGAAGTCGACGACGTCGGAGCCGTCGGAGACGTCGTTCGGTCCCGCGACGTCGACGAAGCCCTCGGAGGTGGACGGGAGGCCACGGTAGCCGAGCCCGCGGGGGGTGTAGGCGAGCACGTGGTAGCCGCGGCGGGCCAGGGCGCCGTACGCCCAGAGGAACAGCGGCCAGCCGAAGGGCGTCCAGCCGGCCGGGAACACGACGAGCGGGTGCGGTCCCGGCGCGAGCCGGCGGAGGCTGAAGGCGGAGAGCCGGGTGCCGTCGGTGGTCTCGATGCGGTGGTAGGCGGGCCAGGCGACCCCGCGCACCTCCTCGACGTGCGCGGCGAGTTCGGCCGGGAGCAGGTCCTGCGCGCTCTCGTCGAGGAGCGCGGTGGCGAGGGTCTGACCGAGCCTGGCGGCTTCGGGGTTCACCGATCCGTCGGCGGCCCAGAGGCCTTGCGCCGCGATCCGGGCCGTGTCGGCGGCGGTGAGCCCCGCGCTGACGTCCGGGAAGCCCGGGAAGTCGTCGGACGGGCCGGGGGTGAAGGGAGTGTCCTGGGGCACGTGCACCCGTTTCTCTCGACTGGGCTGCTGACTGTCCGTCACGCGGACGGTCGTCAGCCTCACGCACGGGGGCGCGGAGCGGCCAGAGCGTGCGGACGGCGCACGGATCACCAGGTCATGGGTGAACGACACAACCCGCCCCCTCGGACGGGGTTTGGACGCGGGGAAGCCCGTCAGTACCGGCTTTCGGGCCCGTTCGCGGGGGATCCCGCGGGAGTTCCCGTGTCCGCGCCGGCGGGCGCGCCAGGGTCCGTGGCCGGGGCCGTGCCCGGGGCCGTGTCCGAGCCGGTGTCCGAGTCCGTGTCCCTGTCCGCGGACGTGTCCGTCCTGACCACGAGCAGGGCGGCGACGTCGTCGTCGAGCCCGTCGGCGCCGTAGGCGGCGAGGTCCCGGTGGAGGATTCCGGGCAGGTCGGCGGCCGGTTCGCGGACCCAGCCGCGCATCCGCGTCTCCAGCGGGTAGAAGGTGCCCGCCCGGTCACGGGTCTCGCTGACGCCGTCCGTGAAGAGCAGCAGGCGGTCCCCCGGACCGAAGGGGATCTCCTCCACGTGGTGGCGACTCTCCGCCAGGCCCGCGAGGTTGACGGGGAGCGAGGGGTCGGCGAAGTCGACCGCCGCCACCTCGGTGCCGTGCTGCACCAGCGGGGCGGGGTGCCCGCAGCTGAGCAGCAGGGCGACGTCGCGGTCGTCGGGGAACTCGACGAGGACGACCGTGGCGAACCGCTCCGCCGCGTCGGACTCGGGGTCCCAGCCGCCGTACCCGACGAGCCCCTCGTCCAGGCTGTCGGCGAGGGCGGGCAGGTCGGGGCTCCCGGCGGCCCGAGCGCGGAAGTGGCCGAGCAGGACGGACGCCGTCTCCACCGCCCCGAGGCCCTTGCCCTGGACGTCGCCGAGCATGATCCGCACGGCTCCGGGGACCTTGACGGCCTCGTAGAAGTCGCCGCCGATCCGGGCCTTGGCCGCGGCGGCGACGTACAGCAGGTGGAGGCCGAAGCGCCCGAGGCGCGGGGGCAGGGGGCGCAGGACGACCCGCTGGACGACCTCGGCGACGGCGGTGACCTCGCGGAGGTCCTGCTCGTAGCGGGCGCGGACCCGGCTGACCCAGGCCGCCGCCACGGTGACGAGGACGATGACCACCTCACTGGAGAGCAGCACGGGGACGAGCGGCTCGGAGCGGGGCAGGCTGAGCAGCGCCCGCACGGCCACGGCGAGGGACCCGATGGCGATCGTCCCGCGCACGCTCCAGGTGACGGCCGCGAGGGCGGGCGCGGCCACGAGGAACCGGTCGAACCGCTCCGCGTCGGGCGTGACCACATCGGCGACGGTCGCGACGGCGATGACCACGAAGGGCAGGGCGCGCCCGATGTTCAGCTGCGTGCGCTCCGCTCGGACGCGAGAGCGCCGATGGCCGGAATGGGGCATTTCATGATCGTACGCAGGGCTGTCGTCCGGCCTCGGCTGGCGCGGCCGCCGGGCGTGTCCCGGTGCGGTGCGCCGCGCCCGGGAGGGCGAGCGCCGCCGGCACGGCGAGGGCGGCGACCAGCGCGAGGACCGGCAGCGCGGCGCCCCGGTCCGGGACGAGGCCGCCGCCGGGCACGAGGGCGAGCAGCAGGGTGGCGGTGGCGACGCCCAGCGCGGGTCCGGTGTTCATGACGGTCTGCTGGAGGCCGCCCGCGACTCCGGCGTGGGCCTCGGGGGCACGGTGCACGACGACGGAGGTCGCGGTCACCATGAGCGTCACGAAACCCGCGCCGAGGAGGGCGGAGGCGAGGCCGACGGTGACGGCGGAGGCCGTGGCGTCGAGCGTGGCGAGGAGGGCGACGCCGAGCGTGAGGAGGACCGCCCCCGCGGTCGCTGTGCGACGCGGGCCGAACCTGCGCTGGAGCGGCGGGCACACGGGCGCGCCGAGGACCATGAGGACGGCGAGCGGCAGGACGCGCAGGGCGCAGTCGAGCGGGTCGAGGCGCTGGACGTCCTGGAGGAAGTACGTCACCACGAAGAGCGTGCCGAAGAGGGCCGCGGAGGCGGCGAGCAGCACGGCGAGGCCCGCGAGGACGGGCCGGCTCCCCAGGAGCTCGGGCGGGAGCAGCGGGTACGGGGCGCGGCGCTCGTGCCGGACGAGCGCGGCGCCCGTGCCGAGGGCGGCGACGGCGACCGCGACGAGGAGCCCGAGGGCGGTTCCCGTGGCGCGGGACGCCTCGGTGAGTCCGTACACGACGAGCCCGAGGGCGACGGCGAGCAGTGCGGCCCCGACGGGGTCGAGCGCGGAGGTCCCGGGCCGGGCGCCGGTCCTGGTGGCGTGGGGGGCCGGGTCCCGGCCCGTGAGGGCGAGGACGGCGATCGCCAGGGTCGGCGGGACGCCGAGGAGGAAGACCGAGCGCCAGCCGTACGCGGACACGAGCGCGCCGCCCACGACCGGCCCCGCCGCCGCGGCGAGGCCGATGACCGCGGTGCGTACGGCGATCGGGGTCGCGAGCCGCTCGGGCGGGAAGGCGGTACGGAGCATGCCGAGGGTCGCGGGCTGGAGCAGCGCCCCGAAGGCGCCCTGGGCCACGCGCAGCAGGACGACGACGCCGATGCCGGGGGCGAGCGCGATCCCGGCGGAGGCGGCGGCGAAGCCGAACGCGCCGAGGGCGAAGACGCGGCGGTGGCCGTAGCGGTCGCCGAGGCGGCCCGCGAGGACGAGGAGGCTCGCGACGGCGACGAGGTAGGCGGTGCTGGTCCACTGGACCTGACCGACGGACGCGTGCAGGTCCCGGCCGAGGGCGGGCTGGGCGACGGTGAGGACGGTGCCGTCCAGGGCGACGACGCCGGCACCGACGACACTGCACGCGAGGGTGGGGGCACGGCGGGCGGCCGTCACGACGCGTGCCCCAGGTGGGCGTCGAGCGCGGCGGTCAGCAGCGGGCCGGGGTCGTCGCCGCCGGTCGCGAGCCGGAGGCTGCCCCAGTGCCAGAGCTGCGCGATGCCGTGGAGGTTGGCCCAGAGGGCTCCCGCGACGACCACGGGGTCGGCGCCGGGGCGGACCTCGGCCACGAGTCCCGCGAGGCGGGCGAAGAGCGGGAGGCTGGTCTCGCGCAGCCCGAGCCGGCCGCTCTCCAGCAGGTCGTGGCGGAACATCAGCTCGTACATGCCGCGCCGGGCCCCGGCGAAGTCGAGGTAGACGTGGGCGAGCCGTGCGATGCGCTCGCGCGGCGCGGTGTCCTGCCGGTCCTCGGCGTCGACCCGGGCGGCGAGTTCGGCGAAGCCCCGGCGGGCGATGGCCGAGAGGAGGTCCAGGTGCGTCGGGAAGTGGCGGCGGGGCGCGCCGTGCGAGACGCCGGCGCGGCGGGCGATCTCCCGCAGGGTCAGCGCCTGGGCGCCCTCGGCGTCGACGAGGTCCACGCCGACGCGGACGAGGCGGGCGCGGAGCCCGCCGTCGGCGCCGTCGCCGTCGCTGCCGTCGCTGCCGTCGCTGCCGTCGCTGCCGTCGCTGCCGTCGATCTTGTTCTCCTTCATGGCCACTGTCTACCAAGGTGCGTAGACAGTGTCTACTCCCCCAGGTAGACGGCGTCTACCTGGTCATGCGCCCCCGTCCGTTACACTGGTGGTCAGCGAAGGGGAGTAGCCCTGCGAACCGGTCGTCGACACACTGGAGCCCCCGGGTTCCCGGTGACCGGGTCCGCGCGCGTTCACGTGCCGGACGGGCGAGACCTTCGGCCAGGCATCATCCGTGTCCGCGCACCCGTGGGCACGGTCCGTCATGCCGGGCCGAGTGGTCCTCCCGTCGCCCATCGAGGCGGTGCCCGGAGTCCACGGGCCCGGACCCACCAGAGAGCCCCGGTATGCACCTCGACCCCTTGGCGATTCTCACCGCCTTCGGGCTGATCTTCCTCGCGGAACTTCCCGACAAGACGATGTTCGCGTCCCTCGCCATGGGCACGCGCATGCGTCCGCTGTACGTCTGGTTCGGCACCTCCACCGCCTTCCTGGCACACGTCGCCATCGCCGTGGGCGCGGGCGGCCTGCTCGGGATGCTCCCCGGCTGGATCGTGAAGCTGGTCTCGGCCCTGCTGTTCGGTTTCGGTGCCTTCGTCCTGCTGCGCGGCGGGGGCGACGACGAGGACGAGGACACGGCCGGCCGTACGGTGACGGGCTTCTGGCCCGTCTTCTCCACGGCGTTCATGACCGTGTTCATCAGCGAGTGGGGCGACCTGACGCAGATCACGACGGCCAACCTCGCCGCCACCAACGGCGCCTGGTCGACGGCGATCGGCTCGCTCGCCGCCCTCATGTCCGTGTCCGCGCTCGCCCTGGTCGCGGGTCGCTTCATCGCCAAGCGCGTGCCGCTCAAGACCGTCCAGCGCGTCGGCGGCGTCTGCATGGCGGGCCTCGCGATCTGGTCGCTGGTCGAGGTCTTCACCGGCTGACACCGGAGCCGTACCGCTCCACCCGCGCCGAACGCCGCACACCGATCGGACCGAACGCCGCACCCCCCTTCACGCACGGGGGGGGGTGCGGCGTTCGGCGTCCGGTGCGAGGATCAGCGGATGACCACAAGCCCCCAACCGGCCGACCGCCTGGCGGCGTTCGGCAACCAGCTCGTCGACGTGCACCTCTGGCTCCGCGAGGAGCTCTCCCGTCTCCGCGAGGACGTGGACGCCTTCCTCTCCGGCGGGGCGGACCGCCCCCGGAACCTCCGCGCGCACTGCCTCGCCTTCTGCACCGCGCTGACCCGCCACCACACCGCCGAGGACCAGGGCGTCTTCCCCGTCCTCGCCGAGACGTACCCCTCGCTGCGGCCGGTGCTCGCCGAGCTCGCGCGCGACCACGAGCAGGTGGAGGAGATCCTGCGCCGACTGCAGGAACTCCTCGACGCGCTGCCGGGAACCGAGGCCGGCACGGAACCGGACCCGGCGGAGGTACGGCGGGTGCGCGGCGAACTGGACGGTCTCGTCGCCCTGGTCGAGTCGCACTTCACGTACGAGGAGAAGAAGCTCGTCACGGCCCTCAACGAGCTGGGCACCCCTCTCCCCGACGACTTCAGGCTCGCGGACCTGACGGGTCACTGACGGGTCACCGACGGGGCGCCGACGGCCGGCTGACGTCGACGCACCCGCTCGGGGCTCTCCAGGGGGGACTCTTGATGAAGGAATGAATCACTGCTTCACTCCTTCCATGCCCTACCGACGCACCCCCGCCGTGCAGGCCAGGCTCGACGCCCAGCGCGCCGCCGTCGTCGACGCGGCGCGCGGGCTGCTCGCCGAGCAGGGGTACGCGGGGTGCACCATGGCGGCGGTCGCCGCACGGGCCGGGATCGCGACCGGCAGCGTGTACCGCCACTTCCCCGGCAAGGCGGAGCTCGCCGTCGAGCTCTTCCGCACCGTCGTGCGCCGCGAGGTCGCGGCCGTCACCGAGGCTGCCGCCGACCCCGCTCACCGCACGGCGGCCGGGCGGGTCGTCGCCGTCATCGAGACCTTCGCGCTGCGGGCCCTCACGTCGCCGCGCCTCGCCTACGCCCTGCTCGCCGAACCGGTCGACCCCGCCGTCGACGCGGAGCGGCTCGTCTTCCGCCGGGCGTTCCGCGACGTGTTCGCCGCGCACGTCGCGGAGGGCGTACGGGACGGGGAACTGCCGCCCCAGGACCCTGCGCTCACGGCCTCGGCCCTGGTGGGCGCGGGCGCCGAGGCGCTCGTCGGCCCGCTGGCGGACGGGGTCGTCGGGCCGGACACCGTACCCGCACTCGTCACCTTCACCCTGCGAGCTCTGGGAGTTCCCGATGCCGACCACGCATGAGGTCACCAACCAGGTACCACCGCTCACCGGTTACGACGTCTCCGCCGACCCGGCGCTCCTGGAGGCGCTGCGCCGGGAGGGCGCCGCCTGGGCCGAGGGCGAGGTCCGGGCGCTGGGCGCGCTGGCGGGCGGAGCGGAGGCCCAGGAGTGGGGTCGGCTCGCCGAGCGCCACTCCCCCGTCCTGCACACCCACGACCGGTACGGCCACCGGATCGACGAGGTCGAGTTCCACCCGCACTGGCACGCGCTGATGGACGTCGCCGTCCGCAACGGGCTGCACGGCGCCCCGTGGCGCGACGAGCGGCCGGGCGCGCACGTGGCGCGCGCCGCGAAGGTCTTCGTGTGGGGCCAGGCGGACGCCGGGCACCTGTGCCCGGTCTCCATGACCTACGCGTCGGTGCCCGCGCTGCGCGCGCGGCCGGAGCTCGCCGCCGTGTACGAGCCGCTGCTGACCTCGGACTCGTACGACTTCGGGCTCCGCGTGCCGACGGAGAAGCGCGGGATCATCGCCGGGATGTCGATGACCGAGAAGCAGGGCGGTTCGGACGTCCGGGCCAACACGACCAGGGCCGTACCGACGGGCGAGCCGGGTCTCTACGCGCTGACCGGCCACAAGTGGTTCACGTCGGCGCCCATGTCGGACGTCTTCCTCACCCTCGCGCAGGCGCCCGGCGGCCTGTCCTGCTTCCTGGTCCCGCGCGTGCTGCCGGACGGCGGCCGCAACGCGATCCGCCTCCAACGGCTCAAGGACAAGCTGGGCAACCGGTCGAACGCCTCCTCCGAGATCGAGTACGAGGGTGCCCTCGGGCACCTCGTCGGCGAGGAGGGTCGCGGCGTCGCCACCATCATCCGAATGGTCAACATGACACGGCTCGACTGCGCCATCAGCTCCGCGTCCGGCATGCGGCTCGGTCTCGTCCAGGCCGTGCACCACGCCACGCACCGCGAGGCGTTCGGGGCGCGGCTCGTGGACCAGCCGCTGATGCGGAACGTCCTGGCCGACCTCGCCGTGGAGGCGGAGGCGGCGACGGTCGCGGCGCTGCGGCTCGCGGGGGCGGTGGACCGGGCGGGGCGGGGCGACGCGGAGGAGGAGCAGCTGCGGCGGCTCGGCCTCGCGGTCACCAAGTACTGGGTGTGCAAGCGGGCCCCCGCCCACGCGGCGGAGGCCCTGGAGTGCCTGGGCGGCAACGGCTACGTCGAGGACTCGGGCCTGCCGAGGCTCTACCGCGAGTCGCCGCTGCCCTCCATCTGGGAAGGCTCGGGCAACGTGGCGGCGCTCGACGTGCTGCGGGCGATGGCCCGTCAGCCGCAGGCGGTGGAGGCCTTCTTCGCCGAGGTCGACCGGGGCGCGGGCGCCGACCGGCGCCTCGACGCGGCGGTGGCGGGGCTCCGCAAGGACCTCGCGGGACTGGGCGACGACCCGGAGGCGGCGGCGTACGGCGCACGCCGTCTCGTCGAGCGCCTCGCCCTCGTCTTCCAGGGCTCCCTGCTCGTCCGCCACGGCGACCCGGCCGTCGCCGACGCCTTCTGCGCCTCGCGCCTCGACGGCGACCGCGGGCTGGCCTTCGGCACGCTGCCGGCGGGCGTGGACACGGCGGCGATCATCGCGCGGAGCGGTCCGGAAGCGGCGTAACCGGCTTAGATTCGGGCTCACGACCGTCAGCCGGCAGGAGAGGGAGTCCTCGTGAGCACGGATGCGATCCACGACGAGTCCGCGTACGGCGCCGTCCACGGCGAACTGGACGAGCGCGCCGCGAAGGTGGCGGAGCGGGTGGTGGCCTGGCGGCGCCACCTGCACCGGCACCCCGAGCTGCCCAACCGGGAGGTGAACACCGCCCGGCTCGTCGCGGACGAGCTGCGCGCGCTCGGGCTCGACGAGGTCCGGACCGGGATCGCGGGGCACGGGGTCGTCGGGGTCCTGCGCGGTACGGCGCCCGGGGGCGAGGGGCGTGTCGTCGCGCTGCGGGCGGACATCGACGCGCTTCCGGTCACGGACCTGTGCGGGGAGGACTTCGCCTCCACGGTCGTGGACACCGACTACCCGGGCGGGCCCTTCCCGGTCTCGCACGCCTGCGGCCACGACTGCCACACGGCGATGCTGCTCGGCGCCGCCACCGTCCTCGCCGGTGTGCGCGACCGGCTCCCCGGCACCGTCCTGTTCGTCTTCCAGCCGGCCGAGGAGGGCCCGCCGGTGGACGAGGTGGGCGGTGCGCTCGCCATGATCGAGGCCGGGGCCTTCGCGGAGCCGGTGCCGACGATGGCGTTCGGGATGCACGTGACCCCGCAGCCGAAGGGGTACGTGGGGTACCGGGTCGGCAACCAGTACGCCGCGTCCAGCCTCGTCCGCGTCGTCGTCACCGGCCGGCAGACGCACGGCTCGACGCCCTGGACCGGCGTCGACCCGATGCCCGCGGTCGGCGCGGTCCTCACCGGCATCGGCCAGCTCTACCGGCAGGTCTCGGCCTTCGACGCGGTCACGGTCTCCATCGGGCACGTGGAAGACGTCGGCCGGTTCAACATCATCGGGCAGACGGTGACCCTGTGGGGCACCGTCCGCTGCGCCGAGGAGTCCGACATGGCCGAGGTGCGGCGGCGGCTGACGACGCTCGTGGAGCATTCGGCGGCGGCGTACGGGGCGAGCGCGACGGTGGAGTACCTCCAGCCCGTGCCGCCCGTCCACAACAGCCGCCCCTGGGTCGAGGCGGCCCTGCCGTCCTTC
The DNA here is from genome assembly GCF_040641575.1 of Streptomyces sp. NPDC020807. NCBI lineage: Bacteria > Bacillati > Actinomycetota > Actinomycetes > Kitasatosporales > Streptomycetaceae > Streptomyces > Streptomyces sp. NPDC020807. The sequence continues at coordinate 212,412 of NZ_JBFADU010000005.1, forward strand.
CGCCGTGTCGTCGGCGAGGAGCGGGTCGTGGAGACCGGTGCGACGCTCGGGTACGACGACGTCTCCGAGTTCGTCCGCCGCTTCGGCGGCCTGTACGTGACCCTCGGCGTCCAGGACACCCTCCTGGGCGCCACCGGCCAGCCGGTCCCGGCCCCGGGCGGCCGGGGCCTCGCCACCAACCACAACCCGCATTTCTACGCGGACGACGCCACCCTCGTCACGGGCGTACGACTCCACGCGCACGTGGCGTACGACCATCTGACGGGCGCGCTGGTGGCGGGCGAACCGGGCTGAGGAGACACCCCGCCGGCCGGCCCCCGCCGACAGCGGGAATTCCCTTTCCTCGCGAAGGAATTCCGATTGCCGCCGAATCAACAACGCCTTTCTATCGGCGGGCTGACGAATAATCAGTGCTTGGAGAGGTAGCTGGAGAGGTTGTAGTACCTGCTGCCGTCGATGTAGTACCAACGCGACTGCAGGGAGGCGGCTCCGTACCCCGCGTCGAGGCTGCAGGCGTTCTGGTACATCCCGTTGCTGGACGAGGTGACGGAGCAGACCCAGTGGTAGGTGCCCGCGGCCAGGTAGATCTCCCGCTCGGCTTCGCTGTAGCCGTATCTGTACTGGCCGTTGTCGAGCGAGACGGTCCAGGTGTAGTTGCCGGCCGCCAGGTAGATGTCGCGCGCCATGTACGCGGAGCCGCTCTCCGTGGGGGCGCTGGCGAGCCAGAGGTTCCGGGTGAGCGGAGCCCACTCGGCGGAGGCCGGGGACGCCGCGAGAATCGAGGCGGCCAGACCCGCCACGGCAGCGGTGACGCCTCGGGTGACGGAGCGTCGGGTAATGCTCTTGAGTATCTTCATCAATTCCATCCGGAACCTGGTTCTGGCAATTGCGGATTGAAGATACACCAGTAACTCGGCGACAGAACCCGTCGTCCGCACGAAGTGAATTCGAACGGGTCGGAAAACGCATTGATTGCTATTTGTCCGCGCTGACCCCCACGGAGGGACGGACCGCCGCGGGACCGGGTCGGCGGACCCGCGGGCCGCTCAGGGGCCGACCGCCTCGACGAAGGCCCGCAGGAGGGCCGAGTCCGAGGCGGTGCGCCAGGCGAGGCCGTACTCGACCGGTGGGGCGTCGTGGACCGGGACGTAGGCGATGCCGGGGCGCGGGTGGTAGCTCGCGCCGAGGGCCGCGCCGGGGGCGACGCCCCGGCCCGCGCTGACGTGGGCGAGGACCTCCTGCCAGGTCGCGGCGGTCGGGCCGCGGCCGACGGCGGCTCCGGACGGGGTCCGGCGGGGGTAGTGGTGGTCGATCCAGTACCGGGGGTTGGCGCCCTCGGGGAGGATCATCGGCAGGCCGGCGAGGTCGTCGAGGCTCAGGGAGGGGCGGGTCGCGAGCGGGTGGTTCGCGGGGAGCAGCATCATGCGTTCGGCGGTGACGACGACGGGGCCGGCCGTGAGCTCCGGTTCGCGGACCGGGAACGCGACGAACTGGACGTCCAACGTGCCGTCCGCGAGCAGGCCGAAGCCGCCGTCGAGCGGGACCTCGCGGACGGTGACCTCGCAGCCGGGGTAGCGGGCGAGGAGCGTGTCGGCGGCGGCCGTGAGCAGATCGCCTCCCCAGGCCGGACCGAAGCCGGTCCTGAGCGTGCCGTGGAGGCCGCGCCCGGCCTCGGTGGCTCGGGTGACGGCCTCGCGCAGCTGCCGGTAGGCGGGGAGGAGGTCCTCGTACAGGCGCTGTCCGACGGGGGTGAGGCGGACGCTGCGGCTGGTGCGGACGAAGAGCGGGGTGCCGACGCGGCGCTCCAGCTTCTTCACGGTCTGGCTGACGCGGCCGGTGGAGACGCCGAGGCGTTCGGCGGTGCGCCCGAAGTGGAGCTCCTCGGCGAGCGTGAGGAACGCCTCCAGTTCGTACCGTTCGAGCATCGGGTCCTCCTGACCTGTCCGGCATCGTTGAGCGGGACTAAACGCCGGTTCGATGATCGCATCTTGTTCGGCCCCGGCGCGACGAGGACTCTGGAGGCGTCGCCCTCCCCCCCTTGACGGAAGAGACTCCGTGGATCCTCGTCCTGCCCTCGTGGCCGCGCCCCGGGCGGCGGCCGCCGCCCCCGGCCGGCCCGTCAACGTCCTCCTCTTCGCAGTGGCCGGGGCCGTCACCGTCGCCAACCTCTACTTCCCGCAGCCGCTGCTCGCCGCCGTCGCGCGCGGTCTCGACACCTCGGAGCGCACGGCCGGCGCGGTCGCCTCCGCGGCCCAGGTCGGGTACGCGCTCGGCATCCTGCTGCTCGTCCCGCTCGCGGACACCGCGCGCCTGCGACGGCTGACCTCGGTGCTGCTGGCGCTGACCTCCGTCGCGCTGCTCGTCGCGGCGGCCGCGCCCGACGTCGTCACGCTCGCCCTCGCCACCCTCGCGCTGTCCACGACGACCGTGCTGCCGCAGATCCTCACCCCGGTCGCGGCCGTGCTCGCCGGTCCCGAGCACCGGGGCCGGGTGGTGAGCCTCGTCGGCCTCGGCCTGACGCTCGGCTCGACGCTCTCCCGTACGGTCTCCGGCGCCATCACCGACGCGGGCGGGAGCTGGCGCGCGGCCTACGTCGTCGCGGCGCTGGCGACGGCGGCCCTGCTGTGGGTCCTGCCGAGGCGGCTGCCCGAGCGGCTCGCCGAGTCCGGGGACGCGAACGAACGGCGGTCCTACGCCCGTACCCTCGCCGGGCTGCCCCGGCTCCTCGCCGCCCACCGGGCCCTCCGGGTCTCGGCGCTGCTCGGGGCATGCGTCTTCGCCGCGTTCAACGTGTTCTGGGCGGTCCTCGCCTTCCATCTGGCCTCGCCCGCGCTCGGGTACGGGCCGGGCGTCGCCGGGCTCTTCGGCGTGCTGTCCCTCCCGGCGGCGCTCCTCTCGGCGACGGCCGGTCCGCTCGCCGACCGGTTCGGGCCGCGCGCGATGAACGCCACCGGGCTCGCGGTCGCCGGGCTCGGGCTCGGGGTGGCCGCGTCGCTCCCGTACTCCCTGGTGGCCCTGGTGACCGGGGCGAACCTGCTGCTCCTCGGCGTCAGCACGAGCCAGGTCGCGAACCAGGCGCGGATCTTCGCGATCGGCCGGGACGTCGCCGCCCGGGTGAACACGGTCTTCATGCTGTCCACGTTCGGCGGCGGCGCGGCGGGCTCCCTCGTCGGGTCCTGGCTGTACACGGCGCACGGCTGGTCGGCCGCGCTGCTCCTCGCCGGCGCGTTCGTCGCCGCCGCCGGACTCGTGGTGGCGGTCGCGGCGCGGCCGGCGGTCCCGAGTTGCGTCCCGGACGCCACGGGCGAGGCTGGAGGGTGACCGTCCGCGCCCCGGCCGCCGGGGACCACCGCGCAGGTGGGAGACCCGCAGGGAGAGACATGAACCTGGACCTCGGCGCGCTCGCCGACGAGCACCTGGAAGCGGCCCGTACGGCTCCGCACGGACGCAGCGCGCACCTGGTGCTGCACGACGGCGTGCTCCGGCAGACCGTCATCGCCCTCGTCTCGGGGACGTCGCTCGACGAGCACAACGCGCCCCCGGCGGCCAGCCTCCAGGTGCTGCGCGGGCGGGTGAAGCTCACGACGGCCGACGGGGAGGAGGAGGTGTCGGCGGCGCAGCTGCGCATGATCCCGAAGGAGCGGCACGGGCTGACGGCGGTCGACGACTCGGTGGTGCTGCTCACCGCGGTGAACGACTGAGCGACGCCCCCTGGCGGGGGGCTGCGGGTCAGGCGTCCGTCACGAGGACGAGCGGGACCCCGGCGCAGGGGAGCAGACGGGCTCCCGCCTCGCGGCGGCCGGCCGGCGGGCCCGCGAGGACGGCGGCGAAGTCCGGGCCCCTGGTGAGGGATCCGGCGAGGTGCGCCGGGTCGGTCGAGGCGGCGACCCGGCCGCGCGCGTTCACGAGCCGGGCGGGGGCGGGGAGGCGCTGGAGCACGGGGAGGACGGCCGCCTCGAAGTGCCGCAGGTACACGTCGGCGGCGGCGACGCCGACGAACCGGCCGTCGAGGACGACCGGCGCGGAGAGGGTGAGTCCGTACTCGTCGGAGCAGAGGTAGTCGACGTAGGGACCGGCGACGGCCCGGAGGCCGGTCTCGCGGGGCAGGGTGTACCAGTCCCAGTGGGTGTAGTCGGAGTACGCGGAGTGCTCCGGGTCCAGTTCGGGGAGGAGGGGCCGGACGGTCCCGTCGGGTCCGCGCTGCCACCACTCCAGCCAGGCCGGTACGTCGGCGAGGAGACCGGGGGCCGCGACGAACCCGATGCCGGAGACGAGCGGTTGACCGGCGAGCCGGGCGTGGAGGCCGGGGCGGAGGGCCGCCAGGTCGGCGGTGACGGGCGCCCGCTTCTCCTGGTCGTACGCGCGGGCGAGAAGCGCCCGGGACTCGGTGCCGGTCGTCGCGACGGCGGCGAAGACGGCTTCGAGCGTGTCCCGGACGCGGGCCACGGCCGCGTCGAGCGCGCCGGAAGCGGGGCCGGGGTCCGCCGCGATGTCAGCGAGAGGCCTCGCGGGGCCCGCGAGCCCGGTGCTGCTGGCCATGCGTGTCCTCCTCGGGACGCGGCTCGTGTGTGTCGCCGGGGGCCGCGAGGCGCAGCGCGATCAGCCGCCCCACGGAATCCCGTACGCACGTCTCGGCGAGCGTTCTGGCCCGCTCGTCGGCCTCATCCTGCACGGCGGAGATTACGGAGCGGTGACGATCCACCACATCGGTCAGATGTGCCGGATCGTCGAGGACGAGACAGAGCAGGGCGCCCAGGTCGGTCTGGAGGTCGATCTCCTCGCGGGTGAGACGGGCGGACTGCGCGGCGGCGGCCAGTTCGACGTGGAAGCGGCCGAAGAGCCTGCTGCGGGCGGCGGGTTCGGCGGCGGCGGAGAGCTCCTCGACGGTACGGGCGAGGGGGCGCAGGTCGCCGGGCTGGGTGCGGCGCGCGGCGAGCAGGGCGGCGGCGCCGGAGACGGCGGCCCAGTGGTCGCCGAGGTCGCGGAGCTCCTCGGTGGACCAGTCGGCGAGGCGGGCGCGGAGCCGTTCCCCGGCGGGTCCTTCGGGGAGGGTGACGAAGCTGCCGCCGCCGCGGCCCCGGCGGGTGGTGACGAGTCCCTGCTGCCGCAGGGCCATGAGGGCCTCCCGCAGGGTGACCGTGGAGACGCCGAGCTGTCCCGCGAGTTCGGTCTCGCCGGGCAGCTGCTCGCCGTCGGCGAGGAGGCCGAGCTCGATGGCGTCGCCGATGCGGCGGGTGACGGCGTCGACGCGCGCGCGGGTGTCGACGGGGACGAAGACGGCCCTGCGGGTGGCGCTCGCGCCGGCGGCGGGACCCGCTCCGACGGCGCCCGTCCGGGCGGAACCGTTTCCGGCCATGCGGCCCCCGCCCGGTCTGCCCTCGCGTCTCACCGAACCACCACCTCGCACTGGACGTTGACTCAGCCTTTACCTTACGGGGGTCTTGAGATCTGAACTATGACTTCATATGTTTACGCCCTCACTCCGGTAACGCCCCACCGCACGAGAAAGGTTCCCGCCCATGCAGGGACTGGCGATCCGCCTCACGGGACTGCGCAAGAGCTACGGCCGGACCGAGGCCGTCGCGGGCGTGGACCTGGAGATCGCCGACGGCGAGTTCTTCTCGATGCTCGGCCCCTCCGGCTCCGGCAAGACGACCGTGCTGCGGATGATCGCCGGTTTCGAGCCACCGACCGCCGGGACCGTCGAACTCGCCGGGCGTGACGTCACCCGTCTCGCTCCCTTCGAACGTGACGTGCACACCGTCTTCCAGGACTACGCGCTCTTCCCGCACATGACGATCGAGCAGAACGTCGCCTACAGCCTCAAGGTGCGCGGAGTGACACGCGCCGAGCGGCTCGTCCGGGCCCGCGCGGCCCTCGCGCAGGTACGGCTCGACGGCCTCGGCCGCCGCAGGCCGGCCGAGCTGTCGGGCGGCCAGCGGCAGCGGGTCGCCCTCGCCCGGGCGCTCGTCGGCCGCCCCCGGGTCCTGCTGCTCGACGAACCACTGGGCGCCCTCGACCTCAAGCTCCGCGAGCAGATGCAGGTCGAACTCAAGGCGCTCCAGCGGGAGGTCGGCATCACCTTCGTGTTCGTCACCCACGACCAGGAAGAGGCCCTGACGATGAGCGACCGGATCGCCGTCTTCCACCAGGGCCGCATCGCTCAGACCGGTACCCCCGCCGAGATCTACGAGCGCCCCGCGACACCGTTCGTCGCCGGGTTCGTCGGCACCTCGAACCTCCTCAGCGGTGACGCCGCGCGACGGGTGGTCGGGGCGCCGGGCACGTACAGCATCCGGCCGGAGAAGATCCGGATCACCACGGAGGGGAAGCCGACGGCCGGTGCCGGACGCGCCGTCGGGACGGTCGCGGAGGTCGTCTACCTCGGTGACGCCACCCGCTTCCTCGTCGACCTCGACGGGGGCGGACGGCTCACCGCCGTCCGGCAGAACCTCACGGACTCCTCCGCCGACCTCGCCGCCCTCCGCGGCACCCGCGTCGGCCTCCAGTGGGACCCGCGCCACGCGGTGCTCGTCCCGGACGCGCCGTAACGCCCGCACCGCCTCCGTACCGCCCCTGTACCTCCCGCACCGACGCCGTACCCCAGCAAGCGCCCCGCTCGGCCACGCCCGCACAGCAAGGCCCGTCACCGCAAGGCCCGTCCACGCAAGGCTCCCCTCACGCAACGGAGAACCACGTGCGCCCGCACCGCTCCCTCCTGACCGTCGCGGCCGTCTCCGGCCTGCTCCTCCTCTCCGCCTGCGGCTCGGCCGACCCGGCCGGAACGGGGAAGTCCGGCGGCCTCAACCCGCCCGACCTCAAGGCACCGACCTCGCTCGGCGCGCCCGAGGGCGAGGTCAACCTGATCGCCTGGGCCGGATACGTCGAGGACGGCTCCAACGACCCGAAGGTCGACTGGGTCACCGCCTTCGAGAAGCAGTCCGGCTGCCAGGTCAACACCAAGACCGCCGCCACCTCCGACGAGATGGTGTCGCTGATGAAGACCGGCGCCTACGACGCGGTCTCCGCCTCCGGCGACGCCTCGCTCCGCCTCATCGCCTCCGGTGACGCGGCGCCCGTGAACACCTCGCTCGTGCCGAACTACGCCGACGTCTTCGAGGGCCTGAAGAACAAGGAGTGGAACTCGGTCAAGGGCGTCAGCTACGGCATCCCGCACGGCCGCGGCGCCAACCTGCTCATGTACGACACGGAGAAGGTGAAGCCGGCGCCCGACTCCTGGTCCGCCGTCTTCGACAAGGCCTCGGCGCACACCGGCAAGGTGACCGCGTACGACTCCCCCATCTACCTGGCGGACGCCGCCCTCTACCTGATGGCGACCAGGCCCGAGCTCGGCATCAAGAACCCGTACGCCCTGGACCAGAAGCAGTTCGACGCGGCCGTCGCCCTGCTGAAGGAGCAGAACGAGCACGTCGGGGAGTACTGGAGCGACTACCTCAAGGAGATCTCCGCGTTCAAGAGCGGCGACTCGGTGGTCGGCACCAGCTGGCAGGTCATCGCCAACCTCTCGAAGGCCGAGGGCGCCAAGACCGAGGTCGTGCTCCCGAAGGAGGGCTCGACCGGCTGGTCCGACACCTGGATGGTCTCGGCCAGGGCCAAGCACCCCGTCTGCGCCTACAAGTGGCTCGACTGGATCGTCTCGCCGAAGACGAACGCTCAGGTCGCCGAGTACTTCGGCGAGGCCCCCGCCAACTCCAGGTCCTGCGCCGAGACCGCGGACAAGAAGCACTGCGACACCTTCCACGCGACCGACGAGGCCTACTGGAAGCGGGTCCACTTCTGGACCACGCCGATCGAGCAGTGCCTCGACGGCCGGACTGACGCGCGCTGCGTGCCGTACGCGAAGTGGGTCCAGGCCTGGAACGAGATCAAGGGCTGACCTCGAAGACATGACCGCAACCCCTGTCCGGCTGCTCGCCGGGGCCCTGCACCGCAGGCCCCGGCTGCGGCTCGCGGCCCTGCTCACGGCCCCGCTGCTGTGGCTGGTCCTCGCCTACCTCGGGGCGCTCGCCGCCCTCTTCGTCTCCGCGTTCTGGACGACCGACTCCTTCACGTCCGAGGTCGTACGGATCTGGACCTCGGCGAACTTCGAGGAGCTGGTCACCTCCCCGGTCTACCGGACCGTGGCCCTCAGGACCGTCGGCGTCGCGCTCGCGGTGACCGCGCTCTGCGCCGTCATCGCCTTCCCGCTCGCCTTCTACACGGCCCGGGTCGCACACCCGCGCCGCCGCCCGCTCCTCGTGGTCGCGCTCCTCACCCCGCTGTGGGCGGGCTACCTGGTGAAGGTGTACGCGTGGCGCCTGATCCTCTCCGAGGGCGGGCCACTCGACTGGGCGCTCCGTCCGCTGGGCCTGAGCGGTCCCGGGTACGGCCTGACGGCGACGGTGATCGTCCTGACGTACCTCTGGCTGCCGTACATGGCGCTGCCGATCCACACCGCGCTCGTCCAGCTCCCCGACAGCCTGCTGCACGCCTCGGCCGACCTCGGCGCGCGGCCGGGTCGGACCTTCGTCTCGGTGGTCCTGCCGATGGTGTGGCCGGCGGTCGCCGCCGGCTCGGTCTTCACGTTCTCGCTGAGTCTCGGCGACTACATCACGGTGCAGATCGTCGGCGGCAAGACGCAGCTCCTCGGCAACCTCGTCTACTCGAACGTCACCCTCAACCTGCCGCTGGCGGCGGCGCTGGGCACCGTGCCGGTCGCCGTGATCGTCCTGTACCTGCTCGCGGTCCGGCGCTCCGGCGCACTGCGCAGCCTGTGACCGGCGGAACCGCACACCGGAACCGGAAGGACCGCGACCGATGAACCTCTCCCGTCCCGCGCGGATCGCGCTGCGCACCGCGGCGGCCCTCGGCTTCGCGGCGATCTACCTGCCGCTGCTGCTCGTACTGCTCGGCTCCCTCAACCCGGACCGCTCGGCGAGCTGGCCGCCGCCCGGGCTCACCCTCGACTGGTGGTCGGCGGCCTGGGAGAACGAGGGCGCCCGCGAGGCGCTGTGGACCTCGGTGAAGGCGGGGCTCGCGGCGACGGCGATCGCGCTCGTCCTCGGCACGCTCATCGCGTTCGCGGTGCAGCGGCACGCCTTCTTCGGCCGCGAGGCCGTGTCCTTCGCGGTGGTGCTGCCGATCGCGCTGCCCGGCATCGTCACCGGCATCGCCCTCAACTCGGCCTTCGGCACGGTCCTCGCGCCGCTCGGGGTGGGTCTCGGCATGTTCACGGTGGTCGTGGGCCACGCGACCTTCTGCATCGTGGTCGTCTTCAACAACGTGGCCGCCCGGATGCGCCGGCTCCCCGGCTCGTACGAGGAGGCGGCGATGGACCTGGGGGCGCACACCTTCCGCGCCTTCTGGGACGTCACCTTCCCGCTGCTGCGCCCGGCGTTGCTCGCGGGCGGACTGCTCGCCTTCGCGCTCTCCTTCGACGAGATCGTGGTGACGACGTTCACGGCGGGGCCCGGGGTGAAGACCCTCCCCGTGTGGATCTTCGAGAACATGACGCGTCCTCAACAGGCACCGGTGGTCAGTGTGGTGGCGGCGGCGCTCGTCCTGCTCTCGGTGATCCCCATCTACGCGGCGCAGCGCCTCTCCTCTGACACGGCGGGAGGCGGTCGGGTGTGAGCTCGTCAACACGCTGCTAACGTGCGCGAATGCGCCTTTTGTCCCGTCTTGACGTGCGCGGCCTCGCCCGCGCTGCCTCCGCTCTGCGCCCCCGGCGCCAGCGGGACACCGTCACCGTGCCGGAGGCCGAGAGCGCCGGCCGCGAGTGGCTGCGCGACCTCGCCGCCCTCCTCTGCGAGCTCGGCTCGGAGCTCCTGCGGGCCGGGGAGCGCACCGCCGAGGTCGAGGCCGCGCTGCACGACGTCGCCGCCCGCTACGGCATGCGCGTCCGCGGCTTCGTCGTCCCCACGGGCCTCTTCGTCCGTGTCGGCGGAGGCCTCGACGGCCGGGGCGGCGAACTGGACTTCTCGCCGGTCGAGGGACCCGACCTGCGGCTCGACCAGGTGGAGACGCTCCAGTCCCTCGTCGACCGGATGCGCCGGCAGGCCGTACCGTTCGACGAGGTCCGCGCCTGCCTGCGGGAACTCCGCGCGCGTCCCGAGCGGTTCAGCCCCACCGCCACCGTCTTCGGCTACATCCTGCTCACCGTCGGCCTCGGTTCGATGCGGCACGCGACCGTCCCCGCCGTCATCGGGTACGCGGTGCTCGGCGCGGCCGTCGGTCTGCTGAGGCTCTTCGGCGACCGGCTCCCCTTCACCCGCACCGCCCTGCCGGTGACGGCGGCGATCCTCGTCACGGCGTCCGCGCAGCAGTGGGCGGGCCCGCTGCTCCACGAGGCGCCGACGGTCCTGTACATCCCGCCCCTCATCGCCTTCCTGCCCGGTGCAGCGCTCACCCTGGGCGCGATCGAACTCGCCACCGGGGCGGCGCTCTCGGGCATGGCGCGGCTCGCGGGCGCCCTCAGCGTGCTGCTCCTCCTCTCCCTGGGCATCCTGGTCGGCACCGAGCTCGTGGACGCGCGGCCGTCGCACGGGCACGCCGCCGAGCCGCTCGGCCTGTGGGCGCCCTGGGTCGGCGTCCTCTTCCTCGGCTTCGGCTTCCTGCTGTACTTCTCCGCTCCCCCGAGGGTCACCGTCTGGCTCCTGGCCGCGCTGCTCGCGGAGCGGCTCGCCCAGTCGGTGGCCACGGAGTTCGCCGGGGCGACGTTCGGCGCGTTCGCGGCCGGGGTGCTGCTGCCGCCGATGGCGAAGTGGATCGCCCGCCGCTCGAAGACCCCCGACCAGGTGGTCTTCCTGCCCTGCTTCTGGCTCCTCGTGCCCGGCGCGGTCGGCCTGACCAGCGTCTCCGAGATCATCGTGGCGGGCGACACCAACGGCGGCCTGGACAGCCTCGTCAGCATGGTGATCACGGTCGCCGCCATCGCCATGGGCGTCCTCGTGGGCGCCGGCATGCAGCGCCGCCCCAAGCTCCAGCTCGGCGCGCCCGCCGCGCCCACGCCCACGGGACCCGTGGGAACGGCCGAGCCCGACACGGGGTCCCGACACGACTAGGCCCTGGTCCGCCGGACAGGCCCTAGGCCTGTCCGGCAACCGGCGGAGGATCAGGGACCCCGGCCATGATCCGCCCAACAGGCCCTGGCTCACCCGAACGGAGCAAGGCGCGTCGGCCGGTTCGGCCGGCGTCTGCCCCTCGGTCCGATCAGCCGGTGGACTTCGCCCACTCCAGGGTGACCCGCAGGCTGGCGTTGGCGGAGCCCTGGACGACGAGCGCGGTGAGCCGGCCCGCGTCGAGCCCCAGCTGACACCCGAACTCGACGGTGGCCCGGTCCGGAGCGGCCCGGTCGAGGGCCTCGCCGATCTGGCCGGCGAAGGACGACAGCGCCTCGGTGACGGCGGAGAGGTCGGGCATCCGGCCGCCGATCCCCTCGAGTTCGCTCTCCGGAGCGAGTTCGCGCGCCTCGACGAAGAGGGTCGCGTTCCCGACCTCGACCTGGGTGACGACCTCCGCCATCGCGCGCCTCCTGGATTCCGTACGGGTCCGCGCCCCCACCGTGACACCCCAGGGCCCGACGGGCCCGCCGGTCGCGTCCGAACGGAAGACGCGGGAACCCCGGACGGACTCAGAGCGCCGGGCGCAGCGCACCGCCCGCCGGTTCGGCCGGCTCCGTGCCCGCGTGGCCCGCCAGGGCGCTCCCCCGCAGCCATTCGGACCAGCTCAGGTTCCAGTCCCCGAAGCCGTTGCCGAAGGGCGCCATCGGCTTCCCGTACCCGTTGACGACCCGGACGACGTCGCCCTCGCGGACGGTCCGGAACAGCCAGGCGGCGTCCTCGGTGCTCATGCCCGTACACCCGTGGCTGACGTTCTCACTGCCCTGCGCGTCGACGGACCAGGGCGCCGCGTGGAGGTACTCGCCGCTCCACGTGACACGGGTGGCCCAGCGGACCTTGAGGTCGTAGAAGTCGCGGCTGCCCTTGGGGATGCCGATCGAGTCGCCCCGCATCCGGACGAGCGGTTCCTTGCCGAGGACGACCTTGGTGCCGCCCCGTGTGCGGAACCCCGGCTTGCCGGTCGTCACCGGGATCGTGCGGATCGCGCGCCCGTCGCGGTACACGGTCATGTGGAGCGCGGCGACGTCGGTGACGGCCTCGACGCGGTCGCCGGTGGTGAAGGCGAGGGGGCGCGAGGGTCCGCCCTGGACACCGGCGCGCACGCGGACGCCGTCGAGACCGCCGCGCACGTGCACGGTGGCGCGAGCCGGCCAGTACGTGCGCGGCCGGTAGTGCAGGGTCACGGAGTCCACCCAGTGCCAAGCCCCTTCGACCCGCGGTGAACTGCGCACGTGCAGGGCGCGCTCGACGCGACGGCGCGCGTCGGGATCGCTCTCGGGAACGGGTTGGCTCAGCTCGGCGGTCACCGGCTGCCCGACGCCGTACGTCCGGCCGTTCTCCGGCCCGAAGGCAACGGTGAGCCGCTCCCCGGCGGGGGCCGCGGGCGTACGGAACTGCATGCGGGCGATCCGGCGGTACGGCTCCGACCCTCCGCCCGGGCCGTACGGCCCGGAGTCCGCGCCCGGGTCCTCGACGACGAGGCGGGCGGTGTACCGGCCGCCGGCCGGGAGCGCGGCGGCGCTCGTCCAGTGGGTGCCGTCCGGGCCCGGAGTTCCGGCGACGCGACGGCCGCGCGCGTCGGTCACGGTGACGTCGGCGAGCTGTCCGGGGGTGCGGAGCACGAGCCGTACGGGACCGGTGGCGCGGTCGTCGAGCATGAAGGGGGTGCCGGCGAGGTCGTGACCGCCGCTCAGGGCCACGGTGCGGCGGGGCACGGCGCACATCCCGCCGCCGGGCGGGCAGCCGTCGACCTCGACGACGGCGGTGGAGGTCCGGGCGAGCCCGCGCTCGGGGGCCGCCGGGGGCTGGGCCGCGGTCGTGACCAGTACGGCCCCGATCCCGACGGACAGCGCTCCCCACCCTCGTACGTATCTGCGTGACGGCACGGCAAACACCCTCCCCTTCCGGACGACTGCGTCGGCGGACGTGGCCGACGGCAGCATCAAAACGGATGACGGAAAGAAAAGATGATCAAGACACCGGGCATGACGGCGGAGGGACGAACGAGACGACTCGAATGGTCCAGCGGGGAGGCGGTGGGGCCGACGGGACGTCAGCGGGGCGGCTCGGGGAGTTCCTCACCCGTTTCGAGGAGGGACTTGAGGCTGGAGATCAGCGCGGGCCAGCCCTCGGCGATCATCCCCTTCATCAGGCCGTCGGTCTCCAGGTCGTCGTGGGTGACCGTCAGTTTCACCGTGTCGCCCGAGGGTTCGATCGCGAAGGACACCCGCGACCTGCGCTCGCCGACCAGCCGCTCGTACACCTCCCGGTCGAGCCGTACGGCCTCCGCCCAGTCGGGGGTGAAGGTGTGCCAGGTGTACGAGAGGAGGCGGCCGGGCTCGGCCGCGAGGACGACCTGCTCGGGATCCTCGGTCTTGCGCCCGTTCTCGTCCCACACCATGGGAGCGCCCGGCGTCCACTCCGCGGCAAAGGCCACGCCCCAGTAGCGGCGGGTCGACTCCGGTTCCGTGAGCGCCTTCCAGAGGTCGTCGGGGGTCGTCCGGATGTAGCTGGTGTAGACGAACGCGTCGCTGTCCATCGTGCTGGCCCCTCTGGTCACACCCGTGCCGTGTCGCTCCCCTCCACCCTAGGCAGGCGCCGCAGGGGCCTGCCACCGCTGGGGTCCCCCCGGGTTCCCTCGGGTTTCCCCTTGTTTCCCCGTGTTTCCCCGTGTTTCCCCGGGTTGCCGTCGGGTTGAATAGGTGTGGAGGGAACTATTCAACGGGCTGCTAGCGTGTCCGGATGTCCCTCAAGCACGCCGTTCTCGCCGCTCTTCTGGAGGGCGAGGCCTCCGGGTACGACCTCGCCAAGATCTTCGACGTGTCCGTCGCCAACTTCTGGGCCTCCACGCCGCAGCAGCTCTACCGCGAGCTGGACCGGCTCGACGAGGCCGGCCTCATCACGGCCCGGACGGTCGAGCAGGAACGGCGCCCCAACAAGAGGATGTTCAGCCTCACTGAGGCGGGACGGCAGGACCTGCACGCGTACACCTCCCGGCCGCCGAAGCCGAGCGCCATCCGCGACTCGCTCATGGTCCAGGTACAGGCCTGCGACGAGGGGGACACGGACGCGGTACGGGGCTTCGTGGCGGACCGGATGGACACAGCGCGGGCGAAGCTCGCCCGCTACGACCGGCTGCGGGAATGGCTGCTGAACGGCCGCGACGAGGAGACGTACCTGCGGGAGGCCGAGCGGATCGGCCCGTACCTCACGCTCATGCGGGGACGGTCCCTGGAGGAGGAGAACCTCCGCTGGGGCGAGAAGACCCTCGCGGTGCTCGAACAGCGTGCGGCAGCGCGCGCCGACTCGGCCGGGGTGACGGGCGCGCCTACCGTGCGGTAACGTCACCGGCCGGCCACCGGAGGCGCCGGTGACGGACGGACGCGGATCGGGGACGGCCCTCAATGAACGTCGGTGACCTTGTCGAGGACTTCACCCTTCCGGACGAGACGGGAACCCCGCGTTCGCTGAGCGGACTGCTCTCGGAGGGGCCCGTGGTCCTCTTCTTCTACCCGGCGGCGCTGACGCCCGGCTGCACCGCCGAGGCCTGTCACTTCCGCGACCTGGTGGGCGAGTTCCGCGCGGTCGGGGCGCTGCCCGTGGGCATCAGCACCGACGAGGTGGACCGCCAGCGGGAGTTCACCGAGCGTCACTCGCTCGGCTACCCGCTCCTCTCGGACGCGGACGGGACCATACGGGACCGGTTCGGCGTCAGGCGCGGGTTCTCCCTGGCGCCGACGAAGCGGGTCACGTTCGTCATCGGCCAGGACCTGCGCGTGCGGGAGGTCGTCCGCAGCGAGTTGCGGATGAGCGCGCACGCGGACCGGGCGCTGGCGGCCCTGCGCCGCCCCTGAGGGATACGGGGGCGGGCCGGCGCCCGGCCGGCGCGCTCGCTTGCTCCCCTGGTGCCCCGCCGCTCAGGTGCCGAGCAGCTTCGCCTTCGCGGCGGCGAACTCCTCGGGGGTGAGCAGGCCTTGCTGGGCGAGCTCGCCGAGCCGGAGCAGCTGGTCGGTCACCGAGGGCGCGCCCTGCGGGGCGGCGGCCACGGACACCGGAGCGGCCTGCGGCGGAGGAGGGGGCTGCTGTTGGTACTGCTGCTGTGTCCGCTGCTGTTGCTGCTGCGCCTGGAGGTCGGCGATGGCCGCCTCCTGGTCCTGTTCGCGGCGCTGCGAGCGGGCGGCGCTGCGGCCTGCGGCGTAGGCCGCGCCTCCGACGAGGGCGCCGCGCAGGAGCGGGGCTCCGGCGGGCCGGACGACCGGGCGGAGGAGGGGACGGCGTCGCATGAACACGGGTCAGTTCCTTCCGGCGACGCTGACGGCGTCACGGTAGGCCGCGCGGGCCTGTTCGACGTGGTCGGAGGGGATGCGGACGGTGCCGGAGACCCGGCCGCCCGCCTCGCGGACGGCGTCGGCGGCGCGCCCGGCCCAGACGTGTTCCACGAGCAGCATGAGCGCGCAGGACCCCGGTTCGAGGGTCTCGGCCGCCTCGGCCGCGTCCTCGGGGCCGAGCAGGTTCGCCTCGGGCCCGATCTCGGCGGTCGCCTCGTCGTACTCCTCGTACTCGACGAGTTCCGAGGTCGAGACCTCACCCGTGACGGACTTGACGACGACGAGCGAGTCGATCAGCCGCATCTGCCCCGCCCTGCGCAGTTCGGCGATGGCCGTCACCGCCGCCACTTGCAGCCGTTCCCCCGGGAAGGCGAGCACGACACATTCCACCGGCCCCATGTTGCTCCGTTCCTCGTACGGTCCTCGGTGACCATCCGAACACGGTGGACGACCCTCCGCATCTCCAGCGCGCCCGACCGATCCAATACGGCCAAATCGGCATTTTTCACGACACGCCAGACGAAGCGCCTTTACAGGACAGAGCTCACGCTGTGCATGACACTTCACTCCGACGCCAGGCCTCTCCGGCCTGCGCGGGAACGGAGTGTGCAGCAATGGACGACTACCCCCTTCTCAACCTCTTCTGGACCATGCTGTGGTTCTTCCTCTGGGTCATGTGGCTCTTCCTGCTGTTCAAGGTGATCTCGGACATCTTCCGTGACCACGAGCTCAGCGGCTGGGGCAAGGCGGGCTGGCTGATCTTCTGCATCCTGCTGCCGTACCTCGGCGTGCTCGTGTACGTCATCGCCCGGGGCAAGAGCATGGGGCAGCGCGACATCAAGCAGGCCAAGGCCTCCGAGGCGGCGTTCCAGGACTACATCCGCAAGACGGCCGGCTCCGCTCCGGCGGGCGGCGGCGCCTCCGACGAGCTGGCCCGGCTCGCGGACCTGAAGGAGAAGGGCGCCATCACGGACGAGGAGTTCCAGAAGGCGAAGGCCAAGGTTCTGGCCTGAGCACCGGGCGGCTGCGCGAGCCGCCGCACCGAAGGGGCCCTTTCGGGGGCCCCTTAATACGTATACGAGATACCCCTTTGATACGGTCAGGCCGTGAGGCTGACGAAGTTCACGGACCTGGCGCTCCGCGCCGTGATGCGCCTGGCGGTCACGGCCCCGGAGGAGTCCGTCACCACGCGCGAGGTGGCGGAGTCGATGGACGTCCCCTACGCGCACATGGCGAAGGTCGTCACCCGACTCCAGCACCTCGGAGTGGTCGAGGCGCGCCGGGGACGCGGCGGCGGACTGGCCCTGACGGAGACCGGTCGACACTCCTCGGTGGGCTGGCTGGCCCGCACCCTGGAGGGCGACGAGGAGGTCGTCGGCTGCGAGGGCGACCCGCCCTGCCCGCTGCGCACGGCCTGCCGGCTGCGGGGCCTGCTGCGCGAGGCGCAGGAGGCCTTCTACCGGACGCTCGACCCGCTGACGGTGGCGGAGCTCGTCGAGTCGCCGACCGGCCCCCTGCTCCTCTCCCTCAGCCCCCGCCCGTCCCCCTGACCCGCGCACACCACGCTTGTCCGCACATGCGGCATCCAGCACGCGCATGCCTTTAAATACGCAGATCATCTACCAGAAAGCAGGGTTCTCATGCTGTCCGAGCAGTCCATCCCGGTCGTCCGCGCCACGCTGCCCGCCGTCGGCGGAGCGCTCGACCAGATCACCGAGCGCTTCTACGGGCGGCTCTTCGAGGCCCACCCCGAGCTGCTCCGCGACCTGTTCAACCGGGGTAACCAGGCCAACGGGGAACAGCGGCAGGCCCTCGCCGGATCCATAGCCGCCTTCGCGGTCGCCCTGCTCGAGAACCCCGGCAGCCGCCCCGACGTCATGCTGTCCCGGATCGCGCACAAGCACGCCTCCCTCGGCGTCACCGCCGAGCAGTACAAGGTCGTGCACCAGCACCTCTTCGGCGCGATCGTCGAGGTCCTCGGCGACGCCGTCACCCCCGAGGTCGCCCAGGCCTGGGACGAGGTCTACTGGCTGATGGCCAACGCGCTCATCGCCGTCGAGGCCCGCCTCTACCAGGAGGCCGGCGTCCCCGAGGGCGCCATCTGGCGCCCGATGGAGATCGCCGAGCGCCACGAGGAGACGGCCGACACGGTCTCCTTCGTCCTGCGCAACGCCGACGGCACGCCCACCCCCGCGTTCCGGCCCGGCCAGTACGTGAGCGTCCAGGTCACCCTGCCCGACGGCGCCCGGCAGATCCGCCAGTACAGCCTCTCCGCCGCCCCCGGCCGACCGCAGTGGCGGATCACCGTCAAGCGCGTCGACGGCGACCCGGCCGGCGAGGTCTCCTCCTGGCTCCACGCCCACGCGAGCGTCGGCGACACCGTGGACGTGTCGGCGCCGTTCGGCGACCTGGTGCTGCCCGAGGGCGACGGCCCGCTGCTGCTCGCCTCCGCCGGCATCGGCAGCACCCCGATGCTGGCCATGCTCGACCACCTCGTGTCCACCGGTGAGACCCGCCCGGTCGTCGTCGCGCACGCGGACCGCTCCCCCGAGACCCACGCCCACGCCGCCGAGCTGCGCCGCCTCGTCGAGGCGCTTCCGCAGGGCACGCTGCACGTCTGGTACGAGGAGCCGGGCGAGGACCCGTCGGCCCTCCGGGGCCGCGCCGACGTCACCGCGCTCGACCTGCCGGAGGGCACGACCGCGTACCTCTGCGGCCCGCTGCCCTTCCTCCGGACCGTGCGCGGCGACCTCCTCTCGCGCGGCACCGCGGCCTCCGACATCCACTACGAGGTGTTCGGCCCCGACCTCTGGCTGGGCGCCGAGGCCTGACACCCCTGGGGTGCGACCGCCGGTCGGCCGGCTGCCCGCGTCAGCAGCCGGTCGACCAGATATGGGAGTCGCCGCGGTCGTTGGCGGCCCCGCTGTAACCCACCTCCTGACCGGGCGAGAGACAGATGGTCATGCTGCCGCCCTGCCAGGCGCTGTCGTAGACCTTGACGTGGTCCTTGATTCCCGGGCCGGAGATGCCGTGGTTGGCCCAGGACGAGTCGCCGTCGGAGATCCAGCTCTCCCACCAGCCGTCGTCACCGCTCCAGTTGGCCCGCTGACCGCCGAAGTTCGCGTGCTCCCAGACGCAGAACTCACCGCTGGGGCAGTCGGCGGCCCGGGCCGCGGTGGAAAGGGCGAGGCCGGCGGTGACGGCGAGCAGGGCAGCCGCGGAGACGGCGAGGATGCGCTTCACGAGTGGTCGTGGCCTTTCTGTGGTGGCGTTTTCGCGGACGGTTCGGCCGCCCGCAGCAGCGCGCGGTCGCGCAACTGCCGGTAGGTGGTGAGGTCGTCGCGGTGCAGGGCCCGCACCACGGCCAACTCGACCGCTTCCAGCCGGGCCCGCACGCCGTCGAGTCCGGTCTCGCGCGCGCAGCGGGCGGCGACGGCCGGGTCGGGGCGCTCGGGCCGAGGACGGCCGGGCGGGGTCGCACAGCTGGTCCAGCGGGCGAGTGCCTCCTGATGGGCGGGGTCGTCGCGCATACGGGCCTGGGCCTCGGCGCGGAGGTTGTCGACGATTACCTGGGCCCGGAACCAGCGGCGCTGGTCTCCGTAGAGCCGGGCGCGGGCGGTGGCGAGGCAGCCGTCGCTGTGGGCGGTGACGGTGGCGCCGGTGGCGAGCGTGACGGAGAGCTCGCGAGGCCCCGCCCCGAAGAGCGCGGCCTGAACGGTCCGGTCCTCGTCCGGGGCCCGGGCCCTGGCCGTGAGAGTGAGGCCCCGGTCCGCCAGGCAGTCGGTGACCAGCCTCTGTTCGGCCGCCTTCAGGACGGCGTCCTGCTCGGCGCGCCCGACCGGCACGGCGGGCCCACGGGGCTCGTCGGATCCGACGACCGCGCAGGCCGTGAGGAGCAGCGGGGCGGCGGCGGCCATCAGGGCGCGTCGGGCGCGCGCGGTCTTGCGGAGCATGGGGGGTCCCCCTTCGATCGGCCCAGGTCGGCGGGGTTCCGGGTGATCTTCCGGAGGACCCTGGAAGATCACTGCCCGGCGCCGTCGGGGCCATGCCGACGCTCACTCGAACGAGTCGAACGCGCCGGTGTGCGCGCCCCTCGGGCGCTGTTTCACCGCCGTCAGGGAACGACAAAGCCCCGGTTGGACGGGGGATTCCAACCGGGGCCGATCGCCGTGACCTGGCGAAGAGCGGTCACCTCTGGGGGGACCATGGGGACCGGACCTCTTCGCGGTCACATACGGTGCAACGGGCCGCCGTCCCCGAATGTTCCGTGCGTGGCGACTTGGGCGGCGTGAGTCAGCTCACCCCGTTTCCGCCGCTTCCTGTCAGTCGTGTCCAGCCGCCGGCGGCCGCTTTCAGTCCTTCTCGGGGCCGTAGAGCACGCCCGGTTCGGCCTTGCCGGGGGCGAGGAGCTCGGGGACCGTCACGAACGTGAAGCCCCGGCGTTTGAGCTCGTCGATGATCGACGGGACGGCGGGGACGGTGCCGTCGTAGATGTCGTGGAGCAGGATGATGCCGTCGCCGCTCGCCTGGTCGAGCACCCGCTGCCGTATGAGCGCGGAGTCGGTCGTCGAGTAGTCCTTGGCGGTGACGGTCCACAGGATCTGCGCGAGGCCGAGTTCCTTGCTGACCTCGGAGACCGAGTCGTCGGTACGACCCTGCGGCGGACGCATCAGGGTCGGCTTGCGGCCGGTGAGCTTCTCGATCGCGTCCTGCGTGCGCGAGAGCTCCTCGCGGACCTGGTCCTTGTCGAGCTCGGTGAGGATCCGGTGGGTCCAGGTGTGGTTGGCGATCTCGTGGCCTTCGGCGGCCATGCGCTTGACCACCTCGGGATAGCGGACGACGTGGTTCTCCCCGAGCAGGAAGAACGTCGCCGGAACCTGCTTCTCCTTGAGGATGTTCAGGAGTCGGGGCGTGTCCTTGCCCGGCCCCGCGTCGAAGGTCAGGGCTATGCACTTCACCTTCGTGCAGTCGACCCGCCCGGAGCCCTTGCCCGAGTCGGCCTGCGCCCCCTTCGCGCCCCGCGCCTCCTGCGGCGTGACCCGGTCGACCCCGCAGCCCGCGAGCGTGAGCGCCAACGACACGGCGGCGAGCACTGCCGCCGCCGTTCCCCTGCGTCCGCCCGAACCGGATCGGAACATGCTGAAACCCGCTTTCCCCTGTGACGTCTCGGTACCGCCGCGTCCGCCGCCTGGTCAGGACGGGTCGCGCGACGTCAGGTGCAGGACTCTACACACGGTGTATACCGATAATCACAGCGGGGGTCTCACTCGCCTCACGCATCGCGCGCGAGCCCGCGTCGGGTCAGCCGGGTCAGCCGCCGGTCGACGAGGCGAGGCGGTCGGTGACCACGACGGACACGGTGCGGATGAGCCGCAAGCACACCCCGGCCACCAGGATGTTCCTGTCGATGGCGCAACAGCCGACCAGTCGCACCAGCGTGGTGCGGGCGCCGTATGCGGCGCCCGTCCCGGGCGGCGCCCGTCCGCCCCGCCCGGGTGTCAGTGGCCGCGCCCGTCAGCGGGAGGCGAGCAGCAGGCGGGCCTCGGTCTCCTGGTCGCCCGATACGGACTGCAAGGACTGGATGTCGAAGCCCGCGGCGAGCACCCGCTCGACCTCGTCGACGGCGTGGTAGCCGCCCGTGAGGGTGGCGCCGACCGGCGCGGAGAGGTGGGTGGGACGCACGTCCTCGTGCCGTCCGGCGGCGGTGTCGAAGGTGGCGACCCAGACGGTCGGGGCGGGCCCCGCCGCCCTCTGCGGGCTCGGCGTCGGCGACTCCTCCAGTTGGTAGACGCCTTCGAGGACGTCGAAGACGGCCTGGGCGTCCTCCCGGCCGCAGTCACACAGCTGGACCGTGACGTCGGTGTCGATGTGCATGTCGTACACGTCGCTCATCTCCTCGCGGGCCGCGACGCTCACCACGCCACGCGCCCTCCCACGCGACCTCGTGTCACTTCTCCAGCATCCCCCTCAACCCCGACCACCGCGAGGGGCCCCTCCCCCCCCTCCCCCCCCGCTACCTTTTTCGTGGCTCCGCAATGGGGCCTCCGGGCTTCGGGTCCGGCATGACTTCCCCCCTTGTTGTTGATGATCCGGGGGGGTGTCACCGGGCCCGGCGGCATCGACGGACCGCTCCGTCGCTGGAACGGGTGCTGGGGCCGCGGCTGCAGCACCCGGCCGTCCTCACCCTGCTGGAACGGTTCGGTCACCGGCCCAGATACGCAAGGCCGGCCGTCGGCGGCTGGTCACGCTGCTGCGGCCGAAAGCGCCGAGGATGGCCGAGCGGCTGGTCGAGGGGATCTTCGCCGCGCTGGACGAGCAGACCGTGACGGTCCCGGGGACGGAGGCGGCCTCGTTGATCGTCCCGAGCCTGGCCGGATCGCTCGCCGCCGTGCTCGACCAACGCAAGCCGTTGGCCGGGCGGATCGAGGAACTGCTGGAGGACCAGCCTCTTTCCAAGGTCCTGATGTCGATGCCGGGCATTGGCGTCAGGACCGGGGCCACGATCCTGATCGAGGTCGGTGACGGCAGCACTTTCCCGACCGCCGGCTTTCTTCCTCTCCGCGTTCGCCGCCCTGGGTGACCCGGCCTCGCGGGCCCAGTACGACAAGAAGATCGCCCAGGGCGAGCACCACACCCAGGCCCTGCTCTGCCTCGCCCGACGCCGGACCGACGTCCTGTTCCCCATGCTCCGCGACGGCACCTTCTACGAACCCCAGCCCGCCAGGTCAGGCTGAATAGCCAAGCGTCCGCCTTGCTTCAGCCCACAGCCGCTCGAACTCTTCTGCGGAGATCTCGGCCGCCTGCGGGTGGTCCTGCCAGCCGTCCATGGGGCCTTCAGCGAGAACGCCGAACTGCCGTTCATAGCGGGACATCGCCGCGAGATCGTCTCGATCACGCAAGTGCAGGACTTCTTCCAGAGAGACCGCCGTCACTGGCCGCGAGTCCTGCCCTCGGACCTCGACCTGTCGCGCTGCCCAGCCTTCGTCATCGGCCTCGAAGTACAGCCACAGATCTTCGTCCTCGTAGTAGGTCCGGAACCAGGTCGTCATGCCGCAAATCCTGACCCACGACCTTGACCGAAGAGAGAGGGCCCCCTCCTTCTTCGTTGCCTCACGCCCCGTGGCGCGCCGCCGCTCCCCGCCGATCTCCGCCGCTTCCCCGCCGTTCCGTGTCAGGCGTCGTCGCCTCTGAGTGCATCGAGGGTGTCCGCTTGTGCCGGCGTCTTGTCGGGGCGGTAGCGGAGGACGCGGGCGAAGCGCAGGGTGATGCCGCCGGGGTAGCGGGTCGAGCGTTGGAGGCCGTCGTAGGCGATCTCCACGACGAGCTCCGGACGTACGTGCACGGTGAAGCCGTCGTCCGACACCGCCAGGGCTCCGAGGTGCTCGGTCTGCCAGCGCAGGACCTCGTCCGTCAGGCCCTTGAACGTCTTGCCCACCATCACGAACCCGCCGTCGGCGGATCGGGCGCCGAGGTGGAGGTTGGAGAGGAGGCCGGTTCTGCGTCCGTGGCCGCGTTCCACGGCGAGGACGACGAGGTCGACGGTGTGGACCGGCTTCACCTTCAGCCAGGAGCGTCCCCTGCGGCCGGCCACGTAGGGCGCGTCCAGGGCCTTGACCAGGACGCCTTCGTGGCCGCGGGCCAGCGTCTCCGTGAAGAAGCGTTCTGCCTCCTCTCTGCTCGTGGGGTCGGTCGGGTCCGCGACGACGTGGCGGCGGACCCGTTGGGGTTCGGGGAGCAGTCGGGCGAGGACCGTGTGGCGGTCCTGTCCCGGCCGGTCGATCAGTTCCTCTCCGTCGGCGGCGAGGACGTCGAAGAAGACGGGGGTCAGGGGCAGGGCGGCTCGGGCGCCGGTGACGTCGGTGCGGGAGCCGACGCGGGCGGCGATGGACTGGAAGGGGACGGGCCGGCCCGTCCCCGGGTCGAGGGCGATCACCTCGCCGTCGAGGATGAATCCGTCGGCGGGCACCGCCCGGGCGGTGGCGACGACCTCGGGGAGACGGTCGGTGATGTCGTCGAGGGACCGGGTGTACACCCGGATCTCGTCGCCGAGGCGGTGGACCTGGATGCGGATGCCGTCGAGCTTCTCCTCGACGACGCAGGGCCCGAGGGCCTCGATCGCCTCGGTGACGGAGGCCGCGGTGTGGGCCAGCATCGGCTGCACCGGGCCGCCCACCCGCAGGGTGAACGCCTCGAGCGCCGCGGCGCCCCGGGCCAGTACGGCCTGGGCGACGGGAGGCAGGGATCCTTCGAGCATGACCGCCCGCCGGAGCTCGGTGGCGGGCACGGCCGCCGCCTTCGCGACGGCTTCCAGCGCGACGGCGTCGAGTGCCCCCTGTCGCACCTCCCCCGACAGCAGTCGCACCAGGAGCTCCTGCTCGTCACGGGTGGCGGCCGTGAACAGCTCGCGGATCCTGCGGTCCCGCTCCGCCCTCGATCCCGCGCCTGAGACGGCCGCGAGTCCCGAGAGGGCGGTGTCCACGTCCGCGAGGGTGAGACCCGGTGCCTCGGCGGAGGGGACGGCGGGTGGCACGACGTTCTTCAGGACGCTCCAGCCGACGCCGATGCGGCCCTGCGGGAGCCGTCCCGAGAGATAGGCGATGACGAGCGGGCTCTCCTCGGGCTCCGCCTCCGCGAAGAGCTCCGCCAGCAGGCCGGTCTTGCGGGAGCGGGCCGAGGTGGCGGCGACCTCGCGGGACACCTCCGCGACACGGGCGAGCAGCATGGGGCCATCCTCCCCAGAGCCTGGGCTTGTCGCACGCCGACGAGCTGGTCCGCGAGCTCATCCCTGTCACGGCCAGGCCGCGGCCCGTTGGCCTCTCCTTGCGCGAGGGGATCCCAGGGTCTTTCGCCGCAGGATGCGGTCGAGCAGGCGGGGGCGGCGTGGGGCCGCGGGTGTGAGGGGCGGGCTTGGGGTCGGGTCCGGGGTGGTGGGGCGTGAGGGTGCGGCAGGGTGTGGGGCCTGCCCGGTCGTGCGCGCTTCTTCGAGGGTCTGGGTCAGGGTCGACCGGTACCAGGCGATCTCGTCCGGCTCCTCCGCCCGTGCGAGCCGGTCGGCGATCTCCTTCGCGGCGCCCGACAGCGGGAGGCCCGGTTCGGGGGGTGGTCGCAGGTGGTCCAGACGGGCCCGTTCGTACGCGTCGGGCACGAGCTCGGCCAGGTGGGCGGGGTCCAGCATCGAGGCGAGGGCGGCCGCTCTCGACCAGGGATCGTCCTCGGCCGCCCGGAGCAGCAGGCCGAGTCGGCGCATGCGCCAGTTCCTGGCGCGCGTGTCCTCCTGGGCCGCCAGCCGCTCCCTCACGTCCAGCGGGAGGTGTCCGGCGAGCAGCGCCGGTCGCGTCAGGGCGAACTCGCCGATCTCCGCAGCCAGGTAGGTCCACACGACGGCCCGGTAGCGGTTCAGGTAGAACCGCACCGGCGCGAGGTGGCCTGTCCTGGCGAGTCGCGTGAACCGGTCGGGGGCCACTCCGAGCAGCGCGGCCGCCTCCCTCGTACCGACCTCGCGGACCCGCTCGCGCAGTCCCGACGGGAAGTCGGGGGCGGAGGTGAGGCGTGCGATCTCCGCCCGTTCGACCCGCCGCCGTTCCCCCGGTCCCCTGGGCCCTCCCGCGCCGGCTCCTGTCGGCACCGTCCTCACGAAGCCCATGCGCACGGCGAGTCGGAACTCTCCGCGCCGCAGGCGCAGTTCCTCCGCCGCCCGTGTGGCCGTCACCGTGCGCGTGCTGTCGTCGACCGTCATGACACGGCCCTCCCCGTCCGTCCGTCCCGCGTGTTCTCTCGTACGTGATGTACCCGACGAGAAAGACCGTAACGCAGAGTGACGACATCGGGGGAGGTTGTGGACAACGCCCTGTGGACGACCCTCGCGGACGCCGGTCGGGCGCGCCGTCAGAGCGTGTCGCCGCCCGCCTGTCCGGGCAGTCGGGCCGCCACCCCGAGGTGCTCGCCGACCCGGTTGACCAGGAGCGTCATCTCGTACGCGACCTGGCCGACGTCCGCCTCGGCCGCGCTGAGAACGCAGAGGCAGCTGCCTTCGCCCGCCGCCGTCACGAAGAGCAGCGCCTCGTCGAACTCGACCATCGTCTGCCGCGCCCTGCCGGCCCGGAAGTGGCGCCCGGAGCCGCGGGCGAGGCTGTGCAGTCCCGAGGAGACCGCGGCGAGGTGCTCGGCGTCCTCGCGGGCGAGGCCGCTGCTCGCGCCCGTCACCAGACCGTCGTTCGACAGCACCAGCGCGTGCCGTATGTACCCGACCCGCTGGGTCAGGTCGTCGAGAAGCCAGTCCAGTTCCTTGTCCAACGCCATGTGCGGTCCTCCCCCTTGGTCGTACGTGTCCGCGCAAGCCTTACGCACTGTCGTGGGCAGGGCAAGGACCTCACGGGGACAGCGCGCCCGTACGGTCCGTTCCCCGGGCGGTCGTGACGTCGGCGGCGGCCGGTCAGCCGACGCTGTCGAGGAGCCGGGCGGTGTGCATCCGTCCGGCGTACTCGACGAGCCGGATGAGGACCTCCTTGCCGGAGTCGCGGTCGCGCGCGTCGCACAGCACCACGGGTGTGCCGCGGTCGAGGTCGAGGGCGCGCGAGACGTCGGCGGCGCCGTAGGTACGTGCGCCCGTGAAGCAGTTGACGGCGACGACGAAGGGGATCTTGCGGTGTTCGAAGTAGTCGACGGCCGGGAAGCAGTCCTCCAGGCGGCGGGTGTCGGCGAGTACGACGGCCCCGAGCGCCCCCTGCGACAGCTCGTCCCAGAGGAACCAGAAACGATCCTGCCCCGGTGTGCCGAAGAGGTAGAGCGAGAGTCCGGAGCGGATCGTGATGCGTCCGAAGTCCATGGCGACGGTCGTGGTGGTCTTCTGGGCGACCCCGCCGGTGTCGTCGACGAGTTCGCCGGCGCGGCTGAGCTGCTCCTCGGTGCGCAGGGGCCGGATCTCGCTGACGGCGCCGACCAGCGTGGTCTTGCCGACGCCGAAGCCTCCGGCGACCAGGATCTTCAGGGCGAGGGCGGCGGGTTCCGCTCCCTCGCGTGCGCCGGTGTTCTCAGAGCGCTCGTAGGCCATCGATGACTTCCCTCAGGATTCTTTCGTCGGGGAGTTGTGCGGGGGGTACGGGCCTGCTGACGCGCACGAAGCCCGATTCGAGGAGGTCGCCGAGGAGGACCCGGACGACTCCGACGGGCAGGTCGGCGTCGGCGGCGAGTTCGGCCACCGACTGCGTCTCGGCGCGGCAGAGGGCGAGCAGGGAGCGGTGTTCGGGGCCGAGGAGGGATTCCTCGGCGGGCCCCGGCGGGTCGTCGTCGACGACGACGAGGGCGATGAGGTCGAACCGTACGTTGCTGGGGCCGGGCCGGGTCCGGCCGCCGGTCATCGCGTAGGGCCGTACGAGCGGGCCGGCTTCGGCGTCGTACCAGTGACTGCCCGGTGCGGGCGGGCCGCCGCCGGTGCTGTCCTCGTTCATGGGGGTCTCCGGGTCAGCCGGCGGCAGGCGGTGTGACGGTGAGCCGCGGCGGGGTGTGGAGGTGCTCGCCGACGCGCTTGACGAGGCGGGCCATCTCGTAGGCGATGAGGCCGATGTCGGCGCTGACCGAGCTGAGGACGGCGAGGCAGGAGCCGTCGCCCGCCGCGGCGACGAAGAGGAAGCCGTCGTCCATCTCGACCATCGTCTGGCGGACGCCCCCGGTCTGGAACTGGCGTCCGGCGCCCTTGGCGAGGCTGTGGAATCCGGAGGCGATGGCGGCGAGGTGTTCGGCGTCCTCGCGGCTGAGTCCGCTGGAGGAGCCGACGGCGAGTCCGTCGTTGGAGAGCACCACGGTGTGCCGGACCTCGCGGACGCGCATGACGAGGTCGTCGAGGAGCCAGTCGAGTTCGCCGGAGCGGTGGGGGGTGAGCCTCTCGTGGTCGATCATGCGTCGTCTCCTTCGAGGTGCGGGGCGGGGTACGGGTCGGGGTGCACGGGCGCGTGCGGGGGCGTCGTGTGCGGGGGCGGGGTCTGGAACGGGGCCTGGACCTGGGTCTGGTGGGGTGTCTGTCGGGGGTCGGTGTCGAAGCCGGTGCCGAGGGGGCGTCTGCTGCCGGGGGCGGGACCGCCGCCGCGCTGCCAGCCGTCGCGGTACGCCGCCATCCGGTCGCGTACCCGTTCCGGGGTACGCGCGTCCGTGCCGAGCGTCGTGGGAGCGGGCGCGGGTGCCGGGGCGGGTGCTTCGCGCAGCTGTGGCACGAGGCTCGCCTGCCGTACGCGGCGCGGGAGGTCGCCGTCGAGGTCGCCGAGTCCGTCCCCGCCCGGTGCTCCGGGGCCGTCTCCGTACGGACTCCGTGCGGGCGGTCCGGCCGGGGGCGGAGCCTGTACGGGTACGGGTACGGGTACGGGTGCGGGGCCCGCGACCGGTGCGGGGGCCGGGGTCGGCGTCGAGGCCGGGGTCGGGGCCGGCGGTACGGGGCCGCGTTGCCGTATGGCCGTGACCTCGGCGGGCGGAGGGCCCGGTTCCGGGCGCGACGCGAGGGCGGGGACCGGCGTCGGCCGCGTCAGGGGCTGCGGCGCGGCGGGGCGGTGCGCGCGGTCCGCGGGCGGGGGTCCGCTCACGGGCTGCGGCCGGCCGGGCTGTCGTGGTGGGGTACCGCGGCCGGCCGGGGCCGGTCCGAGGGGGAGGGTGGGCGTCGACGGCGTCTTGCGCGGTCCCTGGGGGCGGCCGAAGCGGCGGGCCTCGGCGCGCTGCGCCTCCTCGTGTTCGCGCGCGGCACGTGCGGCGGCTGCCGCCGTACCGCTGGGGCGTCCGTCGCCGGTGTGCCCGCCGCCCGTGCGGGGGTCACGGGCCTGGCCGGGGGCAGCCGGGTCCCGCTGCGGAGTGGTGGCCCCGGCCGGTGTGCCGGGCCGGGCGCCCTCGGGGCCCTCGCCGCGGCCGGGGGGCAGGGCGCCCTGGAGGAGGTCGGTCGGGAGGAGGACGACGGCCGTCGTTCCGCCGTACGGGGAGGTCCGCAGGTGGACCTTGATGTCGTGGCGGGAGGAGAGGCGGCTGACGACGAAGAGGCCGAGCCGGTCGCTGTCGAAGAGGTCGAGGGCCTCGGACTGCTCGATGCGGGCGTTGGCCTCGGCGAGGGACTCCTTGCCCATGCCGAGTCCGCGGTCCTCGATCTCCAGGGCGTATCCGTTGCCGACGGGTTCGCCGCTGACGCGGACCTTGGTGTGGGGCGGGGAGAACTGGGCGGCGTTCTCGATGAGTTCGGCGAGGAGGTGGGTGAGGTCGGCGACGGCGCCGCCGACGACGGCCGTCTCCGGGAGCCGGCGCACCTCCACGCGCGCGTAGTCCTCGATTTCGGAGACGGCGGCGCGGACGACGTTGGTGAGGGGGACGGGCATGCGCCAGGCGCGGCCGGGGGCGGCGCCGGAGAGGATGATCAGGCTCTCGGCGTGTCGTCGCATGCGGGTGGTGAGGTGGTCGAGGCGGAAGAGGTCGCCGAGTTCGTTGGGGTCGTCGGCTCGTCGCTCCATGCTGTCGAGGAGGTTGAGCTGGCGGTGGACGAGGACCTGGCTGCGGCGGGCGAGGTTGACGAAGACGCCGGAGATGCCGGAGGCGAGTTCGGCGCGTTCGACGGCCGCGGAGAGGGCCGCGCGGTGCACGGTCGTGAGGGCTTCGCCGACCTGGCCGATCTCGTCCTGCGAGGCGGGCTCGGGGGGCGCCTCGGCCTGGACGTCGATCTCCTCGCCCGCGCGGAGCCTGCGCATGGCGGAGGGGAGTTTGCGGCGGGCGATGCCGAGGGCGGTGTTGCGCAGGCTGACGAGTTCGACGACGAGGCCGCGGCCGATGCGGACGGAGATGACGAGGGAGGCGGCGACGGCGGCGAGGCCGAGGAGGACCGCGGCGCCGCCGACGCTGAGCACTCCGCCGGCGAAGGGATCGGCGCGGTCGGCCGCGACGGTGCGGGCTTCGGTCTCCACGGCGGTGAGTCCGCCCCGTACGGCGGTCAGGGTCTCCTCCCAGTCGGCGGAGGGCACCGCCTGGGCGGCGGGGCGGCCGGAGGCGGCGGCGAGGACGGCGTCCTCGGCGCGCACGAGTCGGGCGTGGTCGCGTCCGGCGGCGAGCCGGTTCCACGCGGCGCGCGCGTCGGGCGGGAGGTCGGCGACGGCGGAGGCCATGAGCGTGCGGCGGGTCTCGACGGCGCCGGAGAAGGCGCGGACGCGTTCGGTGGGGAGGGTTCCGGTGAGGTGGGCGGCGCCGAGGAGGGCGTCCTCGCGGGAGAGCATCTCGACCGCGCGGCCGAATTCGAGGAGCACGCGCGCGTCGGCGCCCAGTTCGCTGTCCTGGATGCCGGTGAGGGCGCCCCCGACGGTGAATCCGGCGGAGACGGCGGCGGTGTACTCGTCGTAGAGCTGGTCGCCGTCGGCGCTGCCGTCGACGGCGGCGGTACGGAGTTTGGCGAGGCTCTCGGCCTTGTCGAGGAAGGCGCCGACCCGGGCGGGGACTTCGCCGGGCAGGTCCCCGGTGTCGCCGACGGTGTGCCGGTCGTCGAGGCGGAGGCGGTCGAGGGCGGTGTCCGTGCGCCGGATGCGCTCCTTGAGCTCGGCGGCGCGGGCGGTGCCGGGGGCGGCGGCCTGGCGTACGGCGGCGCGGCGTTCGGCCTGGAGGGCGGTGATCGCGGCCGTGACCGGTTCGCGGATCTCGGCGTCGACGCGCTGGAGCTGGCGGAGCCGCGCGACGTCCTGCGCGGTGGTGACGGTGGCGAATCCCCACAGGGCGAGGAGCGACACGACGGGGACCATGAGGAGCGAGACGATCTTGGCTCGGACGGTACGGGGGCGCAGGCCGAGGCGCGGCAGTCGGGCGGCGCGTGCGGGGGCGGCCGTCCGGACGGATCCTCCGGGGGCGTCGTGGGCAGGGGCGCGCCGGGTGTCCCGGATGGATGTCCGCCGTGTGTCGCGGGCCGGTGTCCCGGGTGCGGCCGGGGTGGGTATCTCGGTGTCGGGGTCGGTGGCCGGAGCGTCCCCGGGGGCGTGGGCGCCCGGTTCCTCGGCGGGCGGACCGGCGTGTGCGCGTCGCCCGCGCGCGGCGGCCGGCGGCGGTTCCGCCGTCTCGGCGCCCTTGGTCTTGCGGGGAGTTCGCATGGCGTCCTCGTTCCGGCTGCGTCTGTCGTCTGGTGCGGTGGGTGCGGTAGGTGCCGTGCGGCAGGTGGGGGGGGGCGGGTCGGTGCGTGGGGCAGATGGGTGGTGCGGGTGGTGCGTGCGGCAGGTGGGGGGGTGCGGGTCGGTGCGTGGGGCAGATGGGTGGTGCGGGTGGTGCGTACGGGTCAGGAGTGGCGGGCCGTCTCGGTGGTGCGGAAGCCGGGCGGTGCGACGTCCACGGCGCGTTCGTCGGGTTCGGTGAGGCGTTCGGCGGAGGCGTAGGCGGCTCGTTCGCCGGCCGTCGGGGAGAGGGCGACGAAGGCGGAGGTGATGAAGAGGTAGGAGCCGAGGCCGACGGCGAGCGGGAAGATGAACTGCATGACGGTGGCGCCCGGGAGGGCGGCGGCGGAGGGTGCGACGTCGACGCTGACGGCGAGCATCCCGGTGTAGTGCATGCTGCTGACGGCCCCGCCCATGACGAGCGAGGCGAAGGCGACGGCGGCGGGGGCGTGGATGTTGAGGGCCGCCCAGAGGGCGGCGGTCGCGGCGACGACGGCGATCAGGACCGACAGCGCGACGAGCAGGGGGTCGTACCGCACCTCGCCGTGCAGGCGGAGGGCCGCCATGCCCATGTAGTGCATGCTCGCGACGCCGACGCCCGTGGTCAGTCCGCCGACCAGGAGCGAACGGACCCGGTCACGGCCGTAGCCGACGGCGAACACGCCGATGCCGACGACGGCCATGGCGACGACGAGGCTGAGGATGGTGAGCGGCACGTCGTAGCGGATGTCGGTTCCGGTCACGCCGAAGCCGAGCATCGCCACGAAGTGCATCGTCCAGATGCCGGTTCCGATCGCGGAGGCGGCGGTGAGCAGCCAGTTCCGCCGTGACCGGCCGGTGGCGTCGAGCGCCCGTACGGTGCAGCGCAGGCCGAGGGCGGCGCCGATGCAGGCCATCGCGTACGACAGCGCGGGTGTCAGCCAGCCGAAGGTGGCGTGGTCCAGGTGTCCCATGGCTCAGGGACGCTAGTGCGCATCGGGGGGCGCACCCGGGGCGCATTTCGAAAGCTGATGGAATATGACAGAGAGATGATCCCGAACGATCACACCGAGTTCGAACGTGGGCACACAACGTTCACGCCATCGGGTGCGGAATCATGGGCACATGAGCGATGACCCCACACACGTACGAGAGTTCTTCGGCGCCCGGGCGGCCGGCTGGGACAGCAGGTTCCCCGACGACGGACCCGCGTACGCCGCCGCCGTGAGCGAACTCGGGCTGCGTCCCGGCGACGCGGTGCTCGACGCGGGCTGCGGCACCGGGCGCGCCCTTCCGCCGCTCCGCGCCGCCGTCGGCCCGTCCGGCACCGTGCTCGGCGCGGACCTCACCCCGGAGATGCTGGCGGAGGCCGTACGGGCGGGACGCCAGGGCCGTGACGGCGGGACGCTTCTCCTCGCCGACGTCGGCGCGCTGCCGGTGGGCGACAGCGCGCTCGACGCCGTCTTCGGGGCGGGGCTCGTCTCCCATCTCGCCGACCCCGTGGCCGATCTGCGCGAACTCGCCCGGGTCGTCCGGCCGGGCGGCCGGCTCGCGCTCTTCCACCCGATCGGCCGCGCCGCCCTGGCCGCCCGTCACGGCCGTCGGATCACCCCGGACGACCTGCGTGCCGAGCCGAACCTGCGGCCGGTGCTCGCCGAGAGCGGTTGGCGGCTCGTCCGTTACGTGGACGAGGACACGCGCTACCTGGCTCTCGCCGTCCGCGAGGCGTGAGCGCGGAACCCCCGCACACCGCCATGCGGCGGAAAGTCGTCGCCGACACCCCGTCGCCGAGAGTGATTCTCTCGACGATCGGGTGATCACATCATCCCCACAAGGAACTCTCCCTCCAGTTCCTGCAGGTGAACCAGGTGAACCAGGCGCACGGCAACCAGTGCCCCGGGAAACAGGAGGAGAGAGATGGCCCGCTACAGATGGACGGGCGGTGTGGCCCTCGGCGCGGTGGTGCTGGGGGTCACGACCGTGACCGGCTTCGCCCCGGCGCGTGACGGCGGTGGAGCGGGCGCGTCCGGGACGGCCGCGCAGGAGCGGGGCGTGCGCGCGGCCGTGGCCGCGGGGGCGCTGAGCCCGGACACGGGCGAGCGGATCACCGCGCGGAACGACCCGCGCGCGGGCGCTCGGGCCGCCGGTCTGGACGGCGGTACGCGCGCGCGTGACCGGGCCCCGAAGGCGGACGAGGGCGAGGACTTCGGCGCGCAGCACGTACGCGCGCGCGTGGCCCGGATCCTGCCCGCGGCGCTCGGGCCGGTCTGCGGCAGCGAGTACGGGCGTGAAGTGACGTTTCCCCTGTTCGGCGACCTCACCGTCCAGGCCGTCGAGCAGGCCCGGACCACCGTCGGCACGACCCTCATCTGGCACGGTGCGGTCGCCGAGACCAGCGACCAGCACGTGATCCTGACCCTGGACGGCGGCTGCGACAAGACGCCCGGCAACGAGGTCCTGAGCGCCCAGTTCATGCTCGGCGGCGACCTCTACGCCATCGAGCCGCTCGGGCCGGGCCGCGTGACGATCGCTCAGCACACCCCCCTCACCGACGAGGACGAGGAAGAGGTCGGCGCGCCCCCCGAGGCCGCGCTCGCGGCGGAGGCGGCCCGGCGGGCCGACCACAGTGCCGACCACCCGGCCGACCACAGCGCCGACCCCTCGGCCGACCACCGGGCCGGCGACCGAACTGACCTGCAGGCCGGCCACCAGGCCGCGGCCGACGCCGCCTTCGTCGCGGCGGCCTCCAAGGCCGCGGCGGCCTGCAAGGGCGGCGCCGGGTACGCGCTCATCGACACCCTGGTCGGGTACACGCCGGGCGCCCGCACCGAGGCGGGCGGCGACACCCAGATCAAGGCCCTCGCCGCGCAGGGCGTCTCCCTCGCCAACGACGCCTTCGCCGCGAGCGGCACCAAGGTGCGGCTGCGCCTCGTGGGCACGACGCTCGTGACCGTACCGGCCACGCTCGACGCCGTGACGAACACCCTGCTGAGCGCGCTCGCCCGGCCCACCGACGGCGTCGCCGACGACGTCCCGACGCTCCGCGACCGGCTGGGCGCCGACGTCGTCTCGGTCATCGCCGCCGGGCGGGCGGCCGGCGGCCTCGGCTACACCCCGGAGAACCCCGGCCCCACCACGGCCTCCTGGGGCTACAACGTCGTCGGGCGGGGCGCGATCTCGAACTACTCGATGGGGCACGAGATCGGCCACAACATGAGCGCCGACCACGACCGCGTCACCCAGCCGGTCCAGCCCGAGAACGGCGCCACCGGCTACTTCCCCGCCAAGGGCGACTGGTCCTCGCTCATGGCGTACGAGTCCAGCTGCCGCAAGGCGACCAAGGGCGTGTGCAGCCGGATCAACCGTTTCACCAACCCGAAGCAGAAGTACCGCGGCGAGACGATCGGCATCCCGCTCGGCAAGCCCGACCAGTCCGACACGTCCGACGTCCTGAGCAAGACGGGCAAGGCCGTGGCGGGCTACCGGGCGGCGAAGACCTCCGACGCGATGTGCTCCGTCACCTCCTCGGTCTCGCCGGCGGGCTCCGGCACCGTCCAGGCCGCCGTCGCGGGGCCGTACGTGCCGGGCACGAGCACCGTCCACTCGGCCACCGCGGCGAAGGGGTACGTCTTCAGCGGCTGGAAGCTCGACGGCAAGGCCGTCAGCGGCGGGGCGGCGAACTTCCGCGTCCCGGCCGGCGACCACACCCTCGTGGCCCTCTTCAAGAAGGGCACGACCCCGACGTCGACCGTCACCACGAAGACGAGCGGCAGCGGAAAGGTGACGAAGTCACCCGCCAAGCGGGCCGAGCTGGAGGGCGCCGACCTCCTCTACCAGGCCACTCCCGCCGCCGGCTGGGACTTCGCGGGCTGGGAGGTCGACGGCTCGCACGCCGGCGGCGACGACACCGTCGCCATCGACGTCGGCACCGAGGACATGGAGCTCACGGCCGTCTTCGAGCAGAAGCGCCACCTCCTGGAGCTGGCGTGCGAAGGCGGCAGCGGCAACGTCACCCTCTCCCAGGACGGCCCCTACTCGGACGGCGACACCGTCATCGCGACGGCGACCCCGGACCCGGGGTACGTGTTCGTGGACTGGCTGCTCGACGGGGAACCGTACGGCGGCGACGAGGAGCGTGCCCAGGGCGAGACGGCCGTCACCTTCGAGGAGGAGGGCCACACCCTGACGGCGGTCTTCGCACGCGCGTGAGCGGGTAGCCGGTCGTAGCGGCCGGGGCCCCAACGCCCCCTTCTGTCCCGGCACTTCACTGTCTACGGTGGAAGTGCCGGGCAGTCGTGCCCGGGAAAGGCGGCGGACCATGGCACAGGTACGGGAACGGCTGCGCAGACTCCTCCCCTCCGCCCGCAGGGCGGCCGACCCCGACGCACGCCCCCGTCCTCGGCAGGGGCACAACCTCTTCGAGGCGGCGGCGACGTACGTCACCGCCTGCATCGAGGACGACCAGGACCGCATCGACGAGGCGGTCACCCGGGTCTCCCCCGGCCAGCTCACCTTCGGCATCAACGAACTGGCCTGCCGGGCCGTCATCGCCCTCGCGCGCGAGCGCGGCGAGTCCCCCGGCACCGTGGCCCGGTCGCTGCTCGGCCTCCGGGAGGAGGGAGGCGGGGCGGAGCGCCGTGACGGTCCCGTGGGGTGAGGCGCCGACCCCCTCGACGGGGAGGTTACTCACTGGTTAAGGTGCGCCGACTACCAGATGGGGAGGCCGCCGTGGCTGGGACGGAACCGATCGCCGAAGCCGTGGGCGGCGAGGAGGCCGCCGACGCGCTGTTCGTGCTCACCGCGGCGCTGTTGACGCCCGCCCGCTTCCCGAGCGTGCTCGGCGACGACTACCCGGAGGCCTGTGCAGCGCTCGGGCTGCTGCCCTCCGCGGCGGGGTACGGGCTGCTCTTCGGTCAGGACGGGCTCGGCGCGCGGTGGACCGTCGTCACCGACGACGTGTCGCTCGTCGCCGTCGCGATCGCCTCCTGGGACTGCGGGATGGCCTACGACCTCTCCCCCGACGAGCGCACGGTCGTGGCCGGGCTCCCGGGCTGGCCGCTGCCCGTGGCCACCTCGGCGCCCGGCGTCCCCGCCCCGCACGACCCGGAGCCCGAGGAGGGCGATCCCGAACCCCTCACCCCGCCGACCGGGGACGTCTGGGGAGCGGCCCAACGGCGGCTCGGCGCGGACGAGGTGGGCCTCCAGTGGGCCGCGTGGCGTGCGCAGGTGAGCGACGACGGGCGGACCGTGGAGCCCTCGGGGCCCGCTCCCGAGTCCCCCGCCGGACCGGAATCGGATCCGTACGACGGGGTCCGCAAGGTCCTCGACGAACTCCACGCCTATCTGGAGGAGCCACCGCCGGTCGGTCGGGTGCGGGCCGACAACGGCGGGGAGGGCGGGTCGGGGATCCTGCGGGCCGACGGGCCCGGATGGTCGCTCGTGGCCAAGGCCGGTGACATGGCCTTCGTCCTCCTCGACGCCGTGCCGCGCGAGGTCCTGCCCGTGGCCCCCGGCCCGCGGCTGCCCGCGCTGCTCGAAGCGCTCGACGCCATGGCCGTACGCCCGTCCTGACCGACGGGTCCGCCTGGCTGCCGCGGCCGACGGGGCCGCCCTGCCGCCCATCCACCGAACCCGTACGTCTCCCACATGGGACGAAGGTCCGTGGTGTGGCTCCGCACCATGGTCCGGCGGTGGCCGTGCGCCGCAGTATGTGGCGCCGCACCCCCATCCGTCGTCCCTCCGGAGGCCCACATGCGCCTGTTCCCAGGCGTTCCCCTGATCACCGCGCTCCTCACCGGGGTCACCGTCCTCGCTCCCGCGAGCACCGCCGGGGCCGCCTCGGACGCCGGTCCCTTCCCGGCGCACTGCGCGCGCCAGGACCGGCTGCACGTTCCCGGCGCCGAGCACCAGGAGTCCGCCTGCCTGGCGGACCTCACCACCAGGGGCCTCGCCGGTACCCCGTACACCGACATGGCCGACCAGGCGGGTCTGTCGTCGAAGGCGACCCGCAACCCCTCGGGCGTGCCGGGCGTCCAGATCGACGGCTACTTCCCCGACACCTCGACGTCCAACGCCACCCGCGGCTGGGCCCACGACGCCCAGTTCGTCATCCGGCTCCCCGACGACTGGAACGGCGGGCTCGTCGTCACCGGCGCCCCCGGCTCGCGGCGCCAGTACTCCACGGACACGCTCATCTCCGACCAGGTCCTCGCCCAGGGGTACGCGTACGCCGCCACGGACAAGGGCAACACGGGTCCCGACTTCTTCACCGACGGCGAGGAGCCCGGCGACGCGGTCGCCGAGTGGAACCGCCGGGTCACCGAGCTGACGCGCGCCGCGAAGAAGGCGGTGCGGCAGCGGTACGGCAGCGCCCCCGAGCGGACGTACATGACCGGCATCTCCAACGGCGGCTACCTGACGCGCTGGCAGCTGGAGAACCGGCCGGAGCTGTACGACGGCGGGGTCGACTGGGAGGGCGTCCTGTGGACGACGGACGGTCCCAACCTGCTGACGAGCCTGCCGGTGACGGTGGCGCGCTCGCGCGGTCTCGCCACGGACGACGACCTGATCGCGGCCGGATTCGCGCCGGGCTCGCGCTTCCTCTGGGCGTACCACGAGAAGGCGTACTGGGGGCTGACGCAGAAGCTCTTCCGGGCCGAGTTCGACCCGGGGTACGACCCGGCCTGCCCGGGTGCGACGGCCGGTCGCACGGTCGAGGAGATCTTCGCCGCGTGCGCCTCGGACGCCACGTACGACTACGCGTCCAGGCCGGCGTCCGTGCACCGCGCGGTCGCGAAGGTCGCGCTGACGGGGCGGATCGGGAAGCCGCTGATCACGCTCCACGGCGACCTGGACACGCTGCTGCCGATCTCGACCGACTCCGACGTGTACGCCCGGATGATCGACGCGCGGGGCCGGGGCGGGCTGCACCGGTACTACACCGTGCAGGACGGGACCCACACCGACGGGCTGTACGACTCCTACCCGGACGAGCTGCGGCCGATCCTGCCCTGCTACCGCTCCGCGTTCGACGCGCTGACCGGCTGGGTCGAGGACGGAACGCGTCCGCCCGCCGACCGCACCGTCGCGCGGCCGGCGGAGGGTGACCTCGCCAACTCCTGCGACCTGGCGGAGTAGTCCGCAGCGGTGGAAGGGCCGTGCTCAGACCCGTTCGAGGGGTCGGTGCGGCCCTTCCGGCAGTTCGGCCCTGATCGTGTCGCCGGGGCGGACCTCGCCGCCGGTGAGGACGATGCCCATGATCCCCGCCTTGCGGACGATCCCGCCCTGCTCGTCGCGGCCGACGACCTGCTTCAGGAGGCCGTGGCGGAAGCCGTCGATCTGGGCGCACGGGTTGCGCAGCCCGGTGACCTCGACGACGGCCTCGGCCCCCAGGTGGAGGAGGGTGCCGGTGGGCAGGCCGAGGAGGTCGATGCCGCGGGTGGTGACGTTCTCGCCCAGGTCGCCGGGGCGGACGTCGAATCCGGCTTCGGCGACCTCGTCGAACAGCTCGGCGTGGATGAGGTGGACCTGCCGCAGGTTCGGCTGGGTCGGGTCCGCCGCGACGCGGGAGCGGTGCCTGACCGTGACGCCCGCGTGGACGTCGCCCTCGACGCCGAGCCCCGCGAGGAGGGTGATGGTCTCGCGGTTGGGCTTGGTGAAGCTGTAGGTGCCGTTGCTGCTGACTGTCTGGACGGTGGCCGTCCGGGCCGTGGCTTCGCCGCTCATGCCGTGGAACTCCCCTTTTCCGGTGGGCGTGATCGTCCACGACCCTACTCGGCACGCTCCCCGCGCTCGACGTGCCCGGCGTGCCCGGAGTGCTGCGGGCGCTCGGCGTGCTGCGCCGGCCCGGAGTGCTGCGCGTGCTCGGCGCGCAGGGGCTCGCCCACCTCGTGGAGGTGCCCGAGGGCCTGGCGGTACGACTCCACGAAGCCGGTCTCGGTGTACGTGATGCCGAGCGCCGCGCAGTGCGCGCGTACGGCGGGCTGGGCGAGGCGCAGGTGGGGGCGGGGCATGCTCGGGAAGAGGTGGTGCTCGACCTGGTAGTTGAGGCCGCCGAGGAACCAGTCGGTCAGGGCGCCGCCCCGGATGTTCCGCGAGGTGAGCACCTGACGGCGGAGGTGGCCCCAGCTGTCGCCGTCGGCGTGCTCGTCGGGGCGCTCCATGCCCTTGTGGTTGGGGGCGAAGGCCATGCCGAGGTGGACGCCGAGGACCATCTGGTGGATCAGGGCGAAGACGAGGGCCTGGAGCGGGTTCAGGAGGGTGAGGAGCAGTGCCGCGTAACCGGCGAAGTGGGTCAGGAGCAGGGCGCCTTCGACGAGGCGCTCGCGCCGGGTGCGGAAGGGGCCGTCCTGGGCGAGCAGCGACCGGACTCCGTACACCTTGAGCGCGATGCCTTCGAGGGTCGTCAGCGGGAAGAACAGCCAGGCCTGGTGGCGGGTGAGGAAGGCGTGCAGGCCCTTGCGGCCGGCGGTCTGGTGCTCGGCGAAGACGAGGATGTCGGCGGCGACGTCCGGGTCCTTGTCCAGGTGGTTGGGGTTGGCGTGGTGGCGGTTGTGCTTGTCGTTCCACCACTCGCGGCTCATGCCGAGGAGCAGGTTGGCGTGGACGAGCTGGATGATACGGCTCGCCCTGCGGTCGGCGGTGATCTGGGCGTGCCCGGCGTCGTGGCCGACGAAGGCGGCGCGGGCGGAGAGCAGCGCGAGCGGGAAGGCGAGGAGGAGCGCCCACCAGGAGGGGCCGACGAGGGCCAGTCCCGCCACGACGGCGGCGATGCCGAGGAGGTTGACGACGATGCCCCGGGCGTACCAGCCGGGTCGGTGTTCGAGCAGCCCCTGGTCCCGTACCGACCGCAGGAGCGGTGCGAACTCGCTGCCGCCGCGGCGTCGCGGAGGCGCCTCGGCGGGGACGGCTGCCGGGGGCAGGACGGTGGCCTGGGACATGGCGGGCTCCGGGTTCTGTCGGGCGGGTGGGATCGGTGGGCGCCTGGGGAAGAACCTACGGATCCGTGACCGACCGGGGCCATGGCGTCACCACCCGTCCTGACCTGGGGGTGTTCGGGGGGACGGGGGTGGGGACAGCCCCACCCCCGTGCGGTGCCCATGCCCACCCCCGTGCGGCGCCCATGCCCGGCGCCGACGACGAGGGTGCCGAGGGCCGTGCGCCGGTGGGTGACCGAGCGGCCCGTCCGGGTCGTCGTCGCCATGCCCGCCGACCGGAGCGCGGCCGCGTGTGCGGAGGCCGTCGTGTACGCGGCCGGTGCCTGCCGCCGGGTCGGGGCGGTGGCGAATCTGGAGGGGTATCTCGATCTCGACCCGTACCCGGCGCCGGTCGGTTCCGGGACGCCGCTTCTGCTGTTCCGTACGGACGGGTTCGAGGGTGCCGCCCGCATCGAGGCCTCCTGGGCGGGCGTTCCGGGACGGCGCGCGCTGCTCGCGGGCGCGAACCACTGGACGTTCACCGACTACGGCACGCTCGTTCCGCAGCTCCGGTCCGCCGGCCTCGTGACGGCGGCGGCGCGGGCCGCGCTGGTCGGCTCCGGAGGCGCCGCCGTGGGGCTCGCCGAGGTACGGCGACGGGTGGGGTCCTTCTTCGCCCGCCATCTGGGGTGCCGGGGGACGGGGGGCGCCCCTCGGCGGAGTGGCGTGGCTCACGCGGAAATCGAACGCGTGGCGTGATCTCGTGGGGTACTCTCGGCGACTCGGTCCCCAGGTAGTCAAGTTTGAGGAATGCGTTGTCGCTGTCGCACGGACCCCATGATTCGGCCCTCGAACCCGCCCAAACCCCCGCCCCCGACCTCATCTTCCACTCCGCCGTCTTCCTTCCCTCCGATCCGCCGCGCGCGGGGCGGATCGCCTTCTGGTCCCCGCGGGACGAGGACCTGCCGGCCGACGCCCCCGCGAACGGCGAGCTCACCGTCGTCGACGGGGACAGTCCCGAGCCCGTGACCGTACCCGCGCACGCCCTTCCCCTACGGGAGGCGCTGCCGCTGCTCGCGCGGGCGCGATTCGACGCGTCCGCCGCACCGGCCACCGCCTTCTGGGGCGCCGCGTCCCTCCTCGCCCTCGACTTCGTCGCGCGGGGCCTGCTGCTGCCCGGACTCACCGCCGGGGAGTTCGACGCATGGCGGGTCGGGCCGCTCGGGGCCGAGGAGCTGGAGCGGCTGCGGACCCTGGCGGCATCGATGCCGCCGAGCGCGCACGCCGTACCGCTGCCCTCTCCCGCGGGGGAGTCGTCTCCCCTGCTGCCGCAACCCGAGGCGCTGCTGCGCGCGTTCGCCGACGCGGTCGCGGACACCCTTCCCCGTACCCCCGCCGCGCCTCTGGCGGCCGGCGGGCCCGCGTTCGCCGCCGAGGAGCCGCAGGCGATCCCGGAGCTGCGCGAGTGGGCCGCCGACGTGGCGGCGGGGCACGACGCGGGCGTACGGCTGTCGCTGCGCATCGAGGTCACGGGACTTACCGGCGAAACGGGTGACGACTCCGCAGGGGAGCCCGGATCCTCCGGCGAACCCGGCTCCCCCGGACAGCCCGGATTCCGTGCCGTTCTGCAGATCCACTCCGTCGCCGACCCTACGCTCGTCGCCGATGCCGCCGAGGTGTGGGCGGGTTCGGGGGCAACGGCCGGGGCCTTCGGCCCCCGCGCGCGCATGGACGCGCTTCTCGCCCTCCGGCGCGCCGCCCGCGCGTGGCCGCCGCTGACCCCGCTGCTCGCGGCGGCCGTTCCCGACACCGTGGAGCTCGCCGACGAGGAGGTCGCCGAACTCCTGGGGTCCGCGACCCGCGCGCTCGCGGCGACCGGCGTGCAGGTCCACTGGCCCCGCGAGCTCGCCGACCGGCTGACCACGCGCGCGGTGATCGGTCCCGTACCGACGGAGGGTCCCGTACCTGCGGAGGGTCGCGTCCTCTCCGCGGCGGACGAGCGAGAGGGGGAGGAGTCCGCCGGAGACGGGCGTTCCTCCGGTCCTTCCTTCCTCTCCGCCGACTCCCTCCTGGCGTTCAACTGGCGTTTCGCGGTGGGCGACCACGAGCTGACGCGGGCCGAGCTCGACCGGCTCGCGGAGGCCGGGCGGCCGCTCGTCCGGCTGCGCGACCGCTGGGTGCTCGTCGATCCGGCCGAGGTGATGAGGGCGCGTGCCCGGCAGGACACCAAGGTCACCCCCGTCGACGCGCTGTCCGCCGTCCTCACCGGCACGGTGGAGGCCGACGGGGCCGCGGTCGAGGTGACGGCGGCCGGTCCCCTGGAGCGGATCCGGGAGCGGATCGCCGACCCCGAGGGCGGCCGCCCCGAGATCGCGCAGCCCGCCGCGCTCGCCGCGACCCTGCGCGACTACCAGCTGCGCGGGCTCGACTGGCTGCACCGGATGACCTCGCTCGGTCTCGGCGGCTGCCTCGCCGACGACATGGGCCTCGGCAAGACGATCACCGTCATCGCCCTGCACCTGCACCGGCAGACCGAGCCGGCGACGGCCGGGCCGACGCTCGTCGTCTGCCCGACCTCGCTCATGGGCAACTGGCAGCGGGAGATCGAGAAGTTCGCGCCCGGCACCCCGGTGCGCCGCTTCCACGGCGCCACGCGCGAACTCGACGACCTCGTCGACGGCGGCGTCGTCCTCACCACGTACGGCACCATGCGCCTCGACGCCGAGCGGCTCGCCGCCCGGGACTGGGGCCTGCTCGTCGCCGACGAGGCGCAGCACGTGAAGAACCCGTACTCGGCGACGGCGCGTGCGCTGCGGACGATCGGGGCACGCGCGCGCGTGGCGCTGTCCGGCACGCCGGTGGAGAACAACCTGTCCGAGCTGTGGGCGATCCTGGACTGGACGACGCCGGGTCTGCTCGGCACCCTCGGCGCCTTCCGCAGGCGGTACGCCTCCGCCGCCGAGGGCCGGACGGACCCGGCCGCGGCCGAGCGGCTCGGGGCGCTGGTCCGCCCGTTCCTGCTGCGGCGGCGCAAGTCGGACCCGGGCATCGCGCCCGAGCTGCCGCCCAAGACCGAGACCGACC
The DNA here is from genome assembly GCF_040641575.1 of Streptomyces sp. NPDC020807. Taxonomy (NCBI): domain Bacteria; kingdom Bacillati; phylum Actinomycetota; class Actinomycetes; order Kitasatosporales; family Streptomycetaceae; genus Streptomyces; species Streptomyces sp. NPDC020807. The sequence continues at coordinate 254,981 of NZ_JBFADU010000005.1, forward strand.
GGACGGTCTCGCTGACGCCGGAACAGGCCGGGCTCTACGAGGCCGTGGTGCGAGAGATCATGGAGGCGATCGCCGACGCCGACGGCATGGAGCGGCGCGGGCTCGTCGTCAAGCTCCTCACCGCGCTCAAGCAGATCTGCAACCATCCCGCCCAGTACCTCAAGGAGGACCGTCCGAGGATCGAGGGTCGCTCGGGCAAGCTGGAGCTGCTCGACGAGCTCCTCGACACGATCCTCGCCGAGGGCGCGAGCACCCTGGTCTTCACCCAGTACGTGGGCATGGCGCGGCTCCTGGAGACGCATCTCGCGGCGCGCGGCATCCGGGCGCAGTTCCTGCACGGCGGCACGCCCGTCGCCGAACGCGAGGCGATGGTGGCGCGTTTCCAGGACGGCGAGGTGCCCGTCTTCCTGCTGTCGCTGAAGGCGGCGGGGACGGGGCTCAACCTCACCCGCGCCGAGCACGTCGTGCACTACGACCGGTGGTGGAACCCGGCCGTGGAGGCACAGGCCACCGACCGGGCGTACCGGATCGGGCAGGACCGGCCGGTCCAGGTGCACCGGCTGATCGCGGAGGGCACGATCGAGGACCGGATCGCGGCCATGCTCGACCGCAAGCGGGAGCTGGCCGACGCGGTGCTCGGGACGGGCGGGGACACCCCGCCGGAGCTGACCGAACTGACGGACGCCGAGCTGGCGGAGCTCGTACGGCTGCGAGGGGACGGACGATGAGCGGCGACGACGAGGCATACGAGGGCGGGGGCGAGGCCGTGGACGGGTACGGAGGCGCTGAGGCGGGCGCGTACGGGAGCGAGGAGCGGACGTTCGCGGCGCTGCCGCCGACGCAGGGCTCGGCCTTCGCCAGGACCTGGTGGGGCCGGGCCTGGCTCAAGGCCCTCGAGGACTCGGCGCTCGACGGCCAGCAGCTGAAGGCCGGTCGGCGGCACGCGCGCGCGGGGGCCGTGGGAGCCGTGTCGGTGCGCCCGGGCCGGATCACGGCGCTCGTCAAGGACCGGGACGGGACGGCGTACCGCGCGGACGTGCTGGTGCGGGAGTTCGCGGAGGAGGAGTGGGAGCGGCTGCTCGACCTGGCCGTCGACAGCGCGGGGCACATCGCGGCGCTCCTGGACCGGGAGATGCCGCCGCACCTGGTGGAGGACGCGGCGGAGGCGGGGCTCGACCTGCTGCCGGGGATCGGCGACCTGGAGCCGGAGTGCACGTGCGAGGCGTGGGACCACTGCCCGCACACCTCGGCGCTCTGCTACCAGGTGGCGCGGCTCCTCGACGAGGACCCGTTCGTGCTGCTCCTGATGCGGGGGCGGGGCGAGCGGGCCGTGCTCGACGAGCTCCAGGCGCGCAGCGCGCGCCGGGCGTCCGCGCCGTCGCAGGGCGGCGTGCCGGAGGCGGCCGACGCGGTGGGCGCCGACGGGTTCCCGGGCGTGTCGGCGGCGGAGGCGTACGCGGCGCGGGACATCCTGCCGCCGCTGCCCGCTCCCCCGGTGGCTCCGGCCGTGCCGGGCGAGCCGCCGTCCCTGGACACGGAGACGGATCCGGAACCGGGGGTCGATCCGACGGCGCTGGAGTTCCTGGCGCGGGACGCGGCGGTACGGGCGCGGCGGATGCTCGGCGCGGCGGCGGGCGGCGCGGCGGCGGGCGGAGACGCGCGTGCCGTCCTGGGGGTGGGCCCGCTGACGCGCGCTCAGGACGCGGTGCGGCTCGCGGCGGGCTTCCCCGAGTCCTGGATCGCGACGCGGCTCGCGACCGGGTCGGGCAGGTCTCGGGCGGAGCTGGACCTCGCCACGCGCGCGTGGCGCGTGGGTGGCGCCGAGGCCCTCGCCGTACTGGAGGAGGAGTGGACGCCGGACGCCGAGGCGCTCGCCCGTGCGGCGGCGCGGCTCGCGGAGGCCTGGGAGGACGGCGAACGGCCGGTGCTGCGGCGCGGCGCCGGGGCCCGGTGGACGGTGGTGGGCGCGGAGGCGCAGCTGCGGCTCGGCGCGGACGGCCGCTGGTGGCCGTACCGCAAGGCGGGTGCCCGCTGGTCGCCCGCGGGTCCGGCGGACCGCGATCCGGCGGCGGCCCTGGCTGTGGCCCTGGCGCCGGCGGCCGGGCCGGCGGAGGCGGGTAGCGGGGCACGTGCCTACGGTACGGCGGGCGCGACCCGTACGGCAGACGCGGACCGTACGGCAGACGCGGACCGTACGGCGAGTGCCGACGTCCCTAGCGGAGGCGGCCGGTGAGTGTGCCGCCTTCGGCGGCGGGGGCGACCAGGCTGCAGGCCACGGTGTCCGCTCCGAGGAGATAGCTGGTGCGGTAGGGGAACTGCACGAAGGTCGTCCAGTGGGTGCCGGCGGGCTGCTGGGCGGCCTTCTCCCGGAGCGGCACGCGGCAGAGCGCCGTGGCCGCCGCCTGGATCGTCCGGTCGTCGGGGTACTCGCCCGTCAGGCGCGGCCGGGCGACCATCTCGGCCTGGTGCGGCGTGTCGCAGGCGCGCCGGAGTGCCGTACCCGGCGCGGCGCGGTCGATGTCGAAGCACTGGCCGACCCTCAGCGCCTCGAAGGAGACGGGCCGCTCTCCGGCGAGGCCCGGAGCGGGGGTTCGGGTGGGACGGGGCGTTCGGGTCGTCGCCGTGGCGGGCGGGGCGGGGGGCCTGGACGGCGCGGTACGGGCGTCCGTCGGCGTGTCGGTCTCGGGGGCGTCCGTCGGCGCGGCGGGCTCCGTGGGCGTGTCGGCCGTCGGGATCGTGGCGGAGCCCGTGGGCGCGGCGGACTCCGCGGGCGCGGCGGCCCCCGGTTCGCGCGGTACCGGGAGGTGCTGGTGGTCCGTGACGACCGGCGACGGTCCCGTCAGCGACTCGTCTCCCGGCCGCCCGGTGGCGAGCGCGTCGGAGTTCTCGCCTCCGCCGATGGCCGTGACACCGCCCACGACGAGGGCGGCGACGAGCAGGGGGACGAGCGGGACGCCGAGCCATCGCGCGCGCAGCGCCGCGGGTCCCGGGCGCGGCGCCCCGACCCGTACGACACGTGACCAGGCCGTCGCGGCGGGCTGCTCGGCCGGTTGTGGCGCGGTCGGTTTTGGCGCAAAACCTCCGGCAGAGGGCGCGCCCGACCGGCGGTCCTGCTGCGGAAAGTCGGACGGCTGATACGGCACGATCACCAGGGTTGCTTGTCCGAGGCCGTGAGGCGAGCGATCAGGGGGCTGTGGGCGCGGCCTGTACGGAATCGTGACCATGAAGCGTCGGTGATGTCCGTCATGGCCGGAAAAGATCCCTCCGCGTCGAAGCCCCTCCCCGTGGTGCTCGCACGCGGGGCCGGCCGGGACGAGCCCGGCCGGGCCCTGCGGGGCGACGCGTCCTACAGGCCGAGCTGGCGCTCGGCGGCCTCGACGGTCTGGGCGAGGAGGACGGCGATCGTCATCGGGCCGACGCCGCCGGGGACGGGGGTGATGAGGGAGGCGCGCTCGGCGGCGGAGGCGAAGTCGACGTCGCCGACGTTGCCCGGGTTGTAGCCGGCGTCGATGACGACGGCGCCGGGCTTGATGTCCTCGCCCTTGATGAACTCGGGCTTGCCGACGGCCGCCACGAGGATGTCGGCCTCGCGGACGACGGAGGAGAGGTCCTTGGTGCGCGAGTGGCAGTAGGTGACGGTGGCGTCGCGGCCGAGGAGGAGCAGGCCGGCCGGCTTGCCGAGGATCGCGCTGCGGCCGACGACGACGGCCCGCTTGCCGCTGAGCTCGACGTCGTACGCGTCGAGGAGGCGCATGATGCCGCCGGGCGTGCAGGAGACGAAGCCGGGGAGGCCGAAGCCCATGGCGGCGAAGGAGGCCATGGTGACGCCGTCGACGTCCTTCTCCGGCGCGATGGCCTCGAAGGCGGCGCGCTCGTCGATGTGGGGGCCGACGGGGTGCTGGAGCAGGATGCCGTGGACCTCGGGGTCCTCGGAGAGCGCGGAGATCGCGGCGACGAGCTCCTCGGTCGTGGTGGAGGCGGGGAGCTCGACGTGCTTGGAGCGGATTCCGGCCTTCGCGCAGCGATTCTGCTTCATCTTCACGTACGTCACGGAGGCCGGGTCCTCGCCGACCAGGACGGTCGCGAGACAGGGGGTGACGCCGGTGCGGCGGGTGATCTCGGCGGCGCGCTCGGCGGTCTCCTCGCCCGTGCGGCGGGCGAGGGCGGTGCCGTCCATGAGGGTGGCGGTGCTGGTGGACATGGCGTCTCCTGGGCGTCGTCGGTGACAGGTGGTTCGCCCAGGCGCACGGCAGCGGCACGGCCGCGCCGGTCGGGTGCGGTCCGTCCGGGCCGCTCCCCGGTGGTGATCCACCTCAAGCGCCAGTCACGGCCCGGGCTCCACTCTACGTGAGCGGCCGGAGGGCGGAGGGGGCCGGTCCCGGACACGGCGCATATGCCGGGTCGACCGGGCGCTTGTCGGGGGTCGGCCCACGCACGACGATGTGCCGGACGACGGGCCCGCGGTGCGGGCGCACCTCGATGGGGAGGCCGGGTTGAGCGAGGCGTGGGTGGCGGGCGCGCGGGGCGGGACGACGGCGGACACCAGGAACGACCCGCCTCCGCTGCGGCCGCTCGTCGCGGCCTCGTGGCGGCGTTCCGTACGGGCGAGGGTGAGCCGGGAGGGCGCTCCGCCGGTCGAGCTGGACGACGAGGAGCTCGCGCGGCACCGGGACGGTCATCCGCTGGCGGCGGCGATGCCGGTGATCCGCGAGCTGATGGGGGCGTACGCGACGGACGGGGAGCACCTCCTCGCGGTGTGCGACGCCGCCGGGCGGATGCTGTGGGTGGAGGGGCACGCGGGGACGCTGCGGAAGGCGAGCCGGGTGAACTTCGTGGCCGGGGCCCGCTGGTCGGAGTCGGCGGCGGGGACGAACGCGCCGGGGACGGCGCTCGCCGTGGACCGGCCGGTGCAGGTGGTGGCGGCCGAGCACTTCCGGCGGCCGGTGCGGGCGTGGACGTGCGCGGCGGCGCCGGTGCACGACCCGCACAGCGGGCGGGTGCTCGGGGCGGTCGACATCACGGGCGGTGAGCCGCTGGCGCATCCGCACAGCCTGGGTTTCGTGCAGGCGGTGGCGCGGGCGGCGGAGTCGCAGCTCGCGCTGCTCGGACCCGCGCCGCGCCCGTCCGGGCTGCGGCTCGCGGCGCTCGGCCGGGACGAGGCGGTGCTGTCCGTGGACGGGCGGCGGACGCGGCTGAGCCGTCGGCACAGCGAGGTCCTGGTGGTTCTGGCGCACCGCCCGGAGGGGGTGGGCGGCGACGAGCTCCTGACGTTGCTATACGAGGACGAGGCGGCGGCGCCGGTGACGTTGCGGGCCGAGCTGTCCCGGCTGCGGTCGCTGCTCGGGCCGGATGTGCTGCGCTCGCGTCCGTACCGGCTCGCGGGAGCGGTGGAGGCGGACTTCGCCGTGGTGGACCGGCGGTTGGCGTCGGGTGCGGTGTCGGCCGCGGCACGGGAGTACACCGGTCCGCTGCTTCCGGGGTCGCTCGCCCCCGGGGTCGTACGGTTGCGGGACCGGCTGGCGGACCGGCTGCGGGCGGCGCTGGTGGAGCGGCGGGACCCGGGGCTGCTCGCGGACTGGGCGTACCGCCGGACGAGCGCGGGCAGAGCCGTGACCAACACCTCCCCCGAGCTCGCCGCCCCCGTTGGCGAGGCGCCGGGGCGGGTGGACGTGGGCGGAATACCCCGACGCCGTCGAGCGCGCGCTGCACATTCTCATCGGCAACCGTGTCCCTTCTCCCGCTCCGCCGGCCGGCGGACCCCGGCGTCGTACAGACGGCGACCATTCTGAAGAAAGACCTCTCCTCCCTGCGTCGGGTGACCGCCCGCCGCGTCTGGACCGCGGAGGCCATCGCGGGGGCGCACCATCGCGTCTGGGCGGCGACCGGGCCGTGGCTGGGACTGGCGCGGTCCCGGCGCGACCGCACCGACTCCCCCGCGGACCGAGCGCGCTGGGACGCCTGGATCTCTGTGCTGACGCCGCCCGAGCGGTCCGGCACCAAGAACTACACGGACCTGTGCGTCCTGGTCGGCAACGCCCGGGACATGCTGCTGGCACTCCGGCAGACCTTGCCGCAGTGTCCCTCGGTCGGGTCGGTGGCCGCCGAGATCGAGCGACGGATCCGCAGCGGCGACCTGCCTCAGAGCGTCCGGGTCGGCCGGCTCTCCATGGCGACGCGGCTTCGGGTTCCAAATGAGCACGTCGACCTGGCGCTCGCGGACCTGGCGGCGCGCGGCCTGGTGGAAGTCACCGCCGCCGGCTGGGCGGTCGTCACCAGCACGGCCCCGGACTCCGAGCACCGCACGGGCGCGTACGGCCGGCAGTCCGTCACCGCGGGCGGGGCCGGGGCGGGTGCCGCGTGAACGCGCTACGTGCCTCGCCGCCCACGGCGCTCCCGCCGGACCGGAGACAGCGCGTTCCCGCCCGGACGAGACAACCGCCCCTTTCCGCCGTCGGCCCGCCTGCGAGCCCGGCTCTCTCACCCTTTCTGTCCCTCCTGTCGAACCAGGACTTCACATGTGCCAGCACCAGCCCGTCTGCCCCACCGCCGACTCCGCCGACCGTGAGGCGGCCCGTTCCATGGCCTCCCATCCCGAGCAGGGGTGGTGTGTTAACTGCACCTTCTCGAAGTCGTTGGGCACTGCGATGTCCGACCACCCGAGGAGCGTTGTGAAATGTCGTATCTACGTAACGAACTGATGGAAGGGCGAGCCGCTCTGCCCCGTGTCGGTTCCGTCGTCGAGCTGAGGACCCAACATCCGCCCTACACGGTCATGGGTCCGGAAGGTGCACCGATGGAGCCCGTGACGATGTACCTAAGAGATCTGGCGCTGAGCGACAACAGCCCTAGTACTAGTCGCAGTTACGCCAACGACCTGCTGCGATGGTTCCGGTTTCTGTGGCTGCTGGATGTGGCCTGGGAAAAGGCTACGGAAGGAGAGGTGGCGGTGATGGTGGGATGGCTGCGCTCGGCACCCAATCCGCAGCGTCGCCGCACACGAGCGGATTCGCCTGAGCCCGGGTCGGTCAATCCCCGCACCGGGAAGAGGTATCTCAAGGCCGGCTACGCGCCTTCCACGATCAATCACGCCCTGACCGTCGTCTCCGGTTTCTACGACCTCCAGCGCGACCTGGGGCACGGCCCGCTGGTGAACCCGGTGCCCTTCTCAGAGGCACGCCGCCAGGCTCTGGCTCATCGGAATCCGAGAGAGGAAATGCCGGTATTCCGACGGTCCCGGCTGCGCCAGCGTGTCCCGTCCACACAACCGCGGGCGATCCCGGACGCCATGTGGGACGAGTTCTTCAACACACTGAATCACAACCGTGACCGGGCAGCAGTGCTGCTCTACGTCACCAGTGGTGCCCGCGCCTCAGAATTGCTCGGCTTGACTCCAGCCGACATCAACTGGTCGGACATGCTCATCCACGTCACGTCTAAGGGAAGCAGGCTGCGTGAGCCCATCCCTGCCAGCCCCCAGGCCTTGACGATCCTTGCTGCCTATCTCGACGCGATGGATATGCCAGCACCCCACGAACCGGTTTTCCGCACCCGCCGGGGCCCTGACAAGCCACTCACCTACTGGGCCATGCGGCGTGTCATCCAGCGCGCTAATGAGCAATTGAAGACGAACTGGAGCCTGCACGATCTACGGCATACGGCAGCGGAAAGAATGGCGAACGACCCTAATCTCACACTGGTCGAGGTCCGTACCATTCTCCGCCATGCTGACCTCGCAACTACCAGCCGCTATTTGCACGCCCACGTCGAGCATCTCTTCAACGCGCTCCAGGCCCACTATGAACGCCCTCGAACGCCTCTCAGCATCGCACCCGGCTACGACCCGGCTGACTTCAAGGCGGTGTTCGGTGGCTGACACACAGACCTTCACTGCGCGCAACCGTCGCATCGAGCATCACGACGAAGGATTCGTCCAGAGCCCGATTACCCGTTTCGCCAACGCAGAACTGAAAGCTGCTCCCGCACCGATTCCGAGTATCCCGCCCGGGCCTTTCGGTGACCTGTCCAGAGCGCCAGTGAGCGAGATCGTAAGGATCATTGACCGGGAAACAAAGGGCCAGCCCAACGCCGCCCGCCGGCGCCGTTCGGTTGAGCTGATCTTCGCGTCCCTGGAGCAGATGGCAGGAACCACGTGGCAGGAAAAATGGACGAACTCCAGTTTCGACCGCGAGGGAGCCGAACCGGTCCGCTTGCTTGCCCGCGAGGGAAATCGCAACGAAAGCGCCGACTTGACGGCGGGTCTGAAGATGGCATTCATCCTACGGATCATTCGCCCTTCACTGTCAGGATTTCGCGCGAACAGGATCGTCAACTACGCAGACCGCTTCCGTGAGTTCCAGGCCGATCCCTACCTCGATGAGTTCTTCTCTGCTGTCGACCGCCGAGACTTCAGCCACAACCATCGATATCGGGCGAAGTTCGACGTCGCGGTAGCACTGACCACGCAAGGCATCGCCTTGAAGGACCTCACACCGCCCGCACTGCTGCACTACGCGATGGAGGCCAAACGACTGGGTCTTACCTACGGAAACAAGCTCAAAAACACACGCTTCGCAGCACATGGGGCCTGGCAGGTGCTGCACCAGATGGGACATTTTCCGCCGGGCACCCCGCCCACTCTGCGTACCTACGTCTACCGCGGACAGCTCACTATCGAGCAACTAGTGGACCGCTATCCCATCGAGCACCAGGGGGTCCGCAAATTGCTGATCGAATACCTCACACGCCGCAGGGCCTCAACCGACTACACGACCATCTCCGCGCTCTCCCGGCACCTGGTCTTTACTTTCTGGGCAAAAATCGAGAAGATCAACCCCGGTCAGCAAGATCTGGTTCTGAGCCCACAGGTCTACGACCAGTGGCGTGAAGCAATCAAGGTGTGGGACCGAGACCAGAATCGCAAACGCATCGACGACTCACCAATCCTGCTGGCTGTCCGAGCCCTCTATCTCGACCTGCACAGCTGGGCCATCAACGAGCCCGAACGCTGGGCGCAGTGGGTTGCACCCTGTCCGATCAGCACCAGGGATCTCAAGGGGTTCGCCAAACGAAAGCGTGAGATCAATCAGCGCATGGCCAACCGTGTCAGGGCGCGTCAGCCGCTCTTGCCTCTTCTTGTCGCCCACGTCGAAGGCCGACATGATCACCTCTCAGCCCTGCTCCAATCCGCTCAAGCGGTCCAGCTCGGTGAGGCGTTCGTTCACAAGGGACACCACTACCGGCGCACTAACAGTTCCCAGGACCAGATCTGGGCCAAGAACGGCGAGGAACCCCCCGTCCGAGTCATCGATGAGGACGGAGTGATCCACAACATCACATCGACCGAGGAAACTGCTTTCTGGGAGTGGGCCGGGCTGGAGATCTTGCGGCACAGCGGTATCCGCATCGAGGAACTCTGTGAACTTACCCACCTGAGTATTCGCCAATATCAGCGACCTAATGGAGAGGTCATTGCTCTTCTCGTCATCGCGCCGTCAAAGAGCGAACGCGAACGGGTAATCCCGATGTCTGCAGACCTCTTCCACGCCATCGCGCAAGTCATCCGTCGTCTCACCCCGGCCGGCCGGCCCGTCCGACTGCTCAACCGCTACGATCACCATGAGAAGACCTGGTCAGAACCCATGCCATACCTCATGCAGCGGCAGGCCGGAACTCAAAGAATGGTGATCGCTTCCACCACCTTCCTGCATATGTTCGCTCGCAGTTGCAAGGAGCTGGCCGAGACTAATCGCGTGTTCGCAGACACAACGTTCACACCGCACGACTTCCGTAGGCTGTTCGCGACCGAACTCGTCAACGGCGGTCTTCCTGTCCATATCGGTGCCGCTCTGCTTGGGCATTTGGATCTGCGCACCCTCCAAGGATATGTCGCGGTATTTGCCGAAGATGTCGTCGCCAACTACCAGCGTTTCCTTACCCACCGCCGCTCGCTCCGCCCCGATATCGAATACACCGAGGTAACGCCCGAGGAATGGGCCGACTTCGAGGAGCACTTCGACAAGCGCAAGGTCGAACTCGGAAATTGCGCCCGCCCCTACGGAACACCTTGTAACCACGAGCACGCGTGCATCCGTTGCCCGATGCTTCAGGTAAATCCCAAGATGTTGTCCCGCCTCTCAGAGATTGAAAAAGACCTGCTCCTTCGCCGCAAACGGGCACAGGAAGAGCACTGGCTCGGCGAGATCGAAGGTATCGACTCGACCCTGGTCTTCCTTCGCTCCAAGAAGGCCGAAGTTGCCCGCCTCACCAAGAGAACCACCACCGATCTTGGCATCCCTCGCCCCCGTCCCCGAGAGATCTAGCGCCCCTGACGAACCACGATCGAGTGAAGTGCAGAGAAGGTCCAGGGCGGGCAAGCGACTCGGGCTGCTCGACCAGGACGTCGTGCACCAGGCGGTCGCCGACCTCGCCGCTGGACGCGACACCCGCTCCAAGCTCCTGGCCGCCTGCCGGGACGAACGCTCCCTGCTCGCGGCCGAGCCGATGCGCTACCTCTACGCCCTGACCGCCGTGGGCGAGCCGGAGTGGGTGGCGATGGAGGAGGTGCCCGACGTGCTGCCGCTGTGGAAGCAGTACGCGCAGATCCTGAGGTCCTGGGGCTTCTCCGTGTGGTGCGGCATCCTCAACTCCGCGGACTACGGGGTCCCGCAGACCCGGCGGCGGGCGATCCTCGTCGCCTCCCGTGTCCGTACCGCCGAACCCCCGACGCCGACCCACGCCCAGGTCGCCGAGCCGGAGGGCCTCTTCGGACTGGGCCGCACCCGCTGGGTGTCGATGGCCGAGGCGCTGGGCTGGGGGGCGACCGACCGGCCCGTCCCGACCGTCTGCGCCGGCGGCGGGCCCGGCGGCGGCCCCGAGCCCTTCCCTTCCGGAGCCCGCAAGACGCTGTCCGATGCCCGGGCGCGCGGAACCTGGACGGCTCCCCCGGCCGTCGAGGACGTCGCCCTCAAGCCCCAGACCCGCGAAGCGGGGCGGATCGCCCGCCACGATGCCCGCGTCGACAACCCCGCCACCGGACCGGCCCCCACCTGCACCGGCAGGGCCAGCCACTGGACGTGGTCCCTGCGCAGCAACAACCAGACCAACGCCACGATCCGGACGGTCTCCGAGCCGGCCGGGACGCTGTTCTTCGGGCACCGCGCCAACGAGTGCACCTGGATCGCCACCCCCGCCGGGAACGATGACGCGCCGACTCCGGCGCCGATCAGGATCACCGCCGCCGAGGCGGGCCTGCTGCAGACCTTCCCCGCCGACTATCCGTGGGCCGGGAACAAAGGCCAGCAGTTCTCCCAGATCGGCAACGCCGTCCCCCCGAGACTGGCGGCGCACATCCTCGCCCCGCACCTCGACCGCACCCTCACCACCGACGACTTCACCCTGGCCGCCTGATGTCCCACCTCCCCGGTCCCGACGAGGACGACCTCGGCACGATCCCGACGTCGCACCCGGTGTTCCACGCCGAGCAAGCCCTCCTCGGCGCGCTCCTCTTCGACCCACGCCTCGTCGGCGACGTGACCGGCATCTCCGCCGACTCCTGGAGCACCGCCGCGCACGCCAGTTTGTTCGCCGCGATCAGCACCCTGCCGCCGCCCGATCCCAACGAACACAGGAAGACCACCGCGTGGCTCACCCAGGTGCTCGCCGCGGCCCGGGAGGAGGCACGCGGTCTGAGCGCCTCCTACCTGCACACCCTCATCCAGGTCTGTCCCTGGCCCCGGCACGCGGCGGCCTACGCGCGGATGGTCGAGGCTGAGCACGCCCGCCGCCGCCTCCGGGACGCCACCGGCCTCCTCGTCCAAACGGTCCACGACGCTTCCCTGCCGGAGCCCGTCCAGGCAGTGCTCGCCGAGGCCGACGCGCTCGCCGCCGTCGTGGACGACATCGCTACACGCTTCCCGCCCCGCGCCGGCATCCTGCCCCGCACCCCGGTACCCCCACCGGACGCCGCGGCCGACCCCACCGAAGCGGTGGAGGAGGAGCAGCTCCTGCTCGCCACCGCCACCGCCCGCCCCGCCGACATCGAGTCCGTCCGGTGGCTCCTCGCCGAGGACTTCACCCACCCCCTGCACGCCGGCCTGTGGCAGTGCCTCACCGCCCTCGCCCGGCGGCACGAGCCCGTCGACCCCGTCACCGTCCTGTGGGAGGCCCAGCAGCGCGGCCTGCTGCACGACGGAGGTGAGCCGAGCGGCGTACTCCGTCTCCTCGCCGAGCCCGCCGGGTCCGTCGGGCACTGGGGCCAGCGTGCCCTCACGCGCTCGCTCCTGGCCGCCGCCGACCAGGCCGGCCGGCGCATCCAGGCGTACTCCGACGACCCGATGACCACACCTTTCCAGCTCGTCGCCGGTGCTCGCCGGGCCCTCGCCGACATCGGCGCCATCCGCACCCGCTGGCAGCACGCCACCGGGCGCTCCCTCCCCCCGCCGGCGCGAGCCGCACGCGCCGGCCCCGCGGCCCGCCGCGCCCCCGCCGTCTCGCCGCCGGCACGTCCCGTCGCCGCCGGCCGGACCCCCTGACCCCGAAAGGCCCCGATGCCGTACGCCCCCGCCAACGCCCACGTCCACTTCGCCCTGCACCCCGATCACCATCCCGCCGTCATCGCCACCACGACGGGCCCCACGGCCGACGCCGCCCGCTCCCACCTGCACGACCTCGGATGGCGCAGCACCAGCCCGGCCACGATGGTGCTGGCCCGCATCGACTGCGAAGAGCCCCACTACACCGCCCAGGCCGCCGAGCAGCTCCGGCGGTACGGCTTCACCACCGAGATCGACCTCGCCCTCCAGGAGGAGATCGACACCGAGTGGACCTGGGCGAACTACCCCATGCCCTGGTGCACCCGCGAGGAGATCCGCGAGGTCGGCGCCGCGGCCCAGCGCATCCACGACGACATCGCCGAAGGCCGCCTGGTCATCCACCTGCACGCTCACGACGGGCATACCATCGTGGCCGTCGGCTCCTACAAAGAAGGCGTCCGGCGGCACGTGCACCTCCACGGCGAGGACCACCTCCGCCAGGAGACCGACATCGCCTTCGGCACCGAAGCGGAGGCCGTGGCCGAGTTCCACCGCCTCTACTCCGTCGCAGTCCGCCCCGGCCCTGCCCCGCTCACCAGCCGGGAGCAGGCCGTCCGCCAGTTCCTCGCGGGCCATCCTTCGTCCGCCGCCGAGGAGACGCCCGCGCCCGCAGTCGAACCGCCGGTCGCTGAGCCCGGCGAGCACGAAGCGTTCCTCGCCGCCCTCTTCGACGAGGACCGGCAGTGGGAGAAGTACCGCCCCTTCGACGAGACGACCATCGCCTCCCACGAATCCCTCACCGTACGAGTGGAGTTCGACCACGAAGCACGCCACCGCACTGACGTCGCCTGGACCATCGCAGAGTACGACGGCCCCGTCGGCGAGCGCCTCTGGCACGCCACCGTCACCGCCGGCACCCCCGTCCCCGTCATCCACACGATCCTCCAGTACCTCGACGCCCCGCCGCTCAGCACTGCGGACCACCCGGACGACGTCCTCCATGGCGCCGCCTGGCGGCCAGCGAGCCACCCCGCCCGCACCACTTGGACGGCGCCGGACCGGACCATCGTCTTCGAGTCCACCCCGCACGCCACGGCGGACCGATGGACGATGTACGGCGGAGAGGACCTCGACCGGGCGGCGTGGACCATCCGCCTCTCCGCCGGCGTTCCCCACACCCTCCTGGCCGAGCTGGCTCAGACCGCCGCCGACCTGTTTCCGTCACCCACACGGCCGACCCCGAGGCCGCTCCCGGCTCCCGCCCGCAGGCTTCCCGCAGCCGTGCCCGCCCAGCGCGCCCGCGGCCGGTAATCCAGTCCCCGGCCCGACCGCCGCCGACGCTCAGCGCTTGCCAACCGACTCTGACCTGCACAGATGCGGTTCCAACCCGGCGGGCCCTGTCCGGCGAACTAGCTTTCAGGGAGCGTGCTAGCTAGATTGGGAGGGTGATTATGACTTGACGCACCCACTAATTACGCGTCAAGTTATTAGGGTCACACTGTCGGCGCTAAATTAAAGGCGCAGACTACGAAGTCAACTTTACGCGGCGGGAGATTAGCAATGTTGCCCGCAGCGCAGATTAGTAATCTCGCAGCCGCAAAAGTTTGGGGCCGACGCGGACGAGAACATCCACGCCGACCCCTCCCGGACGGCCGTCCGGGACCGGTCTCCACCCGGTCCCGGGCGGCGTCAGGCCCTGAGGAAGGCCAGCAGCGTCACGGCGCTGGCCACAGCAGACATCACCGACGCCATGATGGCGCAGATGACTTCTACCCTCTGAAGCCCCTTCAGGGGGCTACCTCCTGATGGGCGTTCAGGCTCTCGCCCTGCTGAACCACACATGGGTCCACCTTCCTGCGAGAGGCACGCCGATTGCGTGCCCCGGGCAGGTGGCTCGGCATACCGAGCCACCCGTGCGGAGCACGAACCAGCCCCCCCACGAGGAGCGGGGCGACAGGGCCCCTACAATAGCCGTTCTCGAACCCTCCATGCGACCTTCTGGATACGCCTGGAAAAGAAATTCCTGGCGCGTGCACTCGACGCGTATGCACGTGCCAGAACGCAGCCGACTTCCGCTCGCGTTGCCTATTGGGATTTCAATAGGGACTGTGACCGGCAGGTGCCCAGGGGGCGTCCTGCAGTACGGTGTGGCGGCATGACGGTGCTGATCATCGGCGCCAGCGGGTTCCTCGGAACCGAGCTGGTGCGACAGGCCCACGCTGCGGGCCAGGCCACAGCCGCGACGTTCAACTCCCACCCCGGTGACCCGGCCAGCGCCGCCTGGCACCAGCTAGACCTGCGCGATGCGCGTCGCCTCGACGAAGTCCTCGACGCCGTGACCCCTACCGCGGTGATCAACGCATCCAGCGGCGACGCCGACTGGGCGGTCACCGCCGACGGCTCGCTCCGCCTCACCATGGCGACGGCGAGCAGGGGAATCCGCCTGGTGCACGTGTCCAGCGACGCGATCTTCTCCGGTGCTGACATCCACTACGCCGAGACCGCCCTCCCCGACCCCGTCACCCCATACGGGGCCGCAAAGGCCGCCGCCGAGACGGCCGTACGTCTCTTCCACCCCGACGCGGCCGTCGCCCGCACTTCGCTGATCATCGGCGACGGCGGATCCGCACACGAACGCATCGTCCACGAACTCACCGCCGGCACGCGGGAAGGCGTCCTGTTCACGGACGACATCCGCTGCCCTGTCCATGTCGCCGATCTGGCGGCGGCCTTGTGGGAGCTTGCGCTGAGCGACGCGACCGGCGTCTTCCACCTGGCCGGCCCCGACGCCGTCAGCCGCTTCACCCTCGGCGTCCTCGTCGCCCGCCGAGACGGCCTAGAGCGTGTCTCCTTGGTGGGTTGAGCTGTTGATCGGATGTGTCGGCCCGGTTGGTGATCAGTGATGCGATGTGGGCACGGATAGGTCCGTTGATGCCGGCCGATCCGGTGCGTGGGCGTCGGTGGGCTGATCACCGTCGGACGCTGGAGGCCATCGCGTGGAAGTACCGGACAGGGGCGCCGTGGCGGGACCTTCCGGTGGAGTTGGGGTCGTTCCGGACCGCACACAAGCGCCTGCTGCGGTGGGCGGTGGACGGGACGTGGGAGCGGATCCTCGCCACTGTGCTGGCGGCGGCCGATGCCGGTGGTGAGGTGGGTTGGGCGGTGTCGGTGGACTCCACCGTCTGCCGGGCCCACCAGCACGCCGCCGGTGCCAGGAAGGCACTGGTTCCCGGGAGGCCGGAGCCCGACGACCATGCCTTGGGGCGATCGCGTGGCGGCCTGAGCACGAAGGTCCACCTGGCCGCCGACGGCAGTGCCCGCCCCCTCGCCGTTGTCGTCACGGCGGGGCAGGCCGGCGACGCGCCGGCGTTCACCGCCGTGATGGCCGCGATCCGCGTTCCGCGCACCGGGCCTGGGCGGCCGCGGACCCGCCCGGACGTGGTGCTCGCCGACCGCGCTTACTCCTCCCGCGCGATCCGCTCACACCTGAGCGCCCGTCGGATCCGGGCCGTCATCCCGCAGCCTGCGGACCAGATCCGTCACCGGCTGGGACGCGGGTCGCACGGCGGCAGGCCGCCCGGCTTCGACCCGGAGGCGTACAAGGACCGCAACACGGTCGAACGGTGCATCGCCCGCCTCAAGCAGTGGCGCGGCCTGGCCCTGCGCACCGACAAGCTCGCCCTCGCCTACCGGGCCGCACTCCACGTGGCGGCAGTCCTGATCTGGACCCGTCGGTGACGGGAGCGCGTCCGGGCGATCATGTGCGGAGCCGGAAGACGAAAGTGGAGTGCCCCATGGTCTCCAGCAAGTGCAACGCGCCCGGCTGTGGGGTGCGAAGCGACACCTTCCACTTCTACTGGGCCTGATCCACCGGTCCGGCTGGTGTCACCCGTCGCGCCGGGCCGGGTGGGCGAGCCGGCGCAGGCAGGACCGGCATGCCGGCGGGCGGGAACGGGATGGACCGTTTCCGGCCGCCGGCGCATGGGGGCGGTCGCTGTCAGCGGCCGGAGGCGCGGTGGTCGGCGGGGGCGGGCTGGGTGCCGGCTTCGGCGTGGGCGGGGGGTTCGACGGTGCGGCGCTTGACGATCAGGACGACGATCAGGACGACCTGGAGGATGATCGGCAGGATCATGCCGGGGTACGCCTTGGGGTCGGCGCCGACCCCGTTGGAGACCAGGCTGAAGTCCCACAGGCCGTGCACGAGCATCGGCAGCAGGAGCACTCCACCGACGCGCAGGCAGAGGTAGAAGAAGTAGCCGGACGTGGAGACGATCACGGCCTGGAAGACGGCCGCGCCGCCTTCGCCGAACGCGTTGCTGACGTGGACGAGGCCGAACACCACCGAGGACCACAGGGCGACCTTGCCCTCGCTGAGGCCGGCGCGCTTGAAGACCTGGACACCGATGCCGCGGAACATCAGCTCCTCGCCAATGCCGACCAGCGCGGTCATGGCGATCAGGGCGAGCACCAGGGAGAGCGGCTGGTCGGCGAGGTTGGGGTAGTTCACCGCCAAGACCGCGACCACCAGCATCGAGATCGGGACGAACCGCACCCAGCGGCGCACCGGCACGCGGTAGTGGAGGACGCTGCCCCACCAGCCGAGCCAGGTCACCACTGCCGCGCCGAACAGCACCGACAGGCCGATGGGGATCACGCCGTTGCGGACGATCGATTCGGTGGTGGGGAACTGGCTGTCGCCGTCGGCCCGATCGACGCCGATGAGAGTGCCGAGCCCCTGGATGATCGCCAGGTAGACGACCACCACGGCCAGGAACCACGGCCAGGTCAGCCGGCGCCCGGCCGGGACGGGGGACGGTTGTGCGGACACGGGACGACTCCTCGGGGGTAGGGACAAGGGGCCCGAGCAGCCGGGCGAACAAATGATCCCATAGATAAGACAAATCCTTAAAGGGCACGGAAAGCTTCTTAAACGGACACGGGTCGGTGAAGGAACCCCGGCCCTGCTCCGCCCGGGGAGGGCTGCGGGCCGACAGCGGGCGGGGCCGCTCGCCCTCGCGGTCATGATCAAGCGCGGCGGGCTGCGGTCATTTTCGATCTTCGCCTGCGGCTCGGCGGGCCGAGCTGGTGGAATGACCGGCGACCAAGGCCCTTCCCGCACCGTGGAGTCCCCGTGAACTGGCTGAACGACATCCTGAAGGTCGTCACCACCCTGGAGCCGATCGTCGTGCCGCTGCTCACCAGCAACCGTGACGTGAAGCACGACATCAAGCCGATCTCCTGACCCCGCCACCCCGACGGACCGGAAGAGCCGTGCGCCTCGCCGCCCTGATCCAGGGGATGACCTCGACGTTCCTGCGGCCCCGGCCACCTCGGACCGAACGGGATCAGCCCCTCACCCGCACCCAGATCCTCGCCCTCCTGGACGAACTGCCCATCAGCGAATGGCGCTACGACTGGGACCCCGACACCCTCCACATCGGCCCCATGGCCCAGGACTGGCGGGCCGCCTTCGGCTACGGCCGGCGCGAGACCACCATCGACGTCGTCGACGCCAACGGCGTCCTGATCGCCGCCGTCCAGGAACTCTCCCGCCGCCTGCGCCACCTCGAAGAACAGCAACAGGCCGCGCAACCACCCTGCTCCTGCGCGCACCCGCCCACACCTGCACCCACATCCGCACCATGAAGGAGGGCTCCGTGAGCCTGACACAGATGATCATCGACCTGATCAACGCCCTCGGGCCCGTCATCACCCCGTTGTGATGAGGACGCGCACCCTGCTCGGATCGGTCGCCCTGCTGACCTTCGGGACCTCCGTCCTGGAGATCTTCCGCCTGAGCATCGTCATCGGCTCCTGACCCGATGGGCCATCAGACGGCGAACCGGCCGATCCCCCCGTTGATCGGGAACGGCCGGTTCGCTGCTTGCGGGTCCGGGCCTGCGGCCGGAAGGCTCCTGGACGGTCGCACCCCGCACGGGGGGCCGCACGGGAAAGGGCGGGGAGATGGTGCGAGGGCGGGACAGGCTGCGGCGGGTCCTGGGGTCGATGCTCGGGGCGGCGCTGACGGCAGCGGGGCTGCTCGGCACCACAGCGGCGCCGGCGGCCGCGGTGGTCGGCGGGACGGACGCCCCGGCCGGCGCCTACCCGTACGTGGTGTCGCTGCAGATGCAGAGCAGGAACGGCTGGTATCCGGGCTGCGGCGGGTCGATCATCGGCCAGCAGTGGGTGCTGACCGCCGCCCACTGCCTCACCGGGGAGCCTATGCGGGTCGTCGCCGGGGCGAACACCCTCAACCCTGCCGGCACCACCCACCAGGTGCTGACCGCGATCCGGCACGAGAACTACAACGGCAACGCCAACGGCGCCCCCAACGACATCGCCGTACTCCAGCTCGCCACCCCCATCACCTACACCCCGCAGATCCAGCCGATCGCCCTGCCGCTGCTCCCCGACCTGCTCGGCGGCACCGCCACGGTGACCGGCTGGGGGCACACCACCGGCGGCGGCACCGCGTCCAACACCCTCCAGCAGGCCACCGTCACCGTCCTGACCGTGGGCGAGTGCCAACTGCGCTGGCCCGGCCAGAACATCAACCTCACCCACGTCTGCACCTACGACAAGGGCTCCGGCATCTCCGCCTGCGCGGGCGACAGCGGCGGCCCGCTCGCCCAGAACGGCCGCCTCATCGGCGTCGTCAGCTGGGGCGGCGTCACCTGCAGCGGAAATCTGCCGTCGGTGTACACCAACACCGGCGCCTACCGGACCTGGATCACCACCAAAACCGGCATCTGACCGCCACCGGACCGCCGCCCAAGGCGCGTGACCAGTGCCCGGTGGACCGTCGTAGCCGTCGGGGCCCGCCCGGCCTACGCCGGGCGGGAGGCGGTCCGGCAGCCGGACGTGCCCGAGGCACCTGCGTCACCAAACGCAACGCTCGGGCTCGAACTGCGTGCAGTCCGCCCGCCGATCAAGCAACATACGGGTCCACAGACACCGCACGCAGCGCCAAACGGGAAACTTCAAGGAGACACGCTCTAGACCCCGCCCTTCTCCCCACCGGCCGCCGAGCGGACAGCAACCTGCCCGGCGCCCTCGACGTACGCCTCGACAGCCGTGCCACTCAGCGACAGCTGAGCACCCGGCTCCACGGAGTACGAGAGTTCCTAGGGAACGGCTGACGAGGGACGGTCTTATCCGACCGGCTTCATGGCCCCCTGCTGTGGGCTTGGGCGCTCCACCCGATGCTGGCCGGGTGGAAGCCGCTCCACTGCGACGGAGAGGTCTCCCTGAACCGGGCGTCACGTCCCGTCGGGCTCCGCTTTCGGCTGGCTGCGGGCACGCCGCAGTTCACGGATTCGATCCTGCGCGGCGAGCAGCCGCCGGTTCTCCTCTTTCAGGGACAGCGCGCCGTCCTGCTTCTGCTGTGTGGTCTGCTGCTTCGCGGCCCGGCGCTTCGTCGTGAAGGCCGCCGCCTTCTTCTCGCACTCCTCATGGACCGGCTTCCCGCGGCTTGGCCCCTGCTCCCGGCTGACCCATACCTTGCCGGTGATCTTGCCGCCGCACATCGCGCACACTGCCGGACCGCGCCGGCGCTGCTGCGGGGTCTCCTTCTTCGCCGGCTTTGCAGGCTGGACCTCGACCGTGCCGTCCGCACGGGTCACGGTCACCTCGGAGGCTGGGGTCACGTCATACGACCGCAGGTCACCGGGAGTCGCCCGGTGCTGCTGGCCCTTCCTGCCCGCGCGCCCTCGCGGGATACGGCTGCTCATGACCACAGCCTAGAGGTCCCTGATATTCCCCAAGACTGCGTCACAGCAGCCCGTGTGCTGCTACCCGCCCTGGGGGTCTCCGTTCATTCATCCACTCGGGTGAACGGGTGGCGGCCCGGACCGCGACTCGGCCACGATGCCCTGATGCAGGATGACGAACCGCTGGAGGAGTGGGCTCGCCGGCGCGATGCACGCCAGGCCGCCTCGAAGGGCAGGCGGCGCGCGGTGCCGCTCGGTGACGGCCCTCATCGTGGGGCCCACGTGGCCCCCGACGCCCCGAGAGCGATCGAGGAGTGGACCGGCACCGAGTGGATGGTCGTCGGGGTCGTCGAGGACTTGGCCGCAGCGAAAGCCCTGTTGTATCCGCCGCCGCCCGTGCAGGAGAAGCCCGCCGAGTGGGACCGGCCTGCCATGGGCAAGGGACGCGGCCGGCACCGGAAGCCGTCCTCGGCTGAGGATCGGGACCAGTAGGCCGAGGTGTGTCCCGGCCTCGCGCCCCTCGCTCATCTCGAAGCTGCCTTCGATTCCTCCCCTGACCTCGCTCGGCCGCAGCACCTGCCCCTCTGACGCGGATAGCTCCGCGTTACGGTCGAAGCGACCTGCACGGCGCCGTCCCGGCGTCCGAGCCATCGCACCGAGGAGACCGACTGTTGGACACCGACCCCCTGCCCACCGACGGGGACCTGTTCTGGCAGGAACGCCGGACCTGCTTCCTGACCACCCTCCGGCCCGACGGCTCGCCTCACACGACCCCGGTCGGCGTCACCTACGACCCTGAGACACGGATCGCCCGCGTCATCACCGACGGCGGCAACAAGAAGGTCCACAACGTCCGCGCCGCCCTGGCCTCCGGGGGCGAAGCCCGCGTCAACGTCAGCCAGGCCGAAGGCCGGCGCTGGTCCACCCTCGAAGGCACCGCCGTCATCAAGGACGACCCCGCCGTCGTCGCCGACGCCGAGCGCCGCTACACCGAGCGGTACAAGACCCCGCGCGTGAACCCCAACCGGGTCGTCATCGAGATCACCGTCACGCGCGCCCTGGGGCCCACCAAGCCTTCCGGCTGGTGACCCCGTCCGGCCTCGGCGGGGGCGCAATATAGGCGAGGATCCCCGGTTTCCGAAACCGGGGATTCCGCGGAGGATGGACGACACCACCGCCACTCCCCCGCCCCTCCGTCGAAAGGCACCTCGCCACCGAGATCCCTGCCCCGCCAGGCGCTACGCCGCGGCGTACGACAGCCGGAACAGCTCCAGTGCCCGCTCCACGTCCTTCTCGGAGCGCAGCTGGACCTCCAGGTCGCCCGTGCCGTGATGGCCCAGCCCGGTTACGTCCCGGGTGAAGCCCGGCACGAGTTCCACCGTGGCCGGCGCGACCTTGAGGTACACCAGCAGCTTGTCCTGCCGTCCGGTGACGCAGGCGAAGTTCCGCAGCCGCTGGTAGGCGTCGTACTGCTTGCGCTCGACCTTCGTCACGCCCTCGCCCAGCCCGAGCAGCGTCTCGTCGACCACGGCCGCGAGCTCCGCCATGGCGTCGGTCCGCCGGCGGGGTGACGTGCCCCGTCCGCCGCGCAGGCTCTGGCGCCGCGTCCCGCCGCCCTGGGCAGCGACCGACGCGACCGTCTCCAGCGCGATGTGGTGCTCGCCGAGCATGGTGTAGCGCACGAGGTCGATGGACCGCCGGTGCTCGCGCACCGCGTGCAGGTCGTAGCGCGTGAAGCCGCCGGCCACGCAGATCAGCCGGGGCGTGCTCCACAGGACGCCAGCGGCTGCCGCCGGTCCGAGCCGCTCGCGGACCAGGGCCTCGACCTCCTCCCGGTGGTCCATCAGCCAAGCCACGTAGAACAGACCCTGCGACAGCACGCCGGGGTCAGTCGCCCGCTTGTACTCGACGATAACGGGCGAGCCGTTCTCGTCGAGCCCGAGCGAGTCGATGCGCCCACCATGGACGGGGCCGGTGCTGTACTCGGTGGCCAGGAAGCGGACCCCGAGCATGGGCTCCATCGCGCTCTCGACAAGCGCCTGCACATCGGCCTCAGCCTCAGCCAGCCACGGCGTGACCTCGGTCACGCCGCTTGTCGTGTCGAACAGTTTCAGGTCCAGCCACCTCCGCGCTCATGGTTGCCGAGCGGTAACGCTCTCGAACGGAGGGTTATTTCCAGAAAGCCTTCCAGCCGCCTATGCATACGAGGTCGCTCAAGTCGAAGACCACTGCGTCCAGATCGGCCGCTGCCGCCGGGCTCACGTGGTGGATGGCTGCTGGATTCGCATTGCGCCATCCCAGACTGCGGTCTCGATGCTCCCTAGATCTCCCGTCACCCCGATCCCGGCAGCTATTCCCTGAGGGTCATCACGTGTCGCTCGCCTGCCACCCGACCGACGATTACCACTGCGTCGGTCGGCATGGTGAACGACAGTTCATTGCCGATAGGGATCGAGTAGAAGCCGCCCGCCTCAACGAGGAGTCCGGGGCCGATGGCCTTCGGCTCCCCCTCGAAGTACGGCCCATCGAGCCACCCGAGCACGACGTCTCCGGTCTGGACCTGCCCAGGGTTGACTTGCATCAGCTTCATGTCGTTCATGTCGGCCACGCTACGACGCCCCACTGACAACGTGGCGGTATCCCTAGAGCTAGAGCGTGTCTCCTTGGTGTGTTGAGCTGTTGATCAGGCATGGCTGTTCGGTTGGTGATCACGGATACGATGTGGGTGCGGATAGGTCCGTTGATGCCATCGGATCCAGTGCGTGGGCGTCGGTGGGCTGACCATCGCCGGACGCTTGAGGCCATCGCGTGGAAGTACCGGACAGGGGTGTCGGCGTACGCGTGAACGTGCCCAGTCACGTACGGGTGAACGTGCCCAATTGCTGACGTACCGAGGACTGATCGTGGGCAGTCTGCTGCCGGCTTGTGAAGGGGTGGCGGAGGGCGGCTGACCGTGGTCTTGGACCCGCAAAGATGGATCGAGCTTCGACGCTTCCGCGGGCTGTTCGAGTCCGGGGCGATGAGCCTGTCGGAGATCGCGAAGGAGACCGGGCTCAACCGCCGCACGGTCCGTAAGTACCTGTCCTCTGAAAGCCCCGTGGCCCCGCCTCGTCGGGCTGCTCCCGGACATGGCCGTCAGCGGAAGGTGGACGAGGTCGCGCCGCTGATCGACGCGATGCTGCGGTCCGAGATTCTGATCAAAGGGGCCGTCGTTCACGAGCGGCTGGTGGCCGAGTACGGCTTCACCGGCACATACCAGCGGGTCAAGCTCTACATGCAGGAAGCCCGCCCTCGCATCGCTGAGCAACTGGGCATCAGCCCCAGCGAGCTGGCCGGCCTGCACCGCAGGTTCGAGGTCGTGCCCGGAGCACAGGCCCAGGTCGACTGGGGCGACGAAGGGCAGATCCTCGCCCATGTCGGCATCCCGAAGGTCTACTCGTTCCACATGACCTTGTCCTACTCGCGGGACCCGTTCTGCTGCTTCACGAACAGCCAGGACTTGGCCACCTTCTTCGACTGCCACCGGCAGGCGTTCGCTCACTTCGGCGGGGTGCCGATGTCGATCGTCTACGACCGCACCAAGACCGTCGTCCGACGCCACGTCGCACCGGGCGAGGCCGTTCCCCTGCACCCGGAAGCGGTCGGGTTCGCCGGGCACTACGAACTTCGACATCGACGTCCTGGCCGCCTACCGGCCCACCGGGAAAGGCCGGGTCGAGCGGCAAGTCCTGATCGTCCGCGACCACGTCCTGGCCGGACGGTCCTTTTCCTCCATCGAGGAACTCGACTCCGCTTTCAACGCCTGGGTTCCGTTGCGCCGGGCGAAGTCCCATGGCACCCACGGCGAGGTCATCGGGCACCGCGCGATCCGCGACCACATGGCCCTGAGACCGCTGCCAGCGACGCCCTATGTCATTACCCAGCGACACCTCCGCTACGTCGGCAAGGACTGCCTGGTCGCCTTCGACGCGAACCTCTACTCGGTCCCGGCCCGCAAGGTCCGCCCACGTCAGCTGGTGGAAGTCAGGGCCACGAAGTCACAGATCACGCTGCACTCCACCGTCCCGGACGCCAACGGCGAAACCCTGCTGTCGATCCACCCAAGGGCCGTCGGCCGCGGAGCCTACGTCGTCGACGAGAAGCACTGGGACGGTCTTCCCGATGGCCGGAACCGACGGACCACGACCGGCGATGTGCCTTCTCAGCCTCGTCAGAACGCCCTCGGCAAGGAGATGTCCGACTCGCTGACGGCTCTCCTGAACCGGGCCGCGGCCGTCCGCGTCGAGGTCGGCCGCAGACCTCTGTCGGTCTATGACGAACTGACCGGGACCCGTCCCTTCACCACCCCCCCCCACACCGGAGGAGCCCAGTTGAGCGAGCTGGTCAGCACCCGAATCCGCAGCACAGCCGCCAAGCTCGGCCTGCCCCACCTGGCTGAGAGCCTGAACCAGTACGCCGGCCGGGCAGACGAGGCCAAGATGGGTTACCTCGACTTTCTCGACCTGGTCCTGGCCGAGGAACTCGCCATTCGTGACGACCGGCGCTTCCGGCAGGGCCTGCGGCTGTCCAAGCTGCCGCACCACAAGACGCTCGACGAGTACGACTTCGCCTTCCAGCCCGAGCTCGATCCCCGGAAGATCAAAGACCTGGCGACCCTCGCCTTCGTCGAGGCCAAGGCCAATGCGGCCCTGCTGGGGCCGCCCGGGGTCGGCAAAACCCACATCGCGGTTGCTCTCTCGGTCGCCGCCTGCCGGGCCGGTTTTTCCGTCTATTTCACCACCCTCGACGACATGGTTCGCCAGCTCAAGGTCGCCGAGGCAGCCGGACGCCTGAACAGCAAGCTCCGCACCTACCTCCGCCCAGGGGTCCTCGTCGTCGACGAAGTGGGCTATCAACCGCTGGAACGGGCTGAGGCAAACCTGGTGTTCCAGGTGATCTCAAAGCGCTATGAAAAGGGCTCGATCATCCTGACCTCGAACAAAACCTTCAGCGAGTGGGGGCAGGTGTTCGGTGACGAAGTCCTCGCCACGGCCATCCTCGACCGGCTCTTGCACCACTGCGACGTCGTTTCCATCAACGGTCCGAGCTACCGGCTGAAGAACCGGATCGCCGCCATCGAGCGCGACACCAACGTCGCTTGATTGATCACCTCGCTCGGGAACTCAGGCCGCTGCCCACGGCTCAGCACGCCAGCCCGGCAGTTCCCTGTCCAGCCACTCCTCGACGGTCCGTCGCCAAGGATCGGTGGAGTCACTGTCGACGACATCGACCCAGGTTTCTTCAGCGATGTCCGGATCGACAACGAGGCCGTCGAGGTAGGCGTCGAAGTCGTCAGCAACTTTAGTGAAGACCCCCTTCGACAGGTATCCCGGGTGAGGAATGCCATGCACGAAGGCATGGAGCTGGCCGTGGGCCGCCGGGTTCAGGTCCAGAAACAGGGTGTCGCTTCCGCCGTTGCGGGCGATCGGGAGAAGGCCGGCCAGTGAGACCTCATGGGCGAGCCCCCCATCACGGCTGCGGCGGTATTCGCCCAGCAGGGTGCCCCAGCCGTATTCACCATCGTTGTCACGGCCGAGCCGAAAGAGGTCGTCGAAACTCTGGAGCGGCTCCGGCTCGCAAGCCGGCAGCCGGACCGAGTACGTGAGGCTCTCACCACCCGCCGCCTCCAGGAACGAGCGATAGGAAGACGGCAGTGGAAGCCCGACCTCCCGTTCGAGACGTTCAACTTCACCGACCCCGAACGGCGCGAACGGCCCCACGACCAGGCGGCCTCGATACCAGCGCGACAACTCCTCAGACACGGCCAGATTGTCGCACTCCGTGGCCTCCCGAAATCCTCCGAGCCTCCGCGATACCGAACGTCGAGCTGAGCACGTTCATCCGTACCTGGCTGAGCACTCCGACCAGTACGCGGACAAGGGGCGCCGTGGCGGGACCTGCCCGCGGAGTTGGGGTCGTTCCGGACCGCGCACAAGCGCCTGCTGCGGTGGGCGGTGGACGGCACGTGGGAGCGGATCCTGGCTGCTGTGCTGGCGGCGGCCGACGCTGGTGGCGAGGTGGGGTGGACGGTGTCGGTGGACTCCACCGTCTGCCGGGCCCACCAGCACGCCGCTGGCGCCCGGAGGGTGCAGGTACCTGGGAGGCCGGAGCCCGACGACCACGCCTTGGGGCGCTCACGCGGTGGCTTGAGTACGAAGGTCCACCTGGCAAGCGACGGTCATGCCCGTCCGCTGTCGGTGGTCGTGACTGCGGGGCAGGCCGGTGACGCGCCGGTGTTCACGACGTGATGGCCGCGATCCGTGTCCCGCGCACCGGTGTGGGTCGGCCGCGGACCCGCCCCGAGGTGGTGCTCGCAGACCGTGCCTACTCCTCCCGCGCGATCCGCACCTACCTGAGCGCCCGTCAGATCCGGGCCGTCATCCCGCAGCCGGCGGACCAGGTCCGTCACCGCCAACGCCGCGGGTCGCACGGCGGCAGGCCGCCCGGCTTCGACCCGGACGCGTACAAGGACCGCAACACGGTCGAGCGGTGCATAGCCCGCCTCAAGCAGTGGCGCGGTCTGGCATTGCGCACCGACAAGCTCGCCCTCGCCTACCGGGCCACCCTCCACCTGGCGGCCGTCCTCATCTGGACCCGCAGGTAGTGAAGGAGACGGCCGTCGGTGCTGCTGCCGGCCCGTGCGGGGTGGTGAAGGTGTGCTCGCCGGTTGCGGGGGCCTGCACCGTGCAGCCGCTGATGAAGGATCGGCCGTGGCACGATGCCACCCGTGGGTCTGTTGGTTACCGCTTGCCGAGGTCTCCTTGGCCGTCGGACACTCCGTGAACGGCAGTGGTTCACTCGTTCGAGTGAGGGTGGTCGGGAGCTCGGTGGGCCCGGTGCGGTGATCAGTAGCGTGCGGGGTGTTGAGCATCTGGCGGGCATGGGCACGCCAGTGTGCGGCCTTCCCGGACGCCTCAATCCCTGACAGTCAGGCGGGACCCGGCGTGACGATCCGTCCCGGTATCCCGTCGATATCCAAGGAGCCCCTGTGGCCGACGCCTACGTCCTCGTCAACGGCAACAAGGCCGAGATCAACCTCCCGGCCGACGCGCAGATCACCGTCACGGCGAAGACCAACTCGCGCCTCCCCCAAAAGGTGGCGCTCACCAGCCAGGACGGCACGGTGAACCACCTGTTCACCGGCAGCGGCGAAGCGAACACCGTCATCGGCCAGGCGACCTTCACCGGCGCCAGCCGGCTCGGTGCCACCTTCGAGTTCAGCCCCAGCGGCTCCTTCAGCCCGAGCAAGCTCAACAGCGGCGGCCCGTACGAGCTCGGCACCTACAACGTGCTGTTGATCGTGGCCGAGAACGGCGACGACAGCGACTACAACGACTCCATCCTCGAATTCAGCTGGTACACGCCGAAGCAGTAGGCAGGCCCCCGGCACCCCAGGGGTCCTTCTCGACCTGCCGGGTCGGGAAGGAGCACGTCGGCAGGGGATGGATGACGCCTCTTGCTGAAGCCAATTCCCGCGTCCAGCGGCCTGGCTGCGGCTGGCGGCAACCGTCCGCAGCGGGTACGTCGAGGTCGCGGTTGAGCTCCTGACCGTTGGTGGACCGCTGCCCCTCGTAGGGTCTGGAAGTGCGAAGACGCCCCCGCCGGACTTCGGCGGGGGCGTCTTCGCACTGCGGGGGAAGGCGCGATCAGCGTTGGTCGGTGACCTGGCCGCGAGCAACGGCCCATGCGTAGATCCGCGCCTCAAGGCCGTCCGAGGGCGGGCTGCAGGTCGGACCGGCGGCGAACGTCGGGTCGAAGACCGTGCTGGCGCCGCACGGCCGGAGGACGAGGACGCCCTTCGCGACCTGGTAGTAGGAGCCCGCGTTCAACGGGTTGAGCAGGTAGTCGTCCTCTTTCACCGCGACGTCGTGGACGTCGTTCCATGCCCAGGTGTCGCGGTCATTGATGTCGAAGCCGTCGGCCACGATGTCCCCCTCTGAGAACTGATGATCTGACGTGTGGAAGTTCCGTCTCGGGTCCGGTCCCGCCCTGGCCCGCCCCGACCGCATGTCGCCCTTGTTCCCGGCCAGTTGCGGCCGGAGTTCGCCGGCACCAGTCACGGCCCCCAAGCCGCGAGCCCCCGGCGCGCTCTCCCGCGACCTGCCCCGCCTTGAAGACCTGCTCACGAACGGCGGCCGGCAACCGCGCCGAGGTCCGGCCAGCCAACGACGCCGCCCACCGGGCCCGTTCGGACATCGTATCCGCAACACCAGCCCCAGCAATGGCCCGTAGGATCGCCAGCGCCCCCTCCGGGGCTTGGACGACACACGAAGAGAGCGGGACGTTCATGGCTGTAGAGACCGGCACGTGGGAACTCCTGTCCGACCCCGAGGACAAGGCGTGGGACGGCTTCCTCAAGACCGTGGGTGTGAGCGACGCCCACCGGGAAGCGGGGGCCATGGTCAAGCCCTCGGAGGAACTCAGCCGAAGCGGCGACACCTGGACCCTCACCACCCGCTCAGAGCTGCGCGACGACACGTACTCGTTCACCCTCGGCAGCAAGGTCTCCACCCTGCTGTTCTCCGGCGGCCTGCAGACGACGTCGGTCTTCACCGAGGAGGCGGGCAAGCTGGTGCAGAGGTTCCAGGGCCAATCGGGTGAGGCCGTGATCGTGCGGGAGCAGACCTCGACCGAGATGACGGCCACTCACACCTGCGCAGGCATCGTCGCGGTCCGGCTGTACAAGAAGGTCGGGTAGCGGCCCCGTCGTACTGCCCGCCACGTAGCCGGCCTGGTGGCGTGGGCGGGCAAGGCGCCTGGCGGCCGGTGGCCGGTGGCCAGACGTTGCCATCGGCCGCCCCGCACTCCCAGGCGGGGCAGCGAGTCGTCCGGTCGGGCACCATCGGTGCGACTGGACAGGTCGATTGACGACGGACCGACGAACGCCAAGCCCTGGTGACGGCGGGCATCTTGGTCGAGACCCATCAGCATGTCCGTCGGCAGGCTGGCTGTGCCTTCCGACGGACAGATATGCCGGGGGCTGCGACGATGCCCTACTTTCCGTCGCTGCTGAGGATGCCTTCTGCGATCTCGACAAGGCCGCTGAGCCCCGGGCCTGCAGGTCCCCCGTTTCTGGTGTCCTTGTCGGTGCCGGGCTTCAGAACGTCGGAGATGGTGTTGGGCCCGCCGACCCCCTGGGACGGTTCGGGTGTGGTGGCCTGGGCGGGCGTCGTCAGGATCAGGGGCATGGTCGCGAGGGCGACGGCCGTGAGTACGGTGCGTGGCTTCATGTCGTGATCAACGGTTCAGGGGATCAAGAGACACGTATCCCGTCATCCACCGGGCTTCCTGGCGGGCCTCCACTCGCACAGCACCCACGCGGGCGGAGCCCGAGAGAGGCGAGCCGTCAGGGGCAGTCCAACAGACCGCCCCTGATCCCGCAGAAGACCCCCACATCGGGCGGACGAGTACGGACACCCCACCAAGGGGACACGCTCTAGGTTCTGTCGTCAAATGTCACGCCCGCATCAGGAATGATGCGAGGGTGACCGCGGCCTCGTAGGACTCGCAACTTCGTGCGGGTTAACGCCCCGTCCTACTCAGGAAGACAGCGCGTCCGCGGCGCGCGGAGATACGGCCACAGCCGCTCTATTGGAGCGCTTTACCTGCCCTCCTGCGCGAGGCCGCGGGAGATGTCGTTGAGCGCCTTCGTGATGCCAGTCAGGTCGTTGCCGCTGCGGGCGATGGTAGGGGTGGCCGGTGCTCCGGCAGCGTGCACGGCGGCCACAGGGCCCGCGAGGGCCGCGCCGACGGTCGTGAGAACGGCAAGGAGTCGCATGGTCTGCTTCATGCCCTGACTAACGTTCTCCGTAAGGATCAGTCACGAACATCGTCCTGGCGGTGGCCGGCGGTCCTCCGCCCTCCCGCCCTGACCCCATCGCGGGCTCTTCCACGGCTGGTCGGCTTCTGGCCCTCGGCCCGGTTCTCGTATAGCTACGGCCAGGTGTTGTCTGTTGCGATTGCGGAGCCAGGTCTTCAGTCGGCGGACGCCCATGCGGCTGATCGCGGCCGGGGTCCGGTAGGCGTTCAGCAGGACGGCAGGACCCTTCTTGGTCAGGTCCAGAGCCTGTTCGAGAGCGGGGAAGAACTCCAGGAGCTGGGCACGCAGGCGGTTGATCTGGCGGGTCCGGTCGTGGACCTCGTCCAGGCGCCGTGAGGTGAGGAGCCACAGGTCGAGGGCGATGCCGCCGCCGGGGCGGAGTGTGCTGACGTCGCGGCGGATGACCAGAGCCGAGCCACTGCCCGGGGTTTGGCGGGCCGTCGGGTTGGCGGTCCGTGACGTCGTGGCAGTCGGAGGACAAGGACCGCTCCACGGCGCGGGGCACGGCAGCAGCTCACACGTGATGGCCAATTGTGCGGTCACGTCGCCCGGCATGCTCGGAGCGCCACCACCCCGCACTCACTACGGAGATTGCATGAACCCGCTGCTGCCCCCCATCGGTGCCGAGATCCCCTGTAGCGTCCTCGCGGTCGGCGCCTTCCTGCAGTTGTACGACGGGGCCGTTCTCTCGCTCGACTTCAAAGGAGGGATCAAGTACCGCGTCGAGGCCGACCCCACCGACCCGTTGAACAGTGTGCGGCTGCGCACTGTCGGTTTCATGGTCAGCGCCCAGGGGTCGAATGGAATGACGTTCGACATCGAGCAGCACGACGTCGCCGATTCCTCGGGCCGGCTGACCGTCGTCCAGCCCTCACCCCCGAAGTTCGAGCACCGTGAGGTCCAGAGCTTCACGCTGACGATCCAAAAGTCCGGCACCCTAGCTGGAAGACGGTCCACGACCGTCATCGCAGGTGGTCGGCGGATGGCACGTGGAAGAGAATCCTGCGGGCCGTCCAGGCCGACGCCGATGCAGAGGGCCGGATCGACTGGAGCATGGTCAGTGTCGATTCCACGACCTGTCGCGCTCATCAGCACGCGGCCGGCGCCTCCACCCGTGTCCCGAAGATCCCGGGTCGGCGTAGGAGCCCGGCACGTCACCGTCCCGATGAGGCCCTGGGACGCTCGCCAGGCGGGCTCACAAGCAAGATCCACCTTGCCGGGGAGGGTGGGATCCGCCCGCTTGAGTTTGTCATCCCGCCCGGCCAGTGGGGTGACGCACCGCAGATGATTCCCGTCCTGTGTTGAGGCCACTGCAGCCTCCACCGCCGACCCGATCCCGCTCCCCACGCCGCCGACGCCAGCGGACACAGCACCGGCGACGCAGGCGCGGTGGTCACTCGTCTTCATCCTCGGTCAGATGCTCCATGAGTCGCTCCAACGTCTCCGTCGAGAGGTCCGGAGCCCGTTGCAGCCAGCGATCAACCCACTCTGCATCCGTCATCATGCCTGGTCAGCCTCCCGCTCGGCCTACGGATTTGCATCAAACTCCGCCCACGCGGCCTTCGGCGGCTACAAGCAGTCGGGCATCGGGCGGGAGGGGCACCGGATGATGCTGGACCACTACCAGCAGACGAAGAATCTGCTGGTCAGCTACTCGCCGAAGAAGCTCGGCCTGTTCTGAGACCGCCGCTGCGGCCGCATTGAGCAGCCCGCCTCGCGAGCGGCCCGTTCGACGAATTGCCTCCACGCAGGGAGCGGGCCGGACCAGACGATGCTCCAGCTGGTGCTCGACAGGAGGGAGAAGGCCGGCGGGGTCGCCCGCGGCCTCCGTCTCACCGTCCGACCGTCATCTCCGCACACCGGGTGACGACGGACGCAAGACTCCGCCCCTCGGTGTGCAGCCTGCGCTGTACCCGGGCGCCGTTTCCCCGTTCGTGCAGGTGGGCGATGCCTTCCCGGACCCGCTCGTCGTCGCCGTGGTCCTTCAGCGCCTCGCGCACGTGCTCGTACAGGGCCTCCACGGCCTGCTCGGCCGAGGTCTCCCGCATCGTTTCGGGGTGCAGCAGGGGGCCGTCCAGGCCGGAGCGGCCGGCTCGCCAGGAGGCCAGTCGCATCAGGCTCGTACCGATCCTGGCCGGGGGCTGTCCGTCCTGCCAGGCCCGTGCGGCGGTTTCGACCAGGCCGCGGATGAGGGCGGCGAGCAGGACGGGCGTGGAGGCGTCGAGGCAGACGTCGGCAACCCGGACCTCCACCGTGGGATAGGTGGCGGACAGCCGGGCGTCGAAGTAGATCATGCCTTCGTCGCGCAGCACTCCGGTCTCGATCATCGTGCGGACCTGCTCGTGGTACCGGTCGGCGGAGCCGAAGACGTCGACCGGGCCGGCCGAGGGCCACCGGTTCCACACGCGGCTGCGGTAGCTGCCGTACCCGCTGTCCTCGCCCTGCCAGAACGGCGAGTTGGCGCTCATCGCCGTCAGGACGGGCAACCACGGCCTGATGCGGTCCAGGACCGCGACGCCCTCCTCGTCCGAGGCGACCGACACATGGACGTGGCAGCCGCACGTCAGCTGCTCCTGCGCCGTCAGTCCGAACTGCTCACCCACCCACCGGTAGCGCGGGCCGGCGTTCAACGACGGCTGCACCGGCAGCGGCGACGTCGCCACCGCGGCCACCATGGCGTCGGCACTCGCCGCGTGCCGGGCGGCCTCGCCCCGGATGCGGACGATCTCCTCCCGGAGTTCACCCATGTCCGTCAACGGTTTGGTCGCGAACTCCAGCTGCTCCTTCTGCAGCTCGTGCTCGAACTCGTGGCCCGCCCCGCCGGCCCGTACGGTGTGCTGCCACGCCGACCGGTCCGCGGCCGCCAGGACCGCGCCGGAGACGGCCACCGGAGAGCCGTTCCGCACGTCCACGAGCAGCAGCTCTTCTTCCACACCTACGCTTCGCATATCGCCGTCCGAGCATCGACTGACTGGATGCCCTGCTCCTGCCCCGCCTTTCCCTGACCATCCCTGACCGTGTCGCGCGTTGCGCCGGCCGCCGTATCGGAAGGCGCCGGTCAGAACGACTCAGGCGTCGGCGGTCTCGTCAGTGGAGCCGGGCGCGGATGACCACCAGCTCCTCCCGTTCCTCGGCCTCGTCCGCCAGGTCCCGACGCTCCAGCCAAGCCCTGCGCGAGCGCAGGACAGGCCCCCACGGCACCGTCGCCTTCGCGGTGACCTCCGCGGTCATCCCCACCCGGGTCAGCCGCTGCAGGCTCTCCCCGACCCCGGACAGTGCCGAGTGGACCATGAGCAGGATCCCGCCGGACCTCAGCAGCCCGGGGGCGGCGGCACAGATGCGGTCGATGACCGCCCGTCCGTCGACCCCGGCGTCCCAGGCCCGCTCCGGCCCGCGCGAAGGCAGGCCGCCGGGAGCCGGGACGTACGGAGGGTTCGAGACCACGAAGTCGTAGCTGCGCCCCGCCGTGCGGACCTCGAAGTCCCCGTGCAGCACCTTCAGGGGGAGGAGCCGTCAGCGCCTCGCGTACGCGGGCCAGCACGGGCGGGGCCATGTTCCGCACCGCCGGCACGGGGAAATAGCCCTTCGGCCGGTCGATGATCTCCCGCGGCAGGACGGTTCGGCCGACGTCCTTGAGTACGCCCTTGCCGCCCTGCGCGAGCTTCAGGTGCGGCGGGCAGGCCGCGGCCAGTTCGACGAACTCGTGGTCCAGGAACGGCACCCGGGCCTCCAGACCCCAGGCCATCGCCATGTTGTCGACCCGCTTGACCGGATCGTCCGGCATGAGCGCGTGAACGTCCATGCGCAGCGCCGCGTCGAGGGCGCTGTCGGCGCCCCGGGCGGCCATGTGGGTGCGGACGAAGTCCGTCGAGGCGTCGTGGCCGGCGGCGAACGTGGGGGTGAGCATGCCCGTGAGATGGGCGTGCGTCCGGTCGAAGTACGCGCTCGCGTACGCCTCGTCCGCGTCGTCCCGCGCGGCCGCCGCGATCTGCGGATACCAGTGGTAGCCGGCGAGCACCTCGTCGGCGCCCTGGCCGCAGAGGACGACCTTGACCTCCTTGGAGACCTCCTCGGACAGCATGTGGAACGCCACGGCGTCGTGGCTGACCATCGGCTCGCTCATGGCTCCGATCGCGGCTTCCAGCGCGGCGGGGAGCCGGTCGGAGGTGATCATGAACTGGTGGTGGTCCGTGGAGTACCGCCGGGCGACGAGGTCCGAGTAGCGGAACTCGTCGCCGTCCTCGCCGTTCTCCGCCTCGAAGCCCATCGCGAAGGTCGCGAGGCCCTCCTGCCCCTGCTCGGCCAGCAGCGCCACGATCAGACTGGAGTCCAGGCCGCCCGACAGGAGCACGCCCACGGGGACGTCCGCGACCGTGCGCCGCCGCACGGCCGTGCGCAGCGCGTCGTGCAGCACCTCCTGCCACAGCACCGGGTCCTCGCCGAGCTCGGAACGACGGGTGTACGAAGGCTGCCAGTAGCAGTGGTCACGGTGTGTGCCGTCCGGCTCGACGACGCGGACGGTCGCCGGCGGAATCTTCCGCACACCGTTCAGGACGGTGCGGGGAGCGGGGACCGTACCGTGCCAGCTCAGGTACTGGTGGAGGGCCGCCGGGTCGAGGGACGTGTCGACTCCCCCGCCCGCCAGCAGGGCAGGCAGGGTGGAGGCGAAGCGGAGCCGCTCGTCGTCCTGGGTGACGTACAGGGGCTTGATGCCCAGCCGGTCACGGGCCAGGACGACCCGGCCGGTGTGGTGCTCCACCATGGCGAAGGCGAACATGCCGACGAGGGACTCGACGCACTCCGGGCCCCACTGGGCGTAGGCCTTGACCACGACCTCGGTGTCCGAATCGGAGAAGAAGCGGTGCCCGAGTCCCTGGAGACGACTCCGCAGTTCCCGGTAGTTGTAGACGCAGCCGTTGAAGGCGGCGGTCAGGCCCAGTTGCGGGTCCGTCATGGGCTGGGCGCCGTGCTCGGACAGATCGATGATCTTCAGGCGCCGGTGCCCCAGCGCCACCGCTCCCTGCGTCCAGGCACCCCTGCCGTCGGGACCCCGCGGCTCCAGCACATCGGTCATCCTCTCGACCGCGGCGAGGTCGGGCCACCTGCCGTCGAAACGCACCTCTCCGCTCAAGCCGCACATGGGTCACCTACTGCCGCGCCGGTCACACACATCATTCCCGCACTCCTGTGCCGGTTCGAGCCGGCACGGTTCGCGCCGGGCCGAACGGGCGATCGACATACGGGGCGCCTGCCCGCCGCGGCGGGCCTTAAGCGGACCGGCGCGTCACCCCGGCGGGCGCGGTGCAGGTCCGGCCGGACCTCACGCGGGTCGCCGGCGTTCCGGGTCCGCGCCCCGCGCCCCGCACGCGGGTCCGGCCGACTCCGCCCGCCGACTCCGCTCGTCGACCCCGCCCGCCGACTCCGCTCGTCGACCCCGTCCGCCGTCCTCGTCGGTGCCGGGGCCGGCGTCGCGGGAAGGGGAACGGCCGGGCGGCGACATTCGGCCACACCTCGGCCGTGCCGCCGGATTCGACGACTTGTCATGACGCCGACCGGGTATTGCTGCTTAGCATGGCTGCAACACGCGCTCCTCCCGTACCTGGTTCACCGCTGTGCCCGGACCCCGCGGACCGGGCCGTCCCGTCGGACCGGTCGGACCGGGCGTCCGGCGGAGGCTCGCGGAGTGGGGAACGGGGGCACAGGGGTGGGACACAGGCTCGCGGATTCATGGCGCGTCCGGATCCTGGACGCGCGGGGCACACCGGTCGGCGCCGGGGTGCTCGTGGCCGGTGGCCGGGTGGTCACCTGTGCGCACGTCGTGGAGGGCGCGCTCGGCCCCGACGACGGGGATCCGCGGGAGGCGGAGCTCACGGTGGACTTTCCCGGCTCCCTCGTGCCCGGCGCGGCGCCGGTGCGCGCCGGGGTCGCGCCCCGCGGGTGGGCGCCCCCGGACGCGGAGCGGGCCGACGTCGCGGTGCTCGACCTGCACGGGGACGTCCCCGCCGACTGCGGGCCCGCCAGGCTGCGGCCGTGCGGCCCCGCCCGTGACCGGATCGTCCGGGCCTTCGGGCAGGTCGTCGGCGCGCCCGCCGGGCTGTGGGTGCGCGCACGGCTGGTGGGGTCCGGCGGACTGAGCCCCGAGTGGATGCAGTTGGAGGCCGCCGCCGAGTCCGGGGACCGGCTGCGGCAGGGCTACAGCGGGGCCGGGGTCGTGGACGACTCCGGGGACGTGCTCGGTCTGGTGGTCGCGGAGGACACCCGCGCGGAGCGCCGTACCGGATGGATGATCCCGGTCGAGGTCGCCGTGCGGTACTGCCCCGATCTGGCGGACGCGGTGACCGGCTCCGCCGCGGCGGACCGCGCCCCCGACGCGTACGGCGGCGACCGTGGCCCGGCCCCGTACGACACCTTCCGCTCGCCCGGTTCCGACGCCTCGGACGTCTCGGACGCCTCGGACGACGTTCCCCCGTCGTCGTGGCCGCTCAGCGCCGAGCGGGATCTCGCCCGGGTGCTGGTGAAGGTACGGAGCTTCGCCGATCCGCACCGTCGCGAGCGGGTGCTCCGGGACACCGGGGACGACATCGCCTTCCACGTCGAGCGGACCGGCGTCCTGATGAACGACGCGCGCGCCGTGCTCGGGCTCTGTCTGGAGTACGAGGACGGCATCGAGCGGTTCGCGGCCGCGCTGCGCTGGTACGAGTCGGGCTCGCTGCCGATGCGGGAGTTCGACCGCGAGGTCGCCCGGCTGCGTGCGCGGGGGCCCGGCGGTGGGGCCGCCCGGTGAGCGGCTCCCGCGATCCGTACTGGCGGCTGGCCCACGAGATGGTCCGGCTCCGGCGTTCGCTCGCGGACACCTCGTCGGCCCGCTCCGCGGCGCTGCGGCGGGTCGCGGCGGAGTGCGGGGCGGACCCGCGCGCGCCCGAGGGCGTCACCGTGGAGGCGCTCGCCCAGGAACTGGCCTACTGCGCCGACCACCCGGGCGGGCTGGCCGTCTACCTGGAGGAGTTCTCCCGCGGCCACCAGAAGACGGCCAGCTGGCGCGAGGTGGAACTGCTTCACCGCCAGCTCTTCCCCGCGGACCTCCTGGAGCCGCGCCAGCGCCTCGACCTGCGCGAACTCCTGGAATCCTGCGAGCAGGCATCCCGGCTCCGCTCCCTCGCCCTGCGCGTCCTGCACGAGTCCGGTGCCGGTCCGACCTCGCCGGAGGACTGGGGGGCCGACCGGGGCCACGGCGACCGGCAGGGCGAGATCGCCGCGCTGCTGGCGGTGTTCGAGGACCTGCCGTACGGCTGGGCGGACGAGCCCCATCCCCTGCTCGTCCTCGTCGAGACCGTGGCCGTCCTGGAGGACACCCCGCTCCGGGCCCGACTGCACGCCTGGAGCGGACGGGTCGCCGCGCATCTGGGCTGCCGCAGCCCGCAGCGGCTGAGCGGGCTGCGCGCCCAGGTGGCCGCCCGGGCGGGCCGGCCGCTCTCCCCGTACCGGCTGCTCGTGGAGATCACCGCGCGCACGCCCGTGCCCGACGTCTACACCGTGCGGACCTGGGTGGTGTCGCCCGGTCCCGAGGGGGCACGGCCGTACGGCGAGCCGGTGCGCCGGTCCTCGCGGGCAGCGCTGGAGGAGGAGGTCGCGGGCCGCTACCTCTCCTGCGTGCAGATGCTCGGGGAGCTGAGCGCGGGGATGGTGGTGGAGTTCCTGCTGCCGAGGCCGCTGCTGTGGCTGCCGGTGGACCAGATCATGGCCTGGCCGCCGGATTCGGTGGCCAGGCCGATCGGCGCCGACCACACGGTCCTGGTCCGCAGCCGGGACCGGTGGGCGAAGCCGCACTGGCGACCGCGGCTCCACGCGCGGGCCGACGCCCTCACCACCGCCCCGGAGACCGCCTTCGACTCGGGCGCGGTGCGCGTGGTGCCGTACGGAGAACGGCTGCGGCCGGTCGAGCTGCTCCGGCAGCTGCGTCACGACAGCGACCAGATGGGCTGGCTGTTCCTCGAACCTCCGCCGTACACCGGGGGGTTGGAGGGAGACGCGGTCAACGTGCTGCTGGAGATGGGCATTCCGGTGATCGTGGCCGTACGCGAGGTGGGCGGCCATCCGGAAGCGGAACGGAAGACGCGAAAGATCCTGGCCGGGAGGCTCATGGAACTCCCCGAGCGGGTAAGGATGGTGAGGGGGGAAGTGGGACCGGACGCGGAGGCGTTCTCCGTTCTGGACCTGCATCGCCACATCAGCCTAGTGTGGGACGGTCGTGACGGACTGGAGGGGGCGGACGCCGCACTGGGGCATCCGTCGACCGGGGGTGGCTTGCCATGAGCGGGACCGTGGACCGCGCGACGGAGGGCACGAGCGGCGACGCCGCGGGTGCCGGCGGGAACGGCAGGGGCGGCGGGGGCGGCGGTTTCACCGTCCCCCACTGGTGGGTCTTCCGGGACACCGGTGAGCACCGCTCGCCGCGGGACGAGGTGCTGCCGAAGCTCCCCCCGCCGCCGACCTGGCGTCGTTTCCGGCCGGAGTCCGAGCGCGGCCCCCTGACCGTCCCCGTGCCCGCCGACGGCCACGACACCCGGCGGCGACTCGGCAGGCGGCGGGGCGGCACGCTGGACCCGAAGGTCCTGCACGTCGTGAACGCGGCGATCCATCTGCGCCGCCCGCTGCTCGTCACCGGCGCGCCCGGCACCGGGAAGTCCACCCTCGCCCACCAGATCGCCTCCGAGCTGGGCCTCGGCGGGGTGCTGTGGTGGCCTGTGGTCAGCCGCACCACGCTCCGCGACGGGCTATACGACTACGACGCCATCGGCCGGGTCCAGGACGCCCCGCAGCCGGGGCGCCGCTCCCCCGCCGGGGACGGCCCGCTGCCGGGCATCGGCCGCTACCTCACGCTCGGCCCGGTGGGGACCGCCCTGCTGCCGTGGAAGCGGCCCCGCGTGCTCCTCGTCGACGAGCTGGACAAGAGCGACGTGGACCTGCCCAACGACCTGCTGCACGTCTTCGAGGAGGGCGAGTTCCGTGTCCCCGAGCTGGAGCGGCTCGCCCAGTCGCAGCGCCAGGTGGAGGTGGCCACCGCCGACCACGACCACCGCGTCACCGTGACGGCGGGCCGGGTGCGGTGTGCCGAGTTCCCCGTCGTGGTGATCACCAGCAACGGGGAGCGCGACTTCCCGCCCGCCTTCCGCCGCAGGTGTCTGGAGGTGCGGATGCCCGCGCCGGACGGGCAGCGGCTCGCCGCGATGGTCGCCTCCCACTTCGGCGGGGCGCTCGACGAGCCGACGCGGGAGCTGGTGCGCGAGTTCGTGGAGCGGCGGGGCGACACGGCCGACCTCGCCGTCGACCAGCTGCTCAACACGGTGCACATGCTCACCAACGGTGCCGCCGAGGCGGACGGCAGCTCTTGGCGACACCTGCGCGACGCGCTCTGGCGGAACCTGTCCTCGGACCTGTCACCGTGACCGGACCCGCGGGCTCCGCGGGGCCTACGGCCCGCGAGTGGGCGGAGGCGATCTGGCTCGCGGAGGTGATCGGGGAGGAGGAGGGGCCGCCGGGCCCCGACCGTGACCCCGGCCGCCAGGGCGGCGGTGCCGCCGCGTCCTCCGGACCTTCCCGGCCCTCGCGTACGGCAGGTGACCCGGCCGGAGCCGCAGGCGCCGGGACCCGCGTCGGCACGGACGCGGGAGGGGGAGCGGGAGCCGTCACCGGAGCGGGCTCGTCGAGCGTTGCCGACGGTACGGATCACCCCGCGGACCCGGGCGCGGACCCTGGCTCGGACTCGGGAGCGGACCCGGAGTCAGCCCCGGAGTCAGCCCCGGGCTCGGACCCGGGCCTGGACTCAGCCGGCGCTGCCGGCGCCGGCACCGCTTCCCCCGCTCCCGGAACCGGTGCCACCGGCGCGGCCGTCCCCGACGGTCGGGTGCCCGCCCTCCCCCGGGTCTCCCACACACTGTCCACCGGCCGGGGCGCCGTCACCGGGGAGGAGTTACCGGGTGTGCTCCAGAGCCCCCGGAACCTGTCCCGCGCCCTGCGACCCCTCAACCGCCGCCTGCCGGGTGGCGCCCGGCGGCGGGTGCTGGACGAGGAGGCGACCGCGGTACGGGCGGTCGAGACCGGTCACTGGGACCCGGTGCTCACCCGGCCGCCCGACCGCTGGTTCGAGGTGGCGCTCGTCGTGGAGCGCAGCGTGTCCATGACGGTGTGGCAGCCCGTCGCCCGGGCCTTCGCGGAACTGCTGCGCATGCAGGGCGCGTTCGCCGACGTACGGCTCTGGACGCTGGACACCCGGGACGGCAAGCACGCGGTGCTGCGCTCGGCCGACCGCGGGCTGCGGCACAGTCCGGCGGAGCTGTTCCATCCGGACGGGCGCCGGATCGTCCTGCTGATGAGCGACTGCGTGGGCGACGCCTGGGCGTGCGGAGCCGTACCGCGGCTCCTCCACACCTGGGGCAGACGCGCGCCGGTCGCCGTCCTGCAGCCCCTTCCGACCCACCTGTGGGACCTCTGCGAGGGCGTGCCGAGGGAACTGCGGGTGCGCGCCTCCGCGCCGGGCCTGCCCAACGCCCGTCTGGAACTGCTGCGGCACGGACGGTGGGAGCGTCCGCGCGACAGCGACCCGGCCGATCCGCTGCCCGTCCCCGTGCCCGTACTGGAGCTGGAGCCCGACTGGTTCGCCGGCTGGGCCCGGATGGTGACCGGGGGCGCACTGCCCTGGGCCGAGACGACGTCGCTCCTGGTGGACGAGAAGGGGCTCACGGCGCACTGCCTGCCGCCGTTCTCCTGGGAGGAGCGGCGCCGGCCGGTCCCTCCGGACCTGGCGGTACGGCGGTTCCTGCAGCAGGCATCGCCGGCGGCACGGCGGCTCGCCGCCCGGCTGGCGATGGTGCCGCTGCGGCCCGAGGTGGTGGAGGCGGTACGCCAGGGGCCGGCCGCGGTCGGCGGACCGCTGGCGTTCGCTGAGATCCTGTTGGGCGGGCTGCTCTCCTCGCGCACCACGGCCGGTCCGGGCGGGACCGGCGAGGAGTACGCCTTCGAGTTCCTGGACGGGGTGCGCTCCCGGCTGCTGCGCGGCATCGGCCGCACCGAACTGCTGCGCACGCTCCAGGAGACCTCCGCTCTGGCCGGCCACGCGGTCGGCGCCCGGCCCGACCTGCTGAGCACGGTGATCGGCAGCCGGGAGGAGCTCGACGCGGACACCCTCACCGACCTGGACCGCGAACTGCTCGACGCCGCGGGACCCGCGCTCAGCGCGCTCGGTCCACCCTATGGAGTGGTTTGGCACCCGGTTCGCGGGACGACGCCGTTCGGTCCCGTCACCACCGGGGAAGAGGTGCCGCGGGAGGAGGGCCCGGCGGACGGCGTCCCGGCGGACGGCGCTCCGGAGCCCGGGCGGGCGGTCGGCGGCCCACACCCCGGAGGCAGGGCGGGAATCGAAGCCGAAGGCAAGGCCGGAACCGCGAAGGGAACCACGACCGAAACGGAAACCGAAGCCGACGCCGGAGCCGGAGCCGACGCCGACGTCGCCCCCGACGCCGAAGCCGAAGCCGAAGCCGACGCCGACGCCGCCCAGGACAACGACACCACGTCCCCGAACGCAAAGGACACCACCAGCATGGAACCCCCATCGGCGGGCGGCACCGCACCGGATTCCACGCCCCCCGTCGCCGCCCCCGGCGCCGAACCCGGCGGCACCGGCACCGCCTCGGGCACCGCCTCTGGGGCCGGAGCCTCCGCCGGAGCCGGAGTTGGATCCGGAGCCGGCTCCGGCGGAGGGCCGGGCTCCTCGGGCCAGTCGCCTTCCGGACAGTCCCGCTCGCCCCGGTCCGTACCCCTGCCCAACCCGCACTTCGCCGGGCGCGAGGCCGAACTGAGCGAACTGCACCGACAGTTGGGTTCGAGCACCAGGGCCGCCGTCCTGCCCCACGCGTTGCACGGCCTCGGGGGCGTCGGCAAGACACAGCTCGCGCTGAAGTACGTCCAGCTGCACCGGCACGAGTACGACCGGGTGTGGTGGATCGACGCCGAGCAGCCCGCCGTGATCAGGGCCCAACTGACCATGCTCGCACCCGAACTCGGTCTGGTACCCGACCCGCAGAGCGACACGGTGGCCCGCGTGCTGGCCGCGCTGGCCTCGGGCGCGCCGCACAGCCGCTGGCTGCTGGTGTTCGACAACGCGGGACAGCCCAACGAGGTCATCCCGTACCTGCCGTCGCTGATCGGCGACTCCGAGGGGGCCGGGCGCATCCTCATCACCTCGCGCCACGCGGGCTGGTCGGACCGGGTCCTCGCGACCAGGGTGGACGTGTTCACCCGCGCCGAGAGCCGGGCCTTCCTGCGGGCGCGCGCACCCTGGGCGAGTTCGGAGCAGGCGGACCAACTGGCGGACCTCCTCGGCGATCTGCCGCTCGCCCTGGAGCAGTGCGCGGCGCTCCAGCGCCAGACGGGTATCGCGGTTCCGGACTTCCTGGCGATGATCGAGCAGCGGCGGGCCGAGGTGCTGGCCGAGGGCGTCGACTCGATCACCCTGCCGGTGGCGGTGGTGTGGCGGGCCTCCATGGACGCCCTGTCCGCCCAGACTCCGGGCGCGCTCGAACTCCTGCGCCTGCTGGCCTTCTTCGGGCCCGAGCCGGTCGCTCAGGCCTTCCTGCACGACGCGAGGATGCTGCCGTTGCCACCGGCGCTGATGCGGCTCGCCCGCGACCCGCTCGCCCGGGGGCGCACCATCCGGGCGATCAACCAGTTCTCGCTGCTCACCGTGGACAACGTGGCGGGCACGGTGCAGATGCACCGACTGGTGCGGGCGGTCCTCCAGGACGAGCTGTCGGCGGAGGAGCAGAGCGACATGCGCCACCTGGTGCACCAGGTCATCGCCGCGCACGATCCGGGTGACACCCAGCGGCCCGAGCACTGGCGGAACTACGCCGACATCCTTCCGCACCTGGAGCCGACCGGGCTGCCGCGGTGCGAGGACCGGCACATCCGGGACACCGCCATCCACCTGATCTCCTACCTGCTGGCGCGGGGTGTGCTGCGCGGGGCGGCGCAGCTCGGCGAGCGGATCAGCACGGAATGGCGGTCGCTCCTCGGCGAGGACGACCTCCAGACCCTGTGGGCGACGCGCTACCGGGCCAGCGCGCACTGGCAGTTGGCCGAGTTCGCCACCTCGCGGCCGTTGAGCGAGGAGGTGCTGCGGCGGCTCCGGGAGACCGTGGGCGACGACCACGAGTACACGCTCACGGCCGCGGGCGCGCTCGCCGCGGACCTGCGGACGGCGGGCCGGTTCGCGGAGGCGATGGGCCTCGACGAGGACGCGTACCGGCGCAGCGTGAACGTGTACGGTGCGGAGGATCCCTTCACCCTGCGGGCCGGGCACAACTACGGGGTGAGCCTGCGGGTCAACGGGCGCTACGGCGAGGCGCTGGACCTCGACCGGCGCGTCTACCGCGACCGCCGGACGGTCCTCGGACTGAC
Organism: Streptomyces sp. NPDC020807; assembly: GCF_040641575.1. Lineage (NCBI taxonomy): Bacteria > Bacillati > Actinomycetota > Actinomycetes > Kitasatosporales > Streptomycetaceae > Streptomyces > Streptomyces sp. NPDC020807. Next base: position 298,534 of record NZ_JBFADU010000005.1, read on the forward strand.
CGCGAGCTCCACCCTCTTCTCCGTCAACAACGTGGCCCGCGACATGCGTGAGTGCGGCGAGTACGCGGCCGCGCTCGAACTCCAGGAGGAGACGCTCGCGCAGTACCGCGCGCAGTTCGGGGACCGGCATCCGCACACCATGCGGGCCATCAAGAACATGTCGGTGACCTGCCGCAAAGCCGGCCGGTTCGAGCGGGCGCGGAGGCTGGCCGAGGAGGCGCTCGACCTGTACCTGACCATCTTCGGGGCCCAGCACATCGACTCGCTGGCCGCGTTCGCCAACCTCGCCAACGACCTGCGGCTGACGGGCGACACGGAGGCCGCGGAGCGGCAGGGCGCGCAGGCCGTGGAGCGGTACCGGGAGGTGCTGGGCGCCGAGCATCCGCTGACGTACGTGGCCGCCGTGAACCACGGGGCGGCGCTGCGCGCGGTGGGCAGGTTCCCGCAGGCGCTCCGGCTCGACCAGGCGACCGCCCCGGGGCTCGAACGCGCGTTGTACGAGACGCATCCGTGGCCGCTGCTCGCGCACGTCAACCTGGCGACCGGGATGGCGAGGACGGGCGACCACGAGTCGGCGCGCGACCTGAGCGCGCGGTGTGTCCGGACACTGGAGGACCGGTACGGGGACCGGCATCCGGCGACGTTGGCCGCTTCGTGCAACCTGTCGCTCGACCTCGTGTCCTGCGGAGAGGAGGAGCGGGGCACGGAACTGCTGGCCTCGGTGGTGCGCCGCTACCGCGACACGCTGGGCCCCGATCACTGGGAGACGTTGTCGGCGGCGGAGGGGCGGCGGGCGGAGTGCGACATCGAGCCGCCCCCGCTGTGAGGTCCGGGCGTCCCCGTCCGCGGGGCGGTCCCGTCACGGGAGCGGGCACCGGTCCCCCTCCGGCCAGGAGGCGAGTACGGCCCGCAGGGCCCCGAGCAGCCGTCGGCCGTCCTCCGTCGTCCAGTCGTCATGGGCGGTGAGGACGGCCAGTGCGGCGGCGGCGGTGCGCCTCCAGTGCTCGTACGGCCGGCGGGCGGCGGGGTTGCCGAGCCGCAGTTCGGTGCGCCAGAAACCCGCCGTGACGAGGAAGGCGGAGCCGCCGTGGAGCAGCGCGGCGGGTGGCCGGGGCCGGCCGCTCCAGGGGGCGTCGGCCCGCGCTCCGGGCGGTGAGTCGAGGAGTTCGACGAGGTCCGCCGCGGCGTAGAGCAGGGAGTGCTGGGTCTCGTGGACGAGATCGGCGGCGAGTTCGACCGGGTCGTCGACCGGGGAGAGCACCACCAGTCCGGCCGCGTCGCCGAACGAGGCGCTGCGCCAGCCGGTGCGGTCCTCGCCCGTGAGCGGCACGAGCACGCGCAGCACCTCCGCGACCGTCCCGGCCCGCTCGGGATGACGAGACGTCAGCACGCGCCAGGACGCGCCCAGTCGACGGGTCCAGCCCGCCTGCTCGGCAGGGGGCAGGGGGCGGGGAGGCAGGGCCGGGGAGCCGCCGAGGCGCAACGGGTCGAGGCTGTCGAGGCGTACGGTGGCCCGCTCGTCGAGTCGTATCCGCGGCAGGGGGAACCAGCCGCCTCCCCCACCGACGCCGTGGAGCGCCACGGGCCGGTCCTCACCGTCCCGTACGACCCGGGCGCCGTTCCGGTCGCGCAGGACGGTGGCGGTGCGGGGGCCGGGCTCCGGGAAGAGGACGGCGCCGAGTCCGGGCAGGACCAGCGCCGCGCCGTCCGCGACCGGGACCCGGAGCCGGAAGCGGATCCCGGCGCGGAGTGCCGCCGCGGCGGCGAACCGGGCCAGCTCGGCGGCGGGTTGGCCGCCGGCGTCGCGCACGTCCGCGCCCCCGGGGGTACGGGGCAGGGCGTGGCGTCCGAGCCAGGCGCCCGCCTCCGGGCCGCCGAGCACGTCGGCGAAGACCTCCGGTCGGTCCCGGCGGACCTCGGCGAGCAGGGCCACGGCCGCCGCCCAGCGCGGATCGGACCGGTACCGCCGGTGGGCGACGCGGAGCAGCAGGAGGTTGCGGTTGCGGCGGGCCGTGCGCAGGGCGGCGAGGACGGCCGGCCCGGGGACGCCGGCCGCCAGGGGCTGCCAGAGGTCCTGCGGGGTGAGGAGCGCGGGCGGAGGGCGAACGCTCACCCGCCGTGCCTCGCACCCCGGCCGCCGGAGGTGCCGGCGGTCTCCGCTCCCGGCCTCCCGGCGGGCGGGGCGTCGGCGGCGACGGCCTTCGCCACGTGCCCGATGAGGCGGACGAGGTCCGGGCAGTACACGGACGGGTTGTCGTGGCCCGCACCGCCGGATCCCTCGCGGTAGCGGTGCGGATAGTGGCCACCGCCGCACACGGCGACCAGCGGGCAGGCCCGGCAGCCCGCGCAGAGGCCCGCCCGTCCGGCCTGGCGGGCTGCGACGCCCGGGTGGCGGAGCAGCGCGTCGAACGGGTCGCGGTGCACGCTGAGCCCCGTCCGGTCGGCTCCGTCGTACGTCGTCTTGAGGTGGTCGGAGAGGGTCAGCGAACCGTCGGTGTCGATCACGGCGAGCCGGCTCGGGGCGCCGCCGATCGCCTCGCTGCCGGATTCGCCGCCGAGGAGGAGGTCGATCACGGAGTCGAAGAGGGTGACCCGTGGTGCCCGGCCGGCGCTCGCGTACCAGCGGTCGAAGACGGGGACGAGCCAGTCGGCGTACGGGGTGCGGGTGGGGTCGGGGACGCGGCCCGGCGGGGGGACGGTCCAGTTGCCGAGCGGCAGGATGAGGGTGAGGGCGGGCGGATCGTACGAGAGCAGGTGGTCGTAGGTGGCGAGCGGGTCGGTCGACGGGTCGACCGTGGTGAGCAGTCCGGCCCAGAGCGGACGGTGTTCGGGACGGGCGAGGAGTCGCAGCGCATCGGCCACCCGCGCGTGGCTGCCGCGGCCGGCCGGGTCGCGGCGGTGCCGGTCGTGGACGGCGGGCGGGCCGTCGAGACTGACCCCGATCCGGATGTCCTCCGTGTGGCACAGCCCGAGGAGCGTCTCGTCGAGGAGGGTGCCGTTGGTCTGGAGAGCCACTTCCGCACGGGTGGCGGCGGGCAGGGCGGTCCGCAGTCCGCGGACGAAGCGGGCGAGGAACTCCCCTCCCGCGAGGAGGGGTTCGCCGCCGTGCAGGATGACCCGGACGGAGGGCAGGGCGTGGCCGCGGGCGTGCTCGGCGATCCGCCGGACGACGCGCCCGGCGGTCGCCGGTGCCATGCCGACCGGCTGGGAGCGCCAGCCCCGGTCCGCGCTCTCGTACACGTAGCAGTAGCGGCATGCGAGGTTGCAGCGGCTGTGCACCTTGACCAGGAACTCCCGGAACGGGAGCGGCGGTCGGAGGTGGCCGGGCACGGTCACGGCGTCGGGTCGTCGGTGGGTACGGCGGACGAGTCGTAGGCGGCGATCGGCGCCTCCTCGGCGGTCAGCCGGTCGAGGACGCGCCGGGCGGCGCGGGCGAGGACGGGATTCGGCGCGTCGAGGAGCTCCTCCAGCGACAGCTCGGACAGGTCGGGGAGGGCCGGGAGGGCCGGGAGGGCCGCGGGGGCGGGTGGGACGGGGAGGTCGGGGAGGGCTTCGAGATCCGGGGGGCCTTCGGGATCGGGCCGGCTCACGAGGCCCGCCGGCCCCGTCGCTTCCGAAGCCCTCGCGGGCAGGTCGACGTCCGGACCTCGCTCGAGTGGACCGGCCCTCATGCGCTCCCCCTGTCGCGCTCGTGTCCCACAGCCCGTCCGCCTCCGGCGCCGCCGCGCCGCGTCGAGCGCGGAGCCGTGCGGGCTCCTCCCCGTGTTCATGGCCAATCAGCGACGCGGTCAAACTGATGGCCGATCATCGATGGCGTGATCGAGGCGGCCCGGGCGGTCGGCCGAAGCGGCGAGGCGATGGAGCGCTCGCCCCCTCCCCTGCGCCACAATGCTAGGCGGCACCGTCCGAACAACCCGGGGGATCCGATGAGTTGGAAGAGAAGGACCGCAAGCCCTCGCTCGACCGCCGGGCGCCCTCTGCCGCGGCCCGTGGCCCGGTTCTTCCCCTCTCCGGAGGCCTCGGCGGACCCGCTGTCCCGCTGGATCGTGCCGTCCCTTCTGATCGGCGTGGTGGCGGGCCTCGGCGCGGTGGCCCTGTTCGGACTGCTCCACCTGTGCACCGTGGTGCTCCTTGAGGGCATCGCCGGGTTCCGCCCGTACCTGACCTCCGCCGAGGGCGGTCCCCGTGACCTGATCCCGTCCGAACGCCCCTGGGCCGTCCCGCTGGTGGCCGCCGGTGGCGCGCTGCTCGCCACGGCGTTCGCCGTCTGGCTGGCCCCCGAGGCACGCGGGCACGGCACGGACGCGGCGATCGCCGCCGCGCACCACGACCCCACGGGGATGCGCGGCCGGGTGACGGTGGTCAAGCTGGTCGCGTCGGCGCTGACCATCGGCTCCGGCGGATCCGGGGGTACGGAGGGGCCCGCGGCGCAGATCTCGGCGGCGTTCGGATCGGTGATCGCCCGCCGTACCGGCATGTCGCGCCGTCAGGCCCGTACCGCACTCGTGATCGGACTCGCCGCGGGCGTCGGCGCGATCTTCCAGGCGCCGCTGGGCGGGGCGCTGCTCGGCGCCGAACTTCTGTACCGCAGGGACATGGACGCGCGGGTGCTTCCGAAGGCGCTCGTGGCGGCCTGTGCGGGATGGCTGGTCTTCGGCGGGTTCTACGGGTTCGCGCCCGTCCTCGGGCGGCACGCGACGGACGGGCCGGGACTCGGGGTGGGCGACTTCGCCCTGATCGCCGTCACCGGTCTGCTGTGCGGCCTGGCCGGACGGCTGTACACGGGCACCTTCTACGCCGTGCACCTGCGCGCCGAGGCCCGTGTGCGGTCCCTGCCGGCCAGGATCGCCGCGCCGGTGGCCGCCGCCCTGCTCGTGGGACTCCTCGGGCTGATCGTGCCGGGGGTGCTGGGCACGGGCTACGGCCTGATGGAGGCGCTCACCGACCGCGAGGTCGTCGCGGGCCTTCCCGTCCTGCTGCTGCTCGCCATCCCGCTCGCGAAGATCGCGGGCACGGCCCTGACCGTCGGCTCCGGAGGCTCGGGCGGCATCTTCGGACCGTGCATGGTCGTGGGCGCGGGAACGGGCGCGCTCGCCTGGCGCCTGGGCGAGGCACTGGACCTGCCGTCGGCGGGACCGCTGCCGTACGTGGTCGTGGGCATGGCGGCCTGCCTGGGCCCGGTGGCCAACGCCCCGCTCGGCGTGCTGGTCATGGCGACGGAGATGGTCGCGGACGCCTCGCTCCTGGGTCCGGGGATGCTGGCGGTCCTGTGCGCGTCGGCGGTGACGGGCCGTACGACGCTGTACCGCAGCCAACTGGAACGCCGTCCGCCGGAGACCCCCGAGCCCGAAGCGACGCGGACCCGGAGCACACCGGCACCGGCATCCGCTCCGGCACCGGCACCCGCACCGGCGCCCGCATCCGAACCGGCACCGGCTCCGGCACCGGCAGCGCCACCCGCGCCCGCACCTGCACCGGGCTCGGGACCGGGGCCCGAACCCGTCACCGGGCCCTCGGTCCCGCCGATGGCTCAGCCGTCGCCGGCCGCCCCGGCCTGCGCTTCCGACTGATCTCCGCTCCGGTCCCCGTTCCGGTCTCCGCCGTCACCCGCGGCCGAGGCGGCCTCGACCTCCTCGGTCCGTCGCGCCTGGTCGCCGCGTTCCCAGACCATCTTCACCTTGAGGTGCCCCTCGACCCCGGTCCGGGCGATGACCGCACCGGTCTCGACGTTGAACTTCACCCCGAACTCGAGTTCCACGGTCGAGGGCGGCGCGGGCAGGGACACCATCCGTTCCAGCGTCCGCCCGGCCATCTCACGGATCCGGTCGATGCCTTCCTCGAACCGTCCCGCCGCGACCTCCACGGCCCCGCTCCCGCTTCCCGACCGGTCACGCATCCGGGCCCGCACGATCTCCGGGTCCTGGTCCTCGAAGGCCACGTACACCGCGGCTTCCCCGTCACCGAGTTCGAACCGCGCCAACTCCTCCGGCATGCCGCCCCCCTCCGGTCCGGGCCGCGTTGCCCGGCGTTTCATCGTACGGCGGGACGGGCCTTCCTTCCCCCGCCCGGGTGGCGGCGCACCTCGTGCGCAACGCGGCGAACGAGTCCTCGCTCCGGGTGGCGGGCCGCGATGAGAGGCTGGCCCGCGTGGAGGAACCCCCTGCCGACGCCCCGGAATCCGCACTGAGCCGTTTCGTGCTGCGGGCAGCCCTGGCGGATCCGGCCCACCTGCCCGAACTCCTCGCCAACTTCGCCGTCCGCCACCTCGGACGGCGTGCCGTCGACTCGGTCGCCCGTGCCCGGACCGGACACCCGGAGGCGGGTGCGGCGGAGCTGCGCACCATGGTGATCACGCGGGGCCGACGGGTCAGCCAGACCGAGGGCGCCTTCGTGGGCGGTCCGCTGCTCGTGCTCGCCCCGTTCGCGTTCTGCGCGGCGCTCCTCACCCAGAGCCGGATGGTGCTGGAGCTGGCGGCGGTGGCCGGGCGGGAGGCGACCGATCCGGCCCGGGCGGCCGAGCTGCTGGTGATCCAGGGCGTGTACCCGGACGAGGAGCGGGCCGCGGCGGCGCTGGAGGCCGCCGCGGCGAAGGCGCGGCCCGATGCTCCTCCGGGTCGTACCGCCGCGCTCGTGATCCTGGTGAAGCGCATGGCGTACCTGCTCGGCCTCGTCACTCCCGATCAGCGGCCGGTCTCCGCGGCCGTCCGGATCTGGCGGTGGGTGCTGGTCGGTGCGGTGCTGCTCGTCGGCCTCGTCGCCCCGCTGATCTGGCTGCCCTACCTCGGCCACTCCTACCACCGGGCGACGCAGGACCTCGGCGAGCGGGCCTCCCGGTACTACCTGGGCGAGACCGTCCCGCCTCCCGTCGCGACCGATCGGGCCCGACCCGCGCTCGTGGGCGGCATCGTCAACGCGCTGCTGTCCCTGGTGGTGCCGATCGGCACGGTGGTGTTCCTGGTCCTCGCCGACGTACGGCTCATGGGCAGCCAGTACCCGGCGATCGCGGTCTCGCTGATCGTCCTGACCTTGGCGGTGAACGCGGCCTGGTACGTGCGTCGCCGCCGCCGTCGCCGTTCGGCTGCCTGACCGCCGGGTCCACGCCTCCGGGTGGCGGCCCGGTCCGCACCCGTTCGCGTACGGCGGGGCCGCCGCCCCGGTGGAGCCGGACTTTCGCCTGATCAGGGGGCGTCCCCGAGTAGCGGCTTTCGGCGCGGAGGAAGAGGGTAGGCGTGCGTGACAACGAAAGGCAGGTAGCGATGACCGACAGCCGACCCGCGACGACAACCGATTCCGGCGCGCCGGTGGAGAGCGACGAGCACTCGCTCACCGTGGGACCGGGAGGTCCCGTCCTCCTCCAGGACGCCTACCTGATCGAGCAGATGGCGCAGTTCAACCGGGAGCGCATCCCGGAACGCCAGCCGCACGCCAAGGGCAGCGGCGCGTTCGGTCACTTCGAGGTCACCCACGACGTCAGCCGGTACACCAGGGCCGCGCTGTTCCAGCCCGGGGTCCGCACCGATCTGGTCGCCCGTTTCTCCACGGTCGCCGGCGAGCGCGGCAGCCCGGACACCTGGCGCGACCCGCGTGGATTCGCACTGAAGTTCTATACGTCCGAGGGCAACTACGACATGGTCGGCAACAACACGCCGGTCTTCTTCGTCAAGGACCCCATGAAGTTCCAGCACTTCATCCGCTCGCAGAAGCGCCGCGCGGACAACAACCTGCGCGACCACGACATGCAGTGGGACTTCTGGACCCTGTCCCCGGAATCGGCGCACCAGGTCACCTGGCTGATGGGCGACCGGGGCATCCCGCGCAGCTGGCGCCACATGAACGGTTACACCTCGCACACCTACATGTGGATCAACGCGTCCGGCGAGCGGTTCTGGGTGAAGTACCACTTCAAGACGGACCAGGGGATCGAGTTCTTCACCCAGCACGAGGCCGACCAGATGGCGGCCGTCGACACGGACTACCACACGCGGGACCTCTTCGAGCACATCCGCGACGGCGAGTTCCCCTCCTGGACGCTGCACGTCCAGGTCATGCCGTACGAGGAGGCAGCCGGATACCGCTTCAACCCCTTCGACCTGACGAAGGTGTGGCCGCACGGCGACTACCCGCTCATCCCGGTCGGCCGGATGACGCTGGACCGCAACCCCACCGACAACCACGCCGAGATCGAACAGGCCGCCTTCCAGCCCAACAACCTGGTCCCCGGCATCGGGCCCAGCCCCGACCGCATGCTGCTGGCCCGCCTGTTCTCCTACGCGGACGCCCACCGGCACCGCATCGGCGGCAACTACCAGCAGCTCCCCGTGAACGCGCCCGTCACCGAGGTCCACACGTACTCGAAGGACGGGGCGATGGCCTACCGCAGGACCACCGACCCGGTCTACGCCCCGAACTCCAAGGGAGGCCCCGCCGCCGACACCGAACGGTACGGCTCTCCGCCGAGCTGGGCGGCGGACGGCGAGATCACCCGGGCGGCCTACGTCTCCCACGCCGAGGACGACGACTGGGGCCAGCCCGGCACGCTGGTGCGCGAGGTGATGGACGACGCGGCCCGTGACCGCCTCGTCGACAACGTCGTCGGCCACCTCCTCAACGGCGTCAGCGAACCCGTCCTCGAACGCGCCTTCACCTACTGGTCGAACATCGATCAGACGATCGGCCGGCGCATCGAGGACGGAGTCCGCAGCAAGGCCGACGAGAAGGACCCCAAGGCGGCGGAACAGGGCAACCCGGCCCGGAGCTCCATGCAGCACAAGGCCTGACTCCGCCGACAATGCGGCCGGCACTGCGGCCGGCACGCGTGCCGGCCGCAGTGCGGGCCGTCGCCTCAGCCCATGGTCCACTGCTGGTTGGTGCCGCCGCTGCAGGACCACAGCTGGACCGGCGTGCCGTCGGCGGTTCCCAGGCCGGCCACGTCCAGGCAGAGACCCGACTGCACGCCCGTCACCGTGCCGTTCGCGTTCCACCGCCACTGCTGGTTGGACTGGCCGTTGCAGGACCAGACGATCACCTTCGTGCCGTTGGTGGTCCCCTTGGCGCTGGCGTCCAGACAGAGCGTGCTGCCGCCGACGTTCACGGTCAGCTGGTTCGTCGCCGTCCGCGTCCAGGTCTGGTCGGCGCCGCCGTCGCAGGTGTGGATCTGCTGCTGCGTGCCCGGTGTCGTGCTCGCGTCGGTCAGGCACTTGCCCGCGGCCACCGCACGCACTGCGCCGGTCGTGCCGCCGGAGGGCGCCGCGTCCAGGCCCATGAAGTGAATCGCGTCGGCGGCCATCCTCGTTCCCTGAACCGGCAGTTGGTGCCCTGTTCCGGCGAGGCTGTACGCCTCGACCTGGGTCACGCCGGCACGGTTGTCGTACCGGGTCCTGGTCCAGTTGGCCGCGGGGGTGTCGGTGGCCGACGGCGTCTGGCTCACACCGAGGACGTCGGTCCACTGCTTGACCGCTTCACCGAGGTTGTTGTGGCTCAGGATGGTGTCGGCGGTCCCGTGCCACAGCTGGACGCGCGGCCGCGGGCCGGTGTAGCCGGGGTACGCGGTGTTCCGGACCAGGCCGCCCCACTGCTGCGGGGTCATGGAGACCCGCCCCTGGGCACAGGCCGAGTTCCAGCCGCGCACCGTGCCGGTGGCGAAGCAGTGGTAGGGCACGCCCATGAACGCCGCCCCCGCCTTGAAGACGTCGGGGTAGTTGGCGAGCATCACGTTCGTCATCATGCCGCCCGAGGACTGACCGGTCACGTACACGGCGTTCGGGTTGCCGCCGTAGCGCTGCTGCACGTAGGTGATCATCGACATGAGCCCGACCGGATCGCTGCCGCCGTTGCGGGTCAGCGCCTGGTCCGAGGAGACGTCCCAGCAGCTTCCGCCCGGGTTCGTCGAGGGATAGATGACGAGGAACCCGTACTTGTCCGCCTGGGAGGCGAAGTCGGTGCTCGCGTACATGCCGGGGCCCGATCCCTGACAGCCGTGCAGGGCGAGCAGGACCGGCGGGTCGGACCTGACGCCGTCCGGCACGTACAGGTGCATGTGGAGGCCGGTCGGGTTGGTGCCGAAGTTCGTGATCTGGGTCAGCGAGGCGGCGGCGGCCGGTGGGGCCGCCTGCAGGCTCAGGCCGAACGCGACGCCGAGCGCGGCGACGATGCCGAGCAGTCGGGTGACGAGCGAGCGGGATGGGGACATGGGACCTCTCCGTCGGGATTGCCGAGAGCATGAGAGGGGTCCGGCGCCACCGCGGAGACAACGCGCCGATACTCGCGCCGGGCGTCCCGTCCCGTCAACAGCCGTGCCAGGAAACGGCGGAGACGGTTCGGGACCGCTTCGCGCGTGCGCGGGGGTAGCGCAACGCAACTCCCGTGCACTGACGGCGATTTCACTGGTGGTGCTCGTGGAGAGCGCTTGCTCCGCAGGCAATGTTAGCGCTAACATCTTCTGCGAGGGGTCCGGCGCCCACCCATTCCCCCTTGGCAACTCCCGTCCCGCGCAACCGTTCCACCCCGCCGTGCGTCTTTCCTCGACGGGCGGCTCCCGCACCGGCACCGCGGCCGTCCTCGCTCTTCACCGCCCAGGACCGAGGAGATCCATGGCCGACACCGTCCACTCGCTCGTCGCCCGCCTTCACGACCTGCTCGTGACCCACGTGAGTGACGGGACCTCCGACATCGTCCCGGGCCTCCACGACGTCGTCGCACGGAGCTCCGCGCTGGGACCCGACGGGGCGTGGATAGCCGCCGCGGCCCACGCGAACCTCAGCGGGACGGCCCTCGTGCAGGGGCGCGCGGACCGGGCGATCTCCCACCTCGAAGCCGCGGTGGCGGCCGGCTACAACGACTGCGTGGCCCTGCACGCCGGCCCCGCGCTCCCCCTTCACCACGCTCCGCGCTTCCAGGCGCTCTACCGGCGCATGCGCATCACCGAGGACGACCTCGACGAGCTGTACTGGCTGCATCAGGAGATGCGGATCGCCGTGAGGGACGCGCGGGACGCGACGGTCGACAACGTCGGGCGCCTCGACACCGGCGTGTCCCCTCTCCCGCAGGCCCCGCTGCCCACCCGCGAACCGCACACCCAGGGCGTCCTGGCCACCCGCGTGGACCTCGCCGCGCTTCAGTCCGCGCTCCAACGGGCGGCTCTCAAGGCGGAGTTCCAGCGGAGCTCCGGAATCACGAGCCTCGATCTCATCGACGGCTCATGGGACCGCCCGAGGGCCGCGCTCGACGCCTGGCACGCCGACGCGCTGGACACCCGGCGCCAACGGGCGGCCGAGGCCCGGGCCTTCGTCGAACGTCCCAGCGCCGGTTCGTCGCTCCTCGGCCCCTGCCCTCCGCTGGGCTCCCTCACGTACCCGGCCTGACCGGCCAACGGGCCGGGGCGCGCACCCCGGCCCCGGTACTCAGGAGTCCGTCGGCGGCGCGTCCTGGTAGGGATTGCGCGGCTCCGCCACGGACTTGAGCACGCCGACCTCCACGATCGGCACGGGCCTGTCCGGAGCGACGTCAGCGGCCCTCCACACACCGGTGACCTCGACCCAGGTGTCGTCGGCCGGTGCCGTGACGCCACGCATCTCCACGCGCAGCGTCCGCGCGTCACCCGCACAGCAGCCGACTTTCAGACGGTTGAGGTACCAGGTGTCCGGAGTCTCGCCGGCGGTGACGAATCCGATGAGACGGATCTTGCGGCCGCGCAGACCCGTCGAGTCGTACATCGTCCGGCCGATGAACTCCTCCAGCGCCATGGGGGTGGTCGGCGCGTCCGCCAGTTCCTCGTAGGCGGTCCTCTCGACGCGAGCCGTCCCGCCCTCCCGCGAAGCGGTGTACGAGCCCAGCGCCGGTGGCGCGACGAAGAGGAGGGTGAGGGCCGGGACGGCGAGGAGCCAGGCGACGCGGGAGCCTCCGCCGTGCCCGCGCCCATGCCCGTGCCCGCGCCCGCGCCCGTGCCCGCGATCGTGATCGTGATCGTGATCGTGATCACTCCCGTCACCGTGACCGTGCTCGCCGTGGCCCTCCCCATGGCCGTCGGCCGGATGGTGCCAGTACCTTCGGCCGGACGCGTCCCTTCGCAGCACCGGTTGCCGCAGGCGGCGCGCCACCTCGGCCCCGATCCCCGCCAGGCCCAGGACGGCCAGCAGGACCCCGGACGCGACGAGGTAGGGCCACAGCCCCTCCTTCACGTACCGGAGGTACACGTCACTGCCCACGGTGGCGCGCAGCAGGCCCGCACCGGTGAGCACCAGCAGCAGGGGCAGGCCCAGTTCGCTCAGCGGGCGCCGCTCCTCCACGGGGGCGGGGGGTCGTCCGGTCACAGCAGTACGCCTCCGACGAGTACGCAGCAGAGGACGGCCACGACGAACGTGGCGGCGCAGAACCGCACCGCGAACGCTCGCCCGAAGGCCCCCGACTGCAGGGCGATGAGCTTCATGTCGACCATCGGCCCGACCACCATGAAGGCGAGGCGGGCGGTGGGCGAGAAGCCCGTGAACGAGGCCGCGACGAACGCGTCCGCCTCCGAGCAGACCGACAGCAGCACCGCGAGGACCGCCGCCACGAGGACGCCGAGCCACGGCGAGTCCGAGAACACCTCGAGGACGGACGGCGGTACGAGGATGTTGAAGGTCGCCGCGGCCATGGCGCCGACCACCAGGAAACCGCCCGCGTGCAGGAAGTCGTGCTGAAGGCCGCGGCGGAAGGCGGCCAGGCGGCTCGATCCGGGCGCGGCCTCCGCGTGCCCCGTCGGCAGCTTCAGCCACTCCTCGCGGCCCAGTCTGATCCACAGCCAGCCCATCGCGACCGCCGTCACGAGGGAAGCGCCGAACCGCGCGGCCACCATCTCCGGACTGCCGGGGAACGCGATGGCCGTCGAGACGAGCACCACAGGGTTGACGGCGGGCGCGGCCAGCAGGAACGTCAGTGCCGCCGCCGGCGCCACGCCCCGCCGCATCAGGCTGCCCGCGACCGGTACCGAGGCGCATTCGCAGCCGGGGAGCACGACGCCGGCGGCACCGGCCACCGGCACGGCGAGGACGGGGTTGCGGGGCAGGATCTTCGAGAAGGCCCTCGCGGGGACGAACGCGCCGATGGCCGCCGAGACGACGGTGCCGAGCAGCAGAAACGGTACGCCTTGCACCACGATGGCGAGCAGGAGCGTCCGCCACGCCCCGATCGCCGCGAGCCCGAGCACCCGCTCCAGCCACGGGCCGACCGGCACCATGACCAACGCGGCCCCGACCGGAATCGATCCGATCGCTCCGACCCTCGCCCGGTGCCGCGGCTTCGGGGCGACCGCCGCGTCCGGGGGGTCGGGGCGTGGTGGTGATGCCGTCGCCGTAACTGCCGAGCTCTCGGCCACGCCGCGCCCCCTCGCTCCTGGTCCACCGGGATCCGGCGGACGCGCCCCGCCCGCCCGGAGGTCGCCCGGCGCGAGCGGGCACACAGTAGCTGATGACATTCATGTTCAACTAGATCCGGACGGGCCATTGAAAATGGATGCCATGAGCGTTTAACGTCTGCCTCGTCCGCGTGCGGCTCCCCCGGGACCGCGAGGGGGACCGGGAGGGTCGCACGCGGCGTCAAGGACGCCCGCGAGAAGGACGCCTGCGCACACGAAGGGGCCGACAGGCCGCCCGGCGACGCCGGGCCCCGCACATTCCGGGCCGCAGCGGACTCCACCGGGGGCTACAGGCCGAGATCGGACAGGCCCGGGTGGTCGTCGGGGCGGCGACCCAGCGGCCAGTGGAACTTGCGCTCCCCCTCCGCGATCGGCAGGTCGTTGATGCTCGCGTGACGCGTGCGCATGAGGCCGTTGTCGTCGAACTCCCAGTTCTCGTTGCCGTAGGAGCGGAACCACTGGCCGGAGTCGTCGCGGTGCTCGTAGGCGAACCGCACCGCGATGCGGTGCGTGTCGAACGCCCACAGCTCCTTGATCAGGCGGTAGTCCAGCTCGCGGTCCCACTTGCGGGCCAGGAACTTCCTGATCTCGTCGCGGCCGGTGACGAACTCCGCACGGTTGCGCCATCGCGAGTCCGGCGAGTAGGCGAGGGCGACCCTCTCGGGATCGCGGGTGTTCCAGCCGTCCTCGGCGCCGCGCACCTTGCCGATCGCCGCCTCGCGGGTGAACGGCGGGAACGGGGGACGCTGTTCGGTCATGACACGCACTCCTCTGCAAAGCCTCGAGCGACGAGAACGATCGTTCTCGTCGCGCTCCCCATCCTAGGAGAACTCCAGTTCTCCTGCCAAGGGGGTCAGGCCATGAGGAAGATCGCCACAGCACCCGACGCGTCGACCACGCCGCACCATTCCGACCAGGCACGGGGGACGACACGGCCGCCGCGGTGGTGCGCGAAGTCCCAGAGGGCGTGGCCGAACCAGCCGACCGCGACGACGTACAGCGCATTCCCGCCGTCCAGGAGGAGAGCCGTCGCGGCCCACGCGCCGAAGGCGACGAGACCGGCGGTCTGGACGGCGAGCGTCCGCCGTTCGCCGAGGTCGCCGCGTACGGCACCGAAGGCCAGATAGCACAGCGGCATGACCACGAGAAGGGCGGCGAGGAAGGAGGCGGGCGGAAGCCCGTCGGCGAAGGTCGCCAGGGCGAGGGCGAGCGCGAGCCAGGTCGGCCAGCGGTGTGCGAGGAACCGGATCGTCGTCATGCGCCCCACTGTCCGGCCCGGCTCCGCGCCGGCGGCCGGTTCGCCCGCAGGATGTCCGTCTTCCTGGGATGTCCGTCCTTCCGGGATGTCCGTCTTCCTGGGATGTCCGTCCTTCCGGGATGTGCGCCCTCTGGGACGCGCGTCCTCCGGAGGTGGACAACTCCCAGTGGCGGGCGGCCCCTTGGGGTCGACGTTCGCGCGGACTAGGGTCGGCACATGGGGGATCGCGCTGAACGGGTCGTCGCCGTCGTCGGTTTCGAGTCGGCCGAACTGCTCGACATCGCCTGCGTCACCACCGGCCTGGCCCTGGCCAACGCCCTCGGGGACCCCGCTGTGCCGTACCGCGTACGGCTCGTCGCTCCGGGCGGCGCTCCCGTCCGATGCGGTACGGGGCTCACGCTGGCCGGAGTCGAGTCCCTGGAGCGGACCAAGGGGCCGCTGGACACGCTCGTCGTCTCGGGCGGGCTGGGTGTCGAGCGGTTCGCCGCGGATCCCCGGCTGGTCGGCCACGTCCGGCGCCTCAGCCGGGAGAGCCGCCGGGTCGCGTCCGTCTGCACGGGCGCGGCCGTGCTGGCGGCGGCCGGCCTCCTGGACGGCCGACGGGCCACGACCCACTGGCGGTTCGCCCCGCTCCTGGCGGACGGCTACCCGGACGTACGGGTGGACGCGGCGCCCCTCTGGATCCGCGACGGCAACGTGTACACGTCGGCCGGCATCACCAGCGCCCTGGATCTGACCCTGGCCTTCATAGAAGAGGACCACGGGCCCGAGCAGGCCCGTCAGGTCGCCCGGCACCTCGTCGTCCACATGCAACGCCCGGGCGACCAGCGCCAGATGAGCGTGTTCACCACGGCGCCGCCACCACGCGAGGACACCGTGCGCATCCTGGCTTCCTACATCGCCGCGCACCCCGACGACGACCTGAGCACGCCCGCCCTCGCCGCCCGCGCCGGGATGACTGCCCGTCACCTCACGCGGCTCTTCACCAGGTGCCTCGGGGTGCCGCCCGGCCGGTACGTACGGGGCGTCCGCACGGAGACGGCCGCGCATCTGCTGCTGTCGAGCTCACTCCCCCTGGCGTCGGTGGCCGCCCGCTGCGGCTTCGGCACCGCGGAGGCCATGCGCAAGGCGTTCCTGGCCCGCTACGGAGTCCCACCGTCCCGGTACCGCGACGAGGCATCGACCTGAAGACCGCTGCGGGACAGGGCGGGTTCGTCGCGGAGCGTGATTCCCGCTTCCTCGGCGTCGGTCTGCCCGTACGCGTCGAGCAGCCGCTTCGTCCGTACGGCTCTGTCCACGGCGTACCCCTCTCCATGGCCGCCGAGGGGTGCGGCCCTCTGCTACGTGCCACCCGCGCGGCGTCGGTCGGCACGAGTGGGGTGTCGGTGGGCGGTGGACGGTGGTGCTCGACGGGGCAGCAGGGTCACGGTGTGGCCGTCCGCCGCGTCCGGAGACCGTCTCCGACCTGACGCTGACCGTCAAGGGGGACGCGGCCACGGTCGTTGTTCCGTGGACCGGGCCCGTCACCGGACCGCCGGCGTTGTGCGGCTGTTGCCGCTGTTGCCGCTGTTGCCGCTGTTGCCCAGCAGGATCTTGGCGCTGCGCGCCGAGTTGTCCTTCGTCGCAACCCCGTCGATGCCCCTGCCGGGCGTGCCGGATGTGCCGGATGTGCTGGGCGTGAGGTGCACGACGGAGCCGGCTGCGAGCCGTGGTACCGGTACAGGTGCCACTCCCCCAGGGGCAGGCACCCGCCCCCCGACCTGGTGAGCAGGCTCGCCGCGCAGTCGTGCGGGTCGGCGCCCCAGGCCCAGTCGGCGCGCATGCCGTCCGCCGCCGCGCGCTCCGGACGGGCGATGTACCGACCGCCGCGGCACGGGATTCTGCCTGGTGTCCGCGGCGTACTCGTTCACCTGCAACGGACGGCTCGTGGTCATCGACCGTGCCGCCAGTTCGGCCCTGCCGGCGTCGGCGTCGGCGACGGGGTCGCCCGGCGGGTCGTGCGGCGGGACGACGGCCCCGTGCCTCGGTGCACCGGTACTGGTCGCGGGTGGAGTTCCACCGGCGGTCGTACGTGCCGGCGGCCCAGCCGCCCGGGGCGTCCAGCTGGGCGCCGCCGGCGCGCATGAACCTCCACCTGATGTCCCGGTAGAAGTGCTCCGGCGGCTGCGCGCCGTCCTCGGACATCCCGTAGAGGGTGCCCGACGGCGGAGAAGTCGACGGTGACGGTGGTGTCCGTCGCCTGCCCCGGGTCGGCCGGCGTCGGAGCCGCGGTTCCCGGGGGCGTGGTGAGCGGTTCCATGCCGATGCTCCTGTGCTGGGCGGCGGACGAGGAGGAGCGGGGGCGGCGGCGGATCCTCCCCCGGTCGGGCGGCGGTGCTCAGTCGGTCTCGTCCGGGGTGCCTAGGCGGAAGCCGGAGAGGCGGAAGTCGCCGTGCAGGGTCAGCCGGAGGTCGTGGACGCCCTCCGGTGGGGAGGCCAGTTCGCCTGCGACGGTTCGCCACGCGTAGCGGTCACCGGTGACGGGGATTTCGAGCTCGGCCAGCACCCGGTCGCCCGCCCTGACGACGAGGCGTGCCTCGCCGGATCCGGCGTCCTCGCGGGCGGTCTCGGCCTCGATCCGGACGGCCCCGGAGAGGTCGACGTCACGGAAGTGGAGGGTGCCGGGACGCGCGGGGCCCGCAGGCGTGACCGCGTCACCGTCGGTCCTCGTGGCGTCGACGAGGCGGACGTCCTCGTAGTCGTCGAAGTCGACCGCCGGGGTGCGCCGCGCCACGACGGTCCGGCGCGCCGGGGCCCTCCCGGTCACCGTCAGTGGTGCGGTCAGGACCGGGTCACCGGCCGAGCGGGCGACGACGATCTCGTACGGGCCGGGATCGACGGTGAACGCGGACGCGGCGACGTCCCAGTGGGCGAGCCGGTCGACGGGCAGCCGGAAGGTCACCTCGCGGCTCTCCCCCGGCTCCAGGCGCACCTTGCGGAAGTCGGCCAGGCTCCGCGCGGGGGCCTCGTGCCGGGCGGCCAGCGCCCGGACGTAGAGCTGCACCACCTCGCTGCCGGCCCGGGCACCGCCGTTGGACAGGGTCACCGTGACGTCGACGGCGCCGTTGGGGCCGGTCGACCGCCGTGACAGCCGCAGGTCGCGGTAGGAGAGGTCGGCGTACGACAGGCCGTGGCCGAAGGGGTAGAGGGGCGCGGCCCGGTGGTACTGGTAGGTCCAGCCCGCCTTGACGATGTCGTAGTCGAGCGGGGCCGGCAGCGGATCGTCGCCCCGGTACCAGGTCTGCGGGAGGCGCCCGGCGGGGTCGGCCGCGCCGAGGAGCACGGCGGCCAGCGCGTGGCCCGTCTCCTGCCCGCCGTGGGCGGTCCACGCCACGGCGGGCAGGTGCTCGTCGGCCCAGTCGACGGCGTACGGGTAGCTGCTCATCACCACGAGCGCCGTCTCCGGGCGCACGGCCGCGACCGTGCGGAGCAGCTCCTCCTGCCCCGCGGGCAGGGCGGTGTCCGCGCGGTCCTCGGTCTCACGGCCGTTGACCATGGGATGGTTGCCGAGGACGACGACCGCCGCGTCGGCCGTGGCGGCGGCCGCGCGGGCCTCGGCGGCGCCGTCGCGCAGCAGCTCCCGCTCCCAGTGTTCGGCGGCGTCCGGGGCGTCGGCGGTGAAGGTGACGCGGCCGTCGGCCGGGTCCACGGCGGCGTAGCGGCCGGTGAACACGGAGCGCAGCAGCACCGCGTCCTCCCCGGCGGGTTCGAGGCGGAAGGTCTCGTGGACCTCCCAGTTCTTGAGTCCGGTCCGGTCGGCCGCCACGGTGGCGTCGTCCTTGAGGGTGAGGTAGTGGCCGGTCTCGGCGGCGCGGAGTGTCAGCATGCCGCCGCCCCAGTCGGTCACGTCGAAGGCGGTCTTGCCGAGGAGTTCGCCGCTGGTGGCGGAGCGCAGCGCGACGCAGTCGGAACCCTCGACCCGGACGACCTCGCCGCCGTGGGCGCCGAGTGCTGCGGCGAGGCCGTCGGCGACGGTCACCTGGTAGGGCAGGGTGCCGCTGTACCAGTCCTCGCACAGGGTGTCGGCGAGTGGGCCGATGACGGCGATCCGCGGAGTCCGCGCCGGGTCGAGCGGCAGCAGCCCGTCGTTCTTGAGCAGCACCACCGACTCGGCCGCCGCGTGCCGCGCCAGGGCGCGGTGGTCGGGGCAGTCGACCACCTCCGGGCCGATGCCGGCGTACGGATCGAGATCCGGGTCGAACTCTCCGAGCCGGAAACGGAGTTCGAGCTGTCGGCGCACCGCGCGGTCCACGTCGTCCTGGGCCACCAGGCCGCGTTCCAGCGCCTCGCGCAGCCGGCCGACCGGGGTGGCGCTGTCCTCGGCGTGGTCGGTGAAGCTGTCGATGCCGGCCTTGAGGGCGGCGGCGTGGGACTCGGCGTGGTCGTCGAAGTAGTGCTCCGGGTCGACCAGGTTGGAGGGGGCCTCGGCGTCGCTGACCACGAACAGCTCGTGGCCGGTGGGCCGGGCCCAGCGGCGCAGTTCGGTCTCGATCAGTGGACTGACGTGGCAGGGACGGCCGTTGACCAGGTTGTACGCGGCCATGGCGCCGGTGGCGGCGCCGGAGGCGACGACCGGCCGGAAGGCGGCCAGGTCGTACTCGTGGAGGACGCGCGGGCGCACTCCGGAGGAGGTGGTGCAGCGGTCGTCCTCGTTGTTGTAGGCGAGGAAGTGCTTGAGCACGGGAGCGGTCCGGAGGTAGGTCGGGTGGTCGCCGGCCAGGCCGCGGCAGTACGCCTCGCCGAGCCGGGCGGTGTGCACCGGGTCCTCGGAGTAGCCCTCCTCGTTGCGCCCCCAGCGCGGGTCGCGCAGCAGGTTCAGGACGGGCGCCCAGGCCTGCAGGCTGATGGGGGCGCGGTCGGGGGCGGTCGGCGGTGTGCGGTGGCGGTGGAAGGCCCGCAGCTCGACCGAGACGGCCTCGGCGACCCTGCGCACGAGGTCCTCGTCCCAGGTGGCGCCGAGGCCGACGGCCTGCGGGAAGACCGTCGCCTCCCCCAGCCAGGAGACGCCGTGCAGGGCCTCGCTGCCCGTGCGGAAGGCCGCGACGCCGAGCCGCGGGACGGCCGGCACGTACTGGTGGAGCATCGCGATCCGCTCGTCGACCGTGAGCCGTGACAGCAGGTCGTCGACGCGCTTCTGCAGCGGCAGCGCGGGATCACGGAAATCAAATGCCTCGGATGCCTCGGATGCGGACGCGGGCGCGGAACTCACGTGGAAACCCCTCGGGCGAGCTGGTTACGGTAGCCGTTCGTCGAAGCGCTTCGACGGTCGCATTCGCCTGTGTGACCTGTCAATGAAGCCTGCGAAGAAAGTGGTCGACGATCCGCTCGAAGAAGAACTCGTGCTTGAGGAACGAGACGTCGTACTCGTGGCCCGGGTACGGCGGGATCAACTGGGCCGCCTGGAACAGCCGCCAGCCGTCCCGCAGCGCGGCCACTCCCGTCTCGTACGGCGGCTCGTCGCCGTCGCCCGTGGTCGGCGAGGTGCGGCCGGTGCCGTCGTAACGCGACCAGCCGACGACGGCGGAGTCCAGCGCCGAAGTCGACAGGTACAGCACGAGCACCTGCTGGCGCGGAACCGTGGCCTCGGCAGCCTCGCCGGCTTCGGCGGCCAGGGCGGCACGGGTGGTGTCGCCGTCTCCTTCGCTCGTCATGCCACGGTCCCCTTCGGACGGTTGGAGACCCTGGTCACCCAGTGGTCGAGGTCGAAGCCGGCGTCGCCGGTGAGCTCCCGCCACAGGAGGATGCGGTTGTACCGCTCCAGGCGGCCGGTCGCGCCCTCGTACCACGGGAACATCACGTTCAACTCCTCCGCCACCCGCGGGTCGCGGAGGTCCGAGGTGTCCCACAGACGCCGTTGACGCACCCGGGGATTGAAGCGGATCTTGAACATGTGGCGGGGGGTGTCGCTGTCGTTGCGCCGGCCCCCGTGCCAGATGCCGTGGTGCAGAAGCACCACCGTGCCTGCCGGGCAGACCAACCGGTCCTGACCGCGCAGGTTCTGGTAGCGGCCCGTGTCCGACTCGTTGGTCCGCCGCAGATGGCTGCCCGGCACGGTGAGCGTTCCGCCCATCTCCGACGTGACGGCCTGCGGGTAGTACATCACCTGGACGTCGAAGGCGTCCGGCCTGACGTCGATGACGGCGTCCCCGTGCAGCGGCTGCGCCTCGCCCCCGTGCGGTTCGCGGGTGTGCACGAAGTGGTGGTCCACCCAGGGATCCGGACCGACCAGGCTGGTCAGGGCCCCCGCGACCCGGGGAAGTTCCAGCAGTCGGCGCACGAAGGAGCCCGTCGCGTACGCGTCGGACAGCGGTGTCCCGTACGGCACGGGCGGCACGCCGTCGGCCAGAACCGCCAGGCCCTCGGTGTTCATGTCCGCCGGAACCACCGCGTCCAGTCGCAGTGACCCGCGCGCCACGAAACGCGCCATCTGCACGGAGTTCAACCGTTCTCGTCCGTTCTCCATGGCCGCCACGCTAGGACCGGCCGCCGCGCGTCGCGTGGGCCGCGCTCACCCTCCACTGGTCGGTTTTCACCGTGGCGCCGGCCGTGGTAGAACTCGTGGCCGTGCAGACGGTCCTCGCCCATCTCGACGAGCCCCCCGTTCTCGCCGCCCTCGGGGTCGGCGTCCACGGCCCGGCCGGCCAGGTGGACGTGTTCATGCTTCCGGACATGTGGCAGCTCCACCTCTACGACTACGAAGCGGACTTGACGGTCGACGGCACCGCGCACGCGATCCGCCCCGGACGCGTCAGCCTCGTACCGCCCGGAGCCGAGGTGCGCTACCGGTACCGGGGACGCTCCGAGCACCTCTACGCCCACCTCCGGCTGGGCTCGGCGGGAACGCCCCACAGCGTTCCGGTGATCCAGCGCGCGGGGCCCGAACTCGACACCCTGAAAGCACAGTTGCGGCAGGCTCTGGCCGCCTGGCCGAGCACCCCCGCCCGCGCCACCGCCGAGGTGTGGGCCGCCCTGTGGCGGATCGCCCTGCTCCCCCCGCCGCGGGAGCAGAGCGCCCGGGCCGTCCATCCGGCGGTGGCGACCGCGACGGCCCTGATCGAGGCGCGGCTCTCGGAGTCCCTGACGGTGCCGGAGATCGCGAGGGCGGCCGGCGTCTCCCACAACCACCTGACCAGGCTCTTCCGCGCCGCCACCGGGGACACCGTCGTCGGGTACATCCGGGCCCGCCGAATGGAACGCGCACACCACTTCCTGCGGGCCACCACGCTCTCCGTCGCCGCCGTGGCCGCGTCGGTGGGCATCCCCGACCTGCAGGCCTTCAACAAGGCGTGCCGACGCGAGCTCGGGGCGTCGCCCCGTGGGATCCGTACCGCCGGACCCGCCGCACGCGGGAGCGCGACCCCCTAGCGGCATGCGGTCACCCTTGACGGGTACTTGGCGCCTGTCTACTCTCCTGCGACGGAACCGCACGGACTCCGACAGCCGGAAGTCCGAGGCCGCCCGGGACGACGGCGGCAGGCACGGCGACTCGCCCGCTCCGCGGAGCGCCGGTTCCCCTTCACCGCTCCCCGCACACGGTTCCGCCGCACGCCGGACGGCCGCCGACGTCGGCGCGAAGACGCCCGGCCCCGCGCACGGAGCAACCACTCACGGACCCGGCGCTCCCCGAAGCGCCGTCGCGCCACGTCCTGATCACGCATCGACGAGAGGACCCTCGGGTGTCAGCACCGCACCGGCCGGACCCGCGCCCGGCCAACCCCGTGATCCCCGGCTTCCACCCCGACCCCAGCGTCTGCCGCGTCGGCGACGACTACTACCTGGCCTGCTCCAGCTTCGAGTACTTCCCCGGCGTCCCCCTGTTCCACAGCCGCGACCTGGTGCACTGGACGCAGATCGGCAACGCCCTGGACCGGCCCGAGCAGCTGCGCCTGCCCGCCTCCGTGCCGGCCTCCGGCGGGATCTACGCCCCCACCCTGCGCCACCACGACGGCCGCTTCTGGTTGATCGTCACCAACTGCGCCGAGGGCGGCGGCAACCTGGTCGTCACGGCCACCGACCCCGCCGGACCCTGGTCGGACCCCGTCCACGCACCGGGCGTCCCCGGCATCGACCCCGACCTCGCGTGGGAGGAGGACGGCACCTGCTGGTGCACCGTCGCCGGGGTCTCGCAGGTGCGCATCGACCCGTCCACCGGACACACGTACGGCACACCGCGGCGCCTCTGGTCCGGCGGGCCCGGCGCCAAGGCCCCGGAGGCGCCGCACCTGTACCGGATCGGGGACTACTGGTACCTCCTCATCGCCGAGGGCGGCACCGAGCGCGGCCACGGCGTCTCGATCGCCCGCGGCCCCACGCCCGCCGGCCCGTTCGAGCCGTGCCCGGCCAACCCGGTGCTCACCCACCGCGGCACCGACCACCCCGTCCAGAACACCGGCCATGCCGACCTGGTCCAGGGGCCCGACGGCTCCTGGTGGATGGTGCTGCTCGGCGTCCGCCCCGGCGGCGGCACGCCGGGCTGGCACGTGCTCGGCCGGGAGACCTTCCTGGCCCCCGTGGCCTGGGAGGACGGCTGGCCGGTCGTCGGCGAGGTCGCCCTTGACCTCCCCGCGCTCCCGTGGCCGCTCTCCCCCGGGCCCGCCGAGGAACGGCGGGACGACTTCGACCTCCCCGAGCTGCGCCCGTCCTGGATCTCCCTGCGCGACCGGCCGGCCGAGCTCTGCACGACGAAGGAGCGCCCCGGCCTGCTGACCCTGCGCGCGCGGGGACGCTCCCTGGACGAGCCGGACGTGGTCTTCACCGGCCGGCGTCAGCAGCACCTCGCGTGCCGGGCGCGCACGCTGGTCGACCCGGCGGAGGGGAGCGGCGGACTCGCCGTCCGGCTCGACGAGCGGCACCACTACGCCGTCGAGGTGTCCGGCGGCGAGGTGCGGGCCGTCGCCCGCGTCGGCTCCCTGCGCACGGTCGTGGCGACGCGGGCCGTGCCCGCCGGTCCGGTGGTCCTCGCCGTCAGGATCACCCGCGACCCGGCACCGTACGGACCCTGCACGGGCCCCGACGTCGTGACGCTCGGCTTCGAGGGGCCCGACGGCGTGTTCACCGAGCTCGCGACCCTCGACGGGCGCTACCTCTCGACGGAGGTGGCCGGCGGATTCACCGGCCGGGTCATCGGCATGTACGTCACCGAGGGCACCGTCCGCTTCGACTGGTTCGACTACGAGCCCCTCGACGACTGAACGAGGCCTCGCCGCACTGTCGAAGCGCTTCGACAACAGGATGGACAACACTCCGGGCCGGAGCTAGGGTCGGCGTGCGCGTGAGACGGGGGAAGAGCCTCACACGCACGCCCCACACATGATCGAAGCGCTTCACGAGCCGGGAGAGCTGGATGGTAACCCTCGCCGAGGTCGCCCGGCACGCCGGAGTGTCGGCGAGCACGGTGAGCTACGTCCTCAGCGGCAAGCGCCCCATCTCCGCGGCCACCCGGCTGCAGGTCGAGCAGAGCATCCGCGAGCTGGGATACCACCCCAACGCGGGTGCGCGGGCCCTCGCCAGCAACAGGTCGAACATCATCGCGCTGATGGTTCCGCTGCGCACCGACATGTACGTACCGGTGATGATGGAGATCGCCATCGCGGTCGCCACGACCGCCCGGACGCACGGCTACGACGTACTGCTCCTGACCGGCGAGGAGGGACCCGAGGCGGTCCGCCGCGTCACCGGCAGCGGGCTGGCCGACGCGATGATCCTCATGGACGTCGAACTCGACGACGAGCGGCTTCCGTTGCTGCGCGGCACCGACCAGCCGTCCGTGCTGATCGGCCTGCCCGCCGACAGCTCGGGGCTGACCTGCGTCGACCTCGACTTCCGGGCGACCGGCGCCCTGTGCGTCGACCATCTGGCGGCGCTCGGACACCGCGACCTCGCCGTCATCGGCGAGGCCCCCGCCGTCTACGAACGGCACACCGGCTTCGCCGAGCGCACCCTGTCCGGAATCCGTTCCCGCGCGCGGGAGTTGGATCTCAGGGTGCTGCACCGCCCGTGCGAGGGAGGCTACGACGCCATCGCCGCCGTCCTCACCCGCATCCTCGACGAGCGCCCGGGCACCTCGGGGTTCGTCGTGCAGAACGAGCACGCCGTCGAGCCGCTGCTCGCCCTGCTGCGCCGGCAGGGCCGTGCCGTCCCCGAGGACGTCTCGGTGGTCGCGATCTGCCCGGAACAGGTGGCCGTCCAGGCCTCGGTGCGGCTGACGTCGGTCTCCATCCCGGCCCAGGAGCTGGGACGGCTGGCGGTGGAGCGGCTGGTCGCCAAGATCGACGGCCGCGTCACCAAGGAGGTCTCGCTGATCGCACCCGAGTTGACGGTGCGGTCCAGCTCCGGTTCCGCGCCCTGACGCGTGGACGGGTGAAGCCGTACGAGGGGGCGCCGCGACCGTCACGGTCGCGGCGCCCCCTCGCCCGCGGTCACGGCCGGAGCACCGCCACGCCGTAGCGCCCGAGGGTGACCCGGTCGGTGACGGACGTCCCCGTGAGGAGGTCGCGGTGCGTGCCGGGCACCTCGACGGTCACCGGTTCGCGGCCGTGGTTGAGCACGAACAGCGCCTCGCCCCGGCGGACGGCCTCGACCTGCTCGGGGAGGCCGTCGAGCACCGGCCGGACGCCCGCGGCGGCGGCGACGCGGGACAAGAGGTCGCGCAGCGCCTCCGGCTCCGGGAGCGTGGAGACGTACCAGGCACGGCCCTTGCGGAGCACGGCGGGCAGCCCGTCGAGCTCGCCGCCCTTGTACGGCAGGCTCTCGTCGGCGGATCCGTCGGCCTCCAGCTCCTCCGACCACAGCGACGCCGTGAAGCCCTCGCAGGTGACGGTCTCCCCCTCGTCCAGCGGCCACCACTCGTGCAGGGTCCGGATGCCGAACAGCTCGCGCAGCCGGGGGTCCATGCCGCCTGCGCGGACCCTGTCGTCCTCGTCGGCGACGCCCGTCTGGAAGCCGCAGACGAGGGTGCCGCCCCTGCGGACGTGGGCGAGGAGTCCGTCGATCGCCGCGTCCGTGAGGGCGTAGAGCTGCGGCACGACGACCACGGGCCACGGCGTCAGGTCGTGCTCGGGATGGGCGAAGTCGGTGGTGAGGTGCGCCTGCCAGAGGGCGCGGTGCCAGGCGTGCAGGACCTCCGGGTACTCCACCCGGCCGGACGGGCGGCCGTCCTGCTCCCCGGCCCACCACGCGTCCCAGTCGTGCAGGACGGCGACGTCGGCGGTGACGGTCCGGCCCGCTGTCTCGGCGGCGATCCGCTCCAGGTCCGCCCCGATCCGCTTGACCTCCTGGTAGGTCCGGCCCTCCTCGCCGGCGTGGCTGACCATGCCGGAGTGGAACTTCTCGGCTCCCTGCCGGGACTGCCGCCACTGGAAGTAGCAGACGGCGTCGGCGCCCCGGGCGACGGCCTGGAGGGACCAGAGCCGGTTGAGGCCCCGGGGTTTGGGGTGGTTCACGCCCCGCCAGTTCACGGGCCCGGCGGCCTGCTCCATGAGCATCCACGGCCCGCGGGCCTGGGAGCGGGTCAGGTCCTGGACGAGGGCGCCGCTCTGGGCGCCCAGCGGGTCGCGCGGATCCGGGTAGATGTCGACGGAGACCACGTCCTCCTCCTCGGCCCACCGCCAGCCGTCCTGGCCCACCCACAACGGCATGAAGTTGCTGGTGACCGGGGTGTCCGGGGTGTGGCGGCGGACGATGTCGCGTTCGGCGACGAAGCACTCCAGGAGCATGTCGGAGGTGAAGCGCCAGAAGTCCAGGACGTGGGTGGGGTTGCGCATGTAGTGGGGCAAGCGGGGCGGGAGGATGCCGTCCCACGTGTCGTAGCCCTGGCTCCAGAAGGCGGTTCCCCAGGACCTGTTGAGGGCGTCGAGGCTGCCGTACTTCCGGCGCAGCCAGCGGCGGAAGGCCGCCGCGGCCTCGTCGCCGTGGTCGACGGTGCAGTACTCGTTGTTGATGTGCCACATCGTCAGCGCCGGGTGGCCGCCGTAGCGGGCGGCGAGGTCCTCGGTGATGGCGGCGGCGTAGCGCCGGTAGGTGGCGCTGGAGTGGGAGAAGTGCTGGCGGCCGCCCCACCACTCGGTGCGGCCGTCCTCGGTGACGGGCAGGGTGTCGGGGTGCAGGCGGCCCATCCAGGGCGGGGGCGAGGAGGTCGGGGTGGCGAGGACGACGCCGATGCCGTGGTCACCCATCAGGTCCATCACGGTGTCCAGCCAGCCGAACTCCCGCGCACCCGGCTCAGGTTCGAGTGTCGACCAGGAGAAGACGCCCACGGTGACCGAGTTGACCCCGGCGGCCTTCATCAGGCGGACGTCCTCGTGCCAGGTCTCCTCGGGCCACTGCTCCGGGTTGTAGTCGCCGCCGAAGAGGAGGCGGCCGCGGGTCGCGTCGTTCAGGCGGGGCATCAGGCGGGGTCTCCGTACTGCACGCCGCGCCCGTTGGTGCCGAGGTAGACCCGGCCGTGGACACGCGGGTCACCGGTGACGACCCGGCCGGTCCAGCCCCACTGGTGCCGGTCGTCGTTGATCCGCACCCAGCTCCGCGCCTCGTCGTCGGAGCGGTGGACGGCGTTGAAGCCCTCGGTCGCGCCGACAAGGTAGATCGCCGGGTACGCGGCGCCGGGGGCGGCCTTGCCGAAGCCCAGGGTGTGCGAGGACTGGCAGGTGCCGACCGCGGTGAAGGTGGCGCCGCCGTCGGTGGAGCGGTGCAGACCGGCCTCCTTCGCGCTGAGCCACAGGTCACCGGAGCGGCCGGGTGCCGCGGTCAGCTGGTACTGCGAGTCGCCGGAGGGGAGGCCGGTGGCCGTGACGGTGAAGGTCAGGCCGCCGTCGGTGCTGGCGTGGACCGTGCCGGCGGCCGTGTCGTACGCGTAGAGGCGCGCCGGGTCGACGGGGTCCGCGACCAGGACGGCGCCCGGCGGAACGGAGGCGGCCTCGGACCAGGTGGCGCCGTCGTCCGTGGAGCGGTACGCCGGGTTGGCGGAGCCGAGGGACCACAGGAGCACGCCGCCGTCGGCGTTGGTGACGATCGGGCCCGGCGCGTTCCTGGCGGCGGCCGGCTGCGACGCGAAGGGCGACCAGGTCTGACCGCCGTCGTGCGACGAGGCGCCGTTGGCGCCCCCGCTCCAGCCGGTGCGCACGACGTACGAGGGTCGGGCCGCGGCCTGGGCGAGCCCCGTGGTCGATCCGAACACGGGGTTCGACGCCATGCCGCGCGAGGGGGAGGCCGTGAGCGACTCGTGGTACATCACGCCGATGTCGCCGTTGCCGCTGATCAGATGTGCCTCGCCGGCCGGTGGCGAGACCAGGTAGAGGACGGCGGTCTCCTCCAGGCCGCGGATCTGCGGCGCCCAGTGCGTGAGGTCGCGCGTGCCGTACAGGGTCGCGCCGGTGCCGTAGACGACGTGCCGGGAGTCGAAGGGGTCGAGGCCGAGGGCCTGGATCCACCAGCCGAACTTGGGCTTCTCGTCACCCCACTTGAGGTAGGGGGTCTCGGAGACGTCGAGCACGGCGGTGTCCTTCAGGGACGTCCAGGTGCGGCCGCCGTCGGTGGAGCGGAAGACGGTGTCGATCGCGGACCAGCGGTTGTTGGTGGAGACGACGAGCGTCCCGGGCCGACGGGCGTCGACGGCCACGCCGCCGTACCCGAAGGCGTCGGTCCCCCCGTCGCCGGTCGTCCCGCCGGGCTTCACGGGGGTGACCTCGGTCCACTTGCCGGTGTCCGTGCGCACCTTGTGCACGCTGCCGTCGGACTGGCCGTTGGGGCCGGGCGCGTTGGCGTACGTCACGTACAGCTCCCGGGTGAGGCGGTCGTACGCGGCACGGACCGGCACCTTCGCGGCGGTGCCGGCCGGCTGTCCCGGTACCGGCTCCCAGGTCCTTCCGTCCGACGTGCGGTACAGGTTGGGGTGGTCGGCGGTGCCGTCGGAGTCGCCCCAGCCGGCGTAGACGGTTCGGCCCGCGGCGACCAGGAGGGTGATGCCCTGGCCGGTGGGGCCCGGGGCGGCGGGGAACTCCGCGGGCTGCCAGGTGGCTCCCCGGTCGGTCGACCTGAGCAGCCCGTCGTGGCGCGTGCCGAGCCACAGCGTGTCGCTGTTCCGGGGGTCGACGAGAAGTCGTTCGCCGCATCCGCGCCCGTCCTCGTTGGCCCCGAGCTTCACGGCGAGGTCGGTCCGCTCCCAGGTGGCGCCGCGGTCCTCGGACCGCAGCACGGCCCCGTTGCCCGCCCAGGGCTGCGTGTACGTGCCGAGGGCCAGGTAGAGCCGGTTCGGGTGGGCCGGGTCGACGGCCATGGCCTCCACCCCGAGGAGGTTCCAGTCGTTCCAGCCGAGGTGGTCGGTGAGCGGGATCCAGCGGTCGGTACGGTCGTCCCAGCGGTAGGCGCCGCCGATGTCGGTCCTGGCGTAGGCGAGCCCTCGTACCGACGGGTGGAACAGCACGCCGCTGACGAAGCCCGTGCCGCCCATGACGGCGGTGCGCCACCGGTAGCCGGTGGCGTCGGCGGCCGAGGGGGCGGCGTTCCGCGCCTGCGCCGGAACGGCGGGCAGGGAGACGGCCGCCGCGGCGGCGGCGGAGCCCGCGAGAACGGAGCGCCTGCTGAGGTGGAACCTGCTCATGACATACCTCTGTCCTGACGAAAGGGGGAGAGCGAGCGGGGACCGGGGCGGCGGGGCCGTGTCCGTGCACGGCCCCGCCGCGTGGGAGCGGCCAGGGCCTCAGCCCTTGACGGCGCCGGTGAGCATGCCCTTCTTGAAGTGCCGCTGGACGAACGGGGAGGCGACCGCGACCGGGATCAGCGCGAGGACCATGACGGCCATCTGGAGCCCCAGCGAGGAGAGTTGGCCGGTGCGCACGGCCTGCTGGAGGCCGCTGGGGGCCTCGGTGTTCTTCTGGACCAGCTGGATGAGCACGTTCTGGAGCGGCATCATCTCCTGGTCGCTGAGGTAGATGGACGCGTTGAACCACGCGCTCCAGTAGCCGACCGCGTAGAACAGCGAGATGACGGCCAGCACCGCGCGCGACAGCGGCATGATGACGGTCAGCAGGATGCGCACCTCACCGGCACCGTCGATGCGGGCCGACTCGGTGAGTTCGGGCGAGATGCCCATGAAGAAGGCCCGCAGGACGAGGATGTTGAAGACGCTGACGGCACTCGGCAGGATCAGTGACAGGTAGGTGTCGGTGAGGCCCAGCGACTGCACCAGGAGGTACGTCGGGATGAGGCCGGCCCCGAAGAACATGGTCGCCATGATGGTCATGAGGAAGAACCGGTGGCCCAGGCTCCCCGGTCGCGACAGGCCGTACGCCGCCAGCACCGACACCGTCATCGAGAACAGCGTGCCGAAGAGCGTGACGCCCACCGAGACCATGATCGCCCGGCTCACCTGCCCGCCGCTCAGCAGTTCCGTGTAGTTGACGAAGGTGATCCCCTGCGGGATCACGACGAGCCCGCCGGCCTGGTCGATCACGGCCTTCGGGGAGAGGCTGGTGACGATCACGATCCAGAGGGGACCGAGCACCCCCAGACAGCAGAGTGTGAGGAAGCCGCCCTTGGCGGTGAGTCCCGCCCTGCTCGGCGGCTCCTCCCACACGGGGCGGGCGGGGGCCTTGAGGCTGCGGACGAGCCGTGTGTCGAGGCTCATTTCCTGTACACCCCCTGTTCGCCGAGCAGGTGCGCGAACTTGTTCGCGCCCAGGACGAGACAGACTCCGATGAGCCCCTTGGCGAGGCCGACCGCGGCCGCGTAGCTGAAGTCGCCGTTCTGGATGCCCATGTTCCACACGTAGGTGTCGAGGACCTCGCTGGCCCCGGCCCCGACCGCGTACCGCTGGAGCAGGAACTGCTCGAATCCGACGCTCAGCGCGTCCCCCACCCTGAGGACGAGGAGCAGGGCTATCACCGGGCGCAGCGCGGGCAGCGTGACGTGCCACATGCGTCGCAGGCGCCCCGCGCCGTCCATGGCGGCGGCCTCGTACAGGTCGGTGCTGACGGCGGACAGCGCCGCGAGGAAGACGATGATCCCCCAGCCGGCGTCCTTCCACACGGCCTGCGCGGTGACCAGGTACTTGAAGAGGTCCGCGTCGGTCATCAGGTCGAAGCCGGTCCAGCCGTGGTCCTCCAGGGTCTGGGCGATGATGCCCGCGCCCCCGAGGATCTGCTGGAAGACGGTGACCACGAGGACCCACGAGAAGAAGTGCGGCAGGTACATGATCGCCTGCGCCACGGCCCGCACGCGCGGCCGGACCACGCTGTTGATGACCAGCGCGAGCGCGATGGGGACGGGGAAGAACAGCACCAGCTGGAGCACGAACAGGACGACGGTGTTCTTCGTGGCGCTCCAGAACAGCGGGTCGTCGAGCATCCGCGCGAACTGTTCCGCGCCCACCCACGGGCTGTGGAACATCGCCGTGATGCCGGTGCTGGAGACGTACGGGTCGTAGTCCTGGAAGGCGACGACGTTGCCGAGCAGCGGGACGTAGTTGAAGAGCAGGAGCAGGGCGATGACGGGTGACGTCATCAGGATGAGCGCGCGGTCCCGGCGCCACCGGACCCGGAAGGGGACCTTGCCCGCCCTTGCCGTACGCGCCGCCTTTCCCGTACGCGTCGCCTGTCCCGTACGCGTGGCCCTTCCCGCACGCGTCGCCCCGGCCGCGCCTGCGGCCGCGGGGGGTCGCGTCCCTTCGGGCCTGCTCCCGGCCGTGAGGGACATCAGTTGCCGCTGCCGTTCTTGTCGAGGAGCTCCTTGTACCAGTCGCGCAGCTTGTCGCCGCCGGAGGACTTCCAGGTGGAGATGGCCTGCTGGATGTCGGAGAGCTTCTTGTTGCCGCGGACGAAGTCGATCTCCAGCTGCTCGAACTGGCTGGAGAGGGTGGCGAACCGGGTCGGCTCGACGATGTTCATGCCGTAGGTGGACGTCTTCTTGACGAAGGCGCCCTGCCGCTGCTGCCACTCGACCTGCATGCGGGCGATGTCGGGGAGGTCGGGATGGGCGAGGTAGGGCGCGGGGGCCGCGAGGAGCACCCAGGCGTTGTTCACCTCCTGGATGCCCCGGTCGTTCTTGATCGGGGCGCCGTTCTCCACGGTGTAGTGGGTGCCCTCGACGCCGTAGTCGACGAACATCCGCTCCTTGGTGCCGTACGGCGCCGCCGCGAAGTTGGCGGCTGCCAGCGCGTTCTCGACCGTCTCCTTCGAGGCGTCCTTGCTGATCATCGACCAGATGCCGGCGGGCTGGCCGGCGTACAGGGTCGGGCTGCCGCCGTCGGCGCCGAAGTAGTCCATGCCGGAGGTCCGGAAGTCCGGGTGGGACTTGGCCTGTTCGGCCGTCTGGCCGTACCAGGAGGACATGTCGTTGTTGTAGACGAGGATCTGGCCGGCGGTGAACCGCTGTCTCGCGTCGCCCGTGTTCGCCCTGTCGTCGGGGTGGACGACGCCGGCGGCGAACAACTTGCGCACCCACTCCAGGTGTTCGAGGTACTCGGGGTGCTCGATGCGGTACGTCAGCCTGCCGTCGCTCCCGATGTTCCAGCCGAGCGACCCGGCCGGGCGGACGCCGAAGATGCCCGCCGCCGACCACCTCATGTCGCCGCAGGCCCACACCTTGGCCTTGGCGCTGGTGGCCTCCTTGGCCCAGCCGAGGAACTCCTCGGCCGACGTGGGGACGGTGTAGCCCTTCTTGTCGAAGACGTCCTTGCGGTAGAAGGGCACGATGTTGGGGACGGCGGCGGCGGGCATCGGAATCCCGCGCAGCGCGCCGCCGAAGATGCTCATGCGCCAGGAGTCGGACGGGATCGCGGCGAGGTTGGGGTACTTCTTGACCTTGTCCCCCGCCAGGTACGGGCCGAGGTCCATGAACTTCGCGGTGACGGCGCTCGAGATCTTGCCGACCAGTTCCCAGCTCGGCACGACCACCATGTCGGGTACGGAACTGGAGGCGAGTACGGCGCCGAGCTTCTCGCCGTAGGTGTTGCCGTCCTGGTTCTGCCAGGTGATCCGGGTTCCCGCGGCGGCGTCGAGCGCGGTGTAGTAGGCGCACCCGGGCTTCGGCGGGGTGCCCCAGAGCGGCGCCATGACCTCCAGGGGAGCGCCGGTGCCGAGCTTCGTCGGGACCGAGGAGGCGAGGGCCGGGAGGTCGACCTTGCCGGTGTAGCCCGCCGCCGATCCGTTCTTCGACGGGATGTCCGGCTGGGCGACCGTGCTGGCGACGTACGCCGGAAGCATCTTGTCCGCGGCCTTGCCAGACGTGGCCCCGTCCCGCTTCCCGCCGCTGCCCGAGTCGCTGCAGGCGGTGAGGAGCGGCATCCCCCCGGCCACCGCTGCGGTGGCGACCGCCGTGGAGGCGAGGAAACTTCTCCGGCTCAGTCCGGAGGAGGCGGCGTTCGGCGTCATTGCGTCAACCCTTCGTGGCGCACCTGGACACCCGGCGGTGGGCCGTCGGCTGCGGTGTCGTGACTGGAACTGGCTGAGCTGGAAGCGGAGGTCCGACCACTGCGGCGTGACGCGCAGTCGAAGCGCTTCGATGTTGCAGCGAGGTTAAGTGAACGTCTAGGGGCGCACAAGGGTGGCTGCAGGAATCCACAGCATCGAAGCGCTTCACACGCCCTCGGTGAATCGGTACGGCCGGCCCCTTCTCTGTTGCCGCCGACGGCCGGAAGGTTGCCGACGGTGGGGGAAGTTCGGCGCGGGCCCTCATCGAAGCGCTTCCTCATGGCGTTTCCCATGGTTCGTCGCCGTACGAAGGATTGACATCGCCTCTCGCGCAATGACAGCGTCGAAGCGCTTCACCACCGAGCTGCCACCCGGACACCCCAGGGCGGCTACCACTGGTACCGGGAGGAAACCACCCGATGAAGTTCACCGACGGATACTGGCTGATGCGTCCCGGAGTGACCGCTCACTACGCCACCGAGGTCGCCGACGTCCGGGCCGACGAGCACCGCGTGACCCTCCACGCGCCGGTGAAGCACGTGCGCGGCCGCGGCGACATGCTCAACAGCGCGCTGCTGACGGTCGAGTGCTGGTCCCCGGCCGAGGGAGTGATCGGCGTCCGCGCCACCCACCACGCCGGCTCGGTGCGCCGGGGGCCGGAGTTCGCACTGCCCGGCGCGCGGCCGGACGCCGGAAAGGCGCACCGCGACGGCGCCGTGGTCGAGCTGGTCGCGGGTGAGCTGTCGCTGCGGGTGGACACCTCCCGTCCGTGGCACCTGGAGTTCTCCGCGGGCGGCCGGGTGCTGACCTCCGTGGGCGAGCGAGGCCTCGGCTTCGTCACCGACGCCGCGGGACGGCACCACATGCTGGGTCAACTCGCCCTGGGAGTAGGGGAGCTGGTGTACGGACTCGGCGAGCGCTTCACCCCGTTCGTCAAGAACGGCCAGTCCGTGGACATCTGGCAGGCGGACGGCGGCACCAGCAGCGAACAGGCCTACAAGAACGTCCCCTTCCACCTGACGAACCGCGGCTACGGCGTCTTCGTCAACCATCCCGGGAAGGTGAGCTACGAGGTCGGCTCCGAGGCGGTGGGCCGGGTCCAGTTCAGTGTGGAGGACCATTCACTGGAGTTCTTCGTCGTCCACGGCCCCACCCCGAAGCAGGTCCTGGAGCGCTACACGGCGCTGTCCGGCCGCCCCGCCCTGCCGCCGGCCTGGGCGCTCGGCCTCTGGCTCACCACCTCCTTCACCACCGACTACGACGAGGCAACCGTCAACCGCTTCGTGGGCGGCATGGCCGAACGCGGCATCCCCCTCAGCGTGTTCCACTTCGACTGCTTCTGGATGCGCGGCTACCAGTGGTGCGACTTCGACTGGGACTCCGAGACCTTCCCCGACCCGGCCGGCATGCTCGCCCGCCTCAAGGACCAGGGGCTGAGGATCTCCGCGTGGATCAACCCGTACATCGCGCAGAAGTCGGCGCTGTTCGAGGAGGGCATGCGCGAGGGCCACCTGGTGCGCCGTCCGGACGGCAGCGTGTGGCAGTGGGACCTGTGGCAGCCGGGCATGGCCCTCGTGGACTTCACCAACCCCGCCGCCCGCGCGTGGTACACCGACAGACTCCGCGTGCTCCTCGACACGGGGGTGGACTGCTTCAAGACCGACTTCGGCGAGCGCGTCCCCACGGACGTCGTCTGGCACGACGGCTCCGACCCCGAACGGATGCACAACTACTACACCCACCTCTACAACGAGGCGGTCTTCGAGCTGCTGCGCGAGGTGCGCGGCGAGGGCGAGGCGCTGCTGTTCGCGCGCTCCGCGACCGCCGGCGGCCAGCAGTATCCGGTGCACTGGGGCGGCGACTGCGAGTCCCACTTCAACGCCATGGCCGAGTCGCTGCGGGGCGGGCTCTCGCTGGGCCTGTCCGGCTTCGGCTTCTGGAGCCACGACATCGGCGGTTTCGAGGGCACCCCGACTCCCACCGTCTTCAAGCGCTGGGTGCAGTTCGGGCTGCTCTCCTCGCACAGCCGCCTGCACGGCAGCAAGTCCTACCGCGTGCCGTGGGACTACGGCGAGGAGGCCGTCGAGGTCACGCGCGCGTTCACCCTGCTCAAGCACCGCCTCGCCCCCTACCTCCAGCGCGCCGCGCAGCAGGCGCACGCCACCGGCGTCCCGGTGATGCGCGCGATGGTGCTGGAGTTCCCCGACGACCCGGCCGCGGCCACGCTCGACCGGCAGTACCTGCTCGGCGACGACCTGCTCGTCGCCCCCGTCTTCACCGACGACGGCACGGTCGACTACTACGTGCCCGAGGGGACGTGGACCAACGTCCTGACCGGGGCCCCGGTCACCGGGCCCCGGTGGGTCCGCGAGCGGCACGGCTTCGACACCCTGCCGCTGCTCGCCCGCCCCGGCTCCGTCATCCCGCTGGCCGCCGACGACCAACGGCCGGTCTCCGCCTGGGCGGACGGCGTCGAACTCCGGGTCCACGCCTTCGCCGACGGCGCCGAGCGCACCGTCGTGATCCCCCGCGCCGACGGCCCCGGTGCGGCGGCCCGCTTCCACCTGCGGCGCCGTGGCGACCGCCTGCACGTGACCACCGACAGCCCGCACCCGTGGCGGCTGCGGATCGGCGGCCCGGACGCGACACCGCACGTCCGGCCGGCCGGCACCCCGGAGACCGAGCTGCCGTACCCCGTCTGAGCCGAGGCGCGCGGTGCGCCCCGGCGTCAGGACGCGGGCAGGGTCGAGACGACCTTGCCGGAGACGTCGACGGCGAGGTAGCCGCTGGCCCGGTAGTCGTTGGTGAGGTAGTAGCGCAGCGTCGGACGGTCGTCGTTGAAGGTCCAGCGGTCGACGATGACGTACCGCAGCGTGGGGTCGTCCACCTTGAGGTCGCGATCGCCGCGCTTCATCAGCGCGGGGAGGTCGTCCCAGGGCATCGCCGCCACGTCGAAGGGCTGCTCGTCGGCGTCGTCGGCGCTGATGGTGCCGCCGGGTCCGGTCTTCGTGGCCGTCCCGGCCCGGTACTGGTACGCGTCGTAGGTCTTCGCGCCGGGCCGGGTCGGGATGTTCGCCAGGGCGTACTCCTCGTAGATCGTCAGGTCCTTGATGGTCGTGGTGCCGCTCGCCCGGCGGAACTCCTCGATGACGGCGCGGACGTTGGCGGTGGTGAGGAGGGTGCCACGGGTCGCGGGCGCGGAGGCGGAGGCCGAGGTGGAGGCCGAAGCGGTCGGCAGCGTGCCCGAGCCCGTGCCCGTGCCCGGTCCCTGGCCGGGGGTGCGCACGGCGCCGGTCGGCGAGACGCCGCCCTTCGCCCCGGAGGTCCCGCCGCTGCCGTCGTCGCCTTCGTCGCCGGGGAACAGGTTCACCACGCCGACCACCGCGGCGGCGGCCAGGACGAGGCCGACGGCGAGGCCCGCGGCGCGCTTGCGCGGACGCGAGGGTGTGGGGGTGGGCAGCGTCGGCGGGCCGAAGCCCGCGCCGGGTGCGACGGGTGGGCCGTAGGCGGGGTGCGGGTAGGGCCCGGGGGCAGGCGCGTACGGCGGAGGGGTGGCGGGTCCCGCGACGGACGCGTGAGGAGGAGCGGCCGGAGCGGCTCCGGGAGTGGGAGCCGCACCAGGCCCGCCGGCCGTCTTCGTCTGCGCTTCCGCTTCCGCTTCCGCTTCCGCTTCCGCCAACAGCCGTTCCAGGAGCGCCCCGTCCGGCCGCTGCGCCGGATCGCGCACGAGGAGCCGGGTCAGTACGGGACCCAGCGCGCCGGACCGCACCGGCGCGGGGATCGGGTCGTCGAGCACCGCGACCACGGTCGCGAGGCCGGTGGCACGGCGCAGCGGGTGGTGGCCCTCGGCCGCCACGTACAGGAGCATGCCGAGCGACCACAGGTCGGAGGCCGGGTTGCCCTCCTCACCGCGGACCCGTTCGGGGGCGATGAACTCCGGCGAGCCGATCAGGTCGCCGGTGGAGGTGAGCCGGGAGGTGGCGCCGTCGAACGCCGCGATGCCGAAGTCGGTGAGCACGGCCCCGCCCTCGTGCCGGAGCAGGACGTTGGCGGGTTTGACGTCGCGGTGCTGGATGCCGGCGGCGTGCGCGGCGCGCAGGGCGGAGAGGACCTGACGGCCGAGGGCGAGCACCTCGGGGACGGGCATCGGGCCGGCGGCGAGCCGGTCGTACACGGAGCTGCCCTCGACGAGCTCCATCACGATCCACGGGTGCGAGCCGTCCCGCGGCTCGACGATGTGGTGGATCGTGACGACGTGGGGGTTCGACACCCGGGCCAGGGCCTGGGCCTCGCGGACGGCGCGTTCGCGCAGCTGCGCGGCGAATCCGGGGTTCGCCTCCTCCACGGCGGGGTCGGGCGGGCGGACCTCCTTGAGGGCGACGTCCCGGTCGAGGGCCACGTCGCGGGCGCGCCACACGGTGCCCATGCCGCCGCTGCCGAGTCGGGATACCAGTCGGAAGCGCCCGTCGACCAGGGGTCTTCGGTCGTCATTCGTGCTCATGGGCGATCATCGTAGGGGGTGTCGGCCGTGCCCCGGCACCCACCGGGTCATCTCGTACGCGCCGGACGGACCGGGCCCGGGCATGGGCCCCGGGGCCGAGCGCGGACGCGCGTGGACGTGCGGGGCGCACCGGCCGGTGTTGGAATGGGGGCAGGGCTGCGTCCGGCGCGTCCGGCGCTGCGCGGCGTGCACGCGGCGTGGACGGGTGGGGCCCCGCCTCGTCCTTCCCAACTGCGTGTGGAGTGGTCATGAGCGATGAATTCGAGGACATGGGGCCGGTGGACTACCTGGTCATCGAGTTTCCCGGCAACCGCATGACGGGCGAGGGACTGCCCCTTCTCCTCGATCTGGTCGACAGAGGGATCATCCGCGTCCTCGACCTCTCCTTCGTCCGGAAGGACGCCGACGGCAGTGTCATCGGGGTGGAACTGCGGGACATCGACGCCGACGGGGCACTCGACCTGACCGTGTTCGAGGGCTCCTCGTCGGGGCTTCTCGGCCAGGACGACCTGGACGAGGCCGGGGCGGCGCTGGACGCGGGCAACTCGGCCGGCATCCTCGTCTACGAGAACCTCTGGGCCGCGCCCCTCGCGCGGGAACTGCGACGCGGCGGCGCGCAGCTCGTCGCCGGCGGGCGCATCCCCGTACAGGCGCTGCTGGCATCGCTGGACGCCATCGAGGAAGCGGACGGCAGCGCCGCCGCCTGACCCCCACGGACGACGATCTAGGAGGACCGACATGCCAGGACTTCTGCGCGGCGTGGCCCGCACCGCGGTGGTGGCCGGGACGGCGACCGCCGTCTCCAACAGGGTCTCGCGACGCCAGGCGGGCCGCTGGGCCCAGCAGGAACAGGCGCCGCCGCCACAGCAGTACGCACCGCCGCCGTCCGCGCCGCCGGCCGCGGCCCCCGCGCCGGCCGACGACATGAGCAGCAAGATCGCTCAGCTCAAGGAGCTCGGCGAGCTGAAGGAACAGGGCGTGCTCACCGAGGAGGAGTTCGCGGCCCAGAAGAGCAAGATCCTCGGCTCCTGAACCGGCCCGGCACCATCGCCCGTCGATCGTCCCCCGTCCCGAACGGCCCCTGGCCGTCGGGGCGGGGGACGGTGCGTTCGACGGCCGGACGCCCGTGCGGAGGTCCCCTTGTCAGCGACTCGGGCCCTCCTTACCGTTGTTCAGCGAGTCACCGGCCCGCCGGGTTCACCTGCCCTGCGCCGGCCGTCAGTTGCTCCTCAACGCGCGACAACCATGGAGGCGTCACATGCCCTTAGCCGTGCCGGATCTTCTGGAGACCGACCGATTCCGCGACGCGGGTCCGCTGGAGATCGACGACGAGCTGATCCCGTTCGAGGACGACGACCGCAGCGACCGCGAGCACACCGCGTGTCTCTCCGACCCCTGGGTGACCGCCACCACCCGGTTCGCCTGCGACCTGAACTCGTAGCGGTGGCCGTGTCCATCACCGGCCGCAGCGGGTGGTCCGACGGAACATGGTCGTATCTGAACGATCCGCGCATGCCGGTGATGGAACACGGCTGGAAACTGCACGTATCGGCGCGACCCGGCGACCTCGACGCCGTGACCCGGCTCGTCCTTCCGGTCCTCTCCCGGCACGTCTGCCACGCGAAGTTCGCCCGTGACCCCGAGACGCTGCGCCGCCTCAACTCCGGGGTGGTGAGCGCCGGAGCCGTCGGCAAGGCGATCACCGTCTACCCCCCGGCCGACGCCGTGGTCGCCGTCGGCCGTGAACTCGCCGCCGCCCTGCGGGACCGGGAGGGCCCCCGCGTCGTCAGCGATCGCCGGGTCGCCCCGGACGCCCCCGTCTACTACCGCTACGGCCCCTTCACCGGCGACTACCGGACCGGCCGGAGCGGGCGCCTCGAATCGGTCATGACCGGGCCGGACGGCAGCGTCTTCGACGGCCTGGCCGTCGGCCGGTACAGGTGCCCGCCCTGGGCCGACGACCCCTTCGCACGCGACTCCGCCGACGCGGGCGCCGGGCAGGGGGACGGAGAGGGAGACGGGTACGGGGAGGCGGGCGGGGATT
This sequence comes from Streptomyces sp. NPDC020807, assembly GCF_040641575.1. Classification (NCBI taxonomy): domain Bacteria; kingdom Bacillati; phylum Actinomycetota; class Actinomycetes; order Kitasatosporales; family Streptomycetaceae; genus Streptomyces; species Streptomyces sp. NPDC020807. The sequence goes on from NZ_JBFADU010000005.1 coordinate 338,170, forward strand.
CCGCCGGCGACCGGTCGGCTGCGGCAGGGTTCGGCGGCGGGCGTTACGAGGTCACCGCCGGCATCGCCCGTACGCCCCGGGGCAACGTCTACCGCGCGGTCGACCGCGCTCTCGGGCGGCCGGTGGTGGTCAAACAGGCACGAGCCTTCGTCGGCGAGGACGAACAGGGTACGGACGCCCGGCACCGGCTGCGCAACGAGCGCGCGGTCCTCACCGCGCTCGACGGCGTCACCGGCGTGCCGCGCGCGCTCGACTACTTCGCGCACCGGGCCGACGAGTACCTGGTGTCGACCAGCTGCGGCGACCGGGACCTCCGCAGGGAGGTCCTGCGGAACGGGCCCTACCGGGACGACGACGTCCGGCCCGGGCGCTCCCTCACCGCCCTCGCCTCCCGGCTCCTGCGCGTCCTGGACTCCGTCCACGGCCGGAACGTCGTCGTCCGCGACCTCAAGCCCGACAACGTCGTCCTCGACGACGCGGGCCCCGGCCACTGCCACCTGGTCGACTTCGGGATCAGCGAGCGGGACGGCGCCGGCCCGGGCGGGGCGACCCCCGGGTACAGCGAGCCGGTGCTGCCCGCCTCCGGACCGGCCGCCCCCGCCGACGACTACTACGCCCTCGGCGCGACCCTCTTCTTCGCCGCCACCGGCCTCGATCCGGTGATCGTCGACGCCGACCGCACCGTCAACCGGGACCGGACCGTGGCCTGCCTGGCGGCGGCGCTGCCAGGCCGGGCCCACCGGGCGGCACGGTCGACGATCACCGGCCTCCTGAGCTTCGACCCGGCGGTACGGACCCGCGCCGCCGACGGCCTGCGCACCGGTGCGGCGGTCGCACCGGACCGGTCCGCGTGCCCGCGCGCCGCGCTCCCCCGGATCGACGGCGACCTGTTGGACGAGATCGTCGAGCACACGGTTTCCTCCTGTGTCGGTGAAGCGCTGGCGATCGTGGACCCGGTCCGGGCCGCGCAGCTCAACGTCCCGACCTCGATCGACGTCTACGGCGGCAGTTCGGGGCTCGGGCTCGAACTCCTCCACCACGCGCACCTGCCCCAAGTGCGGTCCGCGGTGGACGCCTTGGCGCGGTGGACGGCCGACCAGTCGAGGAACCTGCCGCCGGGCTTCTACACCGGGCGCACGGGCGTCGAACTCTTCCTCACGGAGGCCGGCACAGCAACCGGCCCGGTGGCCGGCCCGGTGGCCGGCACAGTGGCCGGCACAGTGGCCGCGCCGCCGGACGCGTACGCCGTCCTGCCGGAGCGCGCGCCGGACGGCGGGCCTCCGGAGGCCGACCTCGTGGCGGGCGCCGCCGGGATCGGCCTCGGCCGGCTGCTGCTCGCCCGGCACGCCCTCCGGTCCGGCGACCGGCACGGCGCCGACCGGCACCTCGCCGTCGCCGCCGACTGCGACCGGATGCTGGCGTCGGGCGCCGCCCGGTTGAACCCGACCGGTTCCGGCACCGCGGGCGGCGCCGCACTCCGCGAAGGCATCGCGCACGGCGAGGCGGGCGTCGCCTGCTTCCTGCTCGCGTACGGTGCCGCGACCGGGGAGCCCGGCGCGATCGGCCGTGCCGAGAAGGCCGCCGCACGCCTGGCAGCCGTGACACCCGGCATCCTCGCGGCGGCCGCCGAGCCGGGGGCGACCCGCCGCTACGGCTCGTGGTGCCGGGGCCTGGCCGGCATCGGGACCGTGCTCGTCCAGGCCGCCGAACTCCTCGACGAGCCCCGGTACCTCGACCTCGCCCGGCGGACCGCGCGCGCCTGCGCCGTGATGGCACCGCGGATGCCCCTGATCTCGCAGTGCTGCGGCCTCGCCGGGGTGGGCGACCTGATGGTGGACGTCGCGCGGGCCTCCGCGTCCGAGGAGTTCTGGGACGCGGCCGGCACCGTCGCCCTGCTCGTCCTGAGCCGCAGCGGCGGCACGTGGTCCCGGCCGGTGTTCCCGGACACCGGCCTCACCCGGTCGAGTGCCACGTGGGCCGGCGGCTCGGCGGGCGTGCTCGCCTTCTTCCGACGCCTGCGCGACCGGGGCGGTCCGCGGCTCGGCCTGCCCGCCTGACCGCCCCGGCCGCGAGCGCGGCCGGCGGGTCCAGGGCGCGTGTCGAAAGTGGCGTCGTCTGCCCGGAGGGCAGGCCCGGCGGTGTCCGGTGCGTGCGATCGCAAGGCGGAGGGTCGCCCCGATACTGGGTGTATCGGGGCAATTCCGACAATGCGGCGAGCGTGCGTGCCGGGCGCCGCCGGGCAGGCGCCACTTTCGGCACACGCCCTAGTAGGGCTTCGCCAGGACGTGGGCCGCGCCCGGGATGCCGACCTCCAGGAGGGCGTCCTCCTCGGGCGTGGTGGGGGCGCCCATCTCCTGCTTGAGGACGGCGTGGGACATGGACTGGACCCAGAGGGCACGGGGGCGGCGGCGGGCCTCCCAGGCGGCGAGGGCGTCGGGGACCGTGGCCTCCGCCTCCAGGGACCGGGCGAGGACGAGGGCGTCCTCGAGGGCCATGGCGGCGCCCTGGGCGAGGTGCGGGGTGGAGGCGTGGGCGGCGTCGCCCGCGAGGACGACGCGGCCCACGTGCCAGGGCTCGTCCACGGTGACCTGGGAGATGCGGGAGTACACGATCGCCGACGGGTCGGTGACCGCGGCGAGGGCCTCGGCGACGGGTCCGGAGAACGCGGCGAGACGGCGGGCGAGTTCCTCGTGGGCGTGGTCCGGGTCCGGGCGGAAGTCCTCGGGCTCGGCGAAGACGGCGCCGAGGTACATCAGGTCGTCCGTCACGGGGGTGAGGAGCGCCTTGGCCTCCCGGCCGGCCGTGGCCATCAGCACGCCGTCCAGGCCGGGGTGGCGCGGTACGGTGACGCGCCAGTTGGCGAAGCCGGTGTACGCGGGCGCGTACAGGTCCCCGTAGAGGCGGGTGCGGAGCGGTGATCCGATGCCGTCGAAACCCACGACCAGGTCCCAGTGGCCGGTGGAGCCGTCGGAGAGCGTGACGGTGACCCGCGTGCCGTCGTCGTCGAGCTCGGCGACGGTGGTGTTGTGGCGCGTCTTGGCGCCGGCCGCCGCGGCGGCGCCGGCGAGGAGGGCGGCGAGCGCGGGCCGCGGGATGCCGTTGGCGGCCGGGACGCCGTCCATGCGCGGCTGGGGTATGCGCGCGAGGGTGTTGCCCGCCGGGTCGGCGATCGTCAGGAACTCCCAGGAGGACCCGGCGGCCAGGCACTGGTCGAGCAGTCCGAGCTCCCGCATGACGTGCAGGGCGTTCGTCGGCTGGATGATGCCGACGCCCTCGGCGGTCGGCTCGGCGCGGATCTCGGCGACCTCCACGGTGTGGCCGCCGCGGGCGAGGGCGGTGGCGAGGGCGAGCCCGCCGATGCCGCCGCCGTTGACGAGGACGCGCAGGGGTGTTGACGACATCGGAACTCTCCATGGCGTGAGCGGGGACGGTTCGACGGCTGAGGCCTGTCGGCCCGTCAGCCGGTCCCTTCATGATCACATCCTGACGGCGTGTCGCCGCCGCGCCGGGGATAAATCGCTCGCTCCCGCACATGTCGGGCGGGATGATCAGGGCATGACGCGCTCCTTCGACGAACTCATCACGGAAGCCTCCGAGGCGTCGGTCGACGGCTGGGACTTCTCCTGGCTCGACGGCCGGGCGACGGAGGCGAGGCCCTCGTGGGGCTACCAACGGCTGCTCGGGGAGCGGCTGGCCGGGGTCGCGGCCGGGCTCGACATCCAGACGGGCGGCGGGGAGGTGCTCGGCGGCGTCCGCGCGCTGCCGCCGACGATGGCGGCGACGGAGTCGTGGGCGCCGAACGTCTCGCGGGCCACGCGCCTGCTCCATCCGCGCGGGGTGGTCGTGGTCGCGGACCCCGACGAGCCGCCGCTGCCGTTCGGGGACGAGGCGTTCGACCTCGTCACCAGCCGCCATCCCGTGACGGTGTGGTGGGAGGAGATCGCGCGCGTCCTGCGGCCGGGCGGGAGCTATCTGGCGCAGCACGTCGGGCCGGCGAGCGTCTGGGAGCTCGTCGAGTACTTCCTGGGACCGCAGCCGGAGGCGGCACGGGCCCGGCGGGCGGAGGACGAGGCGGCGGGGGCGGAGGCGGCGGGGCTCGAGGTGGTGGACGTGCGCGGTGAGCGGCTGCGCATGGAGTTCCACGACGTCGGGGCCGTCGTGTGGTTCCTGCGGAAGGTGGTCTGGATCGTCCCGGGTTTCTCGGTCGAGGCGGAGCTGCCGCGGCTGCGGGAGCTGGACGCGCGGATCCGGGCGGAGGGGCCGTTCGTGGCCCACTCCGCGCGGACCCTGATCGAGGCGAGGAAGCCGGGTCGCTAGGTGTGTGTCGAAGGTGGCGTCGCCTGCCCGCCGGGCAGGCGCCCCTTTCGGCACACTCCCCAGGGGGCGTCAGCCGGCCGTCGGGGGCCGGCCGTCGCGCGCGTCGTCTCGTGGGTCGCCCCGCGCGTCGTCCCGTGCGATGACGACGATCTGGTCGGCGGGGTGCCAGTGCCGCACGTGGGACTTCGGCGGGTTGAGGCGTACTCCGTGGGCGTGGGAGCGGTAGCCGATGGCGCAGGCGTGGCGGCGGGCGGCGGACTCGGCGACGGTGGCGAAGGAGACGGGGCGGCCCGTGGCGACGTAGTGGGCGGCGGGACGCAGGTGGACGGAGTTGCCGTCGGCGGCGAAGAGCTCCTCGAAGACGGCGGCCAGGTGCGGGTTCTGCGAGATCTGGGTCATCAGGAGGCCGATGGTCCGGCCGGTGACGACGAAGTCGGTCGCCGCGGAGCGGGGGGCCAGGGAGAGGTTCCGGTCGTCGGTCAGTTCGGCGACGACCGGGACGGGAGCGCCGGCAGGGGTGGGGTGCGCGCGGCCGCGCTGTCGTTCTCGGAGGTGGAGGAGCGTGAGGAGGGTGTGGTCGTCCGGTTCGGCGTGGCCACGTGTGCGGTCGGGGCCGAGGACGAGGACGGCGTCGTAGCCGGTGAGGTCCCGTGCGCCCGTGGTCTCCGGCACGGTGGGGTCCCCGGGGTGGTGGAGGATCGGGAGGCGGTGGCCCACGGCCCGGTTCGTGGAACGGATGCCGGCGATCGTCGACGCCGTGGGCGGGGCGATGACGTCGAGGGTGGTGCCCGGTGCGGTGCCTCGTGCCAGCTGGTCGGCGAGGCGGGGCGCGCGGCGGTTCCAGCCGAGGAGGAGGTACCGCTCGGGACGGGCGGGTTCCGGGGGCGGCGGCGGGGTGAGCGCCGTCGGGTCGTAGGGCACCGGAGGGTCGGCGGGGTGGGTCGAGTGGGAGTCCTCGGCGACGACGAGGAGGCGGTCGCCGGGGCCGAGGAGGGTGTCGGCGGGCGGGTTGAGGAGGACGGCGCCGTCCGGGCGTACGAGGCCGGCCGCGCACGACTCCGGGCAGCGGGCGGCGGCCTTCCTGAACGTCAGGCCCTCGGGTCCGGGTTCGGGCAGGGTGTGGAACTCGTGTCCGGCGAAGTCCAGGAGCTCCTGGTGGACGTGGGAGAGGCCGGGGCGGCGCGCGTACTGGACGAGGAGGCGCGCGGTGATGTCGTCGGTGTGCAGGACGGTGGCCAGGGGGCCGCCGGCGAGGCGGGCGGCGGTGAGGTGGCGGTCGCCCCGTACGGCCGCGACGACGCGCACCGGGTGGTCGGGGCCCGCGGCGGCCGTCAGCGCCAGGAGGGCCTTCACGGTCTCGGTGTCGTCGCGGGGGCGGTCGCGGGGCAGGACGAGGACGGACGCGGCGTCCGCCGGGCTGACGCGGGCGAGGGCGGTGGGGTCGGCGGGGCGGCCGGTGCGGCAGATCACCCGGGTACGGCCGATGGCGCCGAGGGCGGCGCGCAGCTCCTCCTCCATGGCGGTCTTGGCGCGGTCGGCGAGGAGCGTGACGAGGGCCCGGGCGGTGAGCAGTTCGCCGATGACGGTGGGGATCTGCTCGGACCAGCCGAGGACGACGGTGTGTCCGCGTTCCAGGACGGTGGAGTGGCCCCGGTTGAGGGCGATGAGCTTGTCGGTGATGCCGGTGGTGATGAGGCTGACGAGGGTGGAGACGTAGAGGAGGGCGATGAGGGCGAGGAGGACGGAGAGGGCGACGCGGAGCGGTGGTCCGACCTCGCCGCCGAGGCGGAGGGTCTGTCCGGTGTTCCGCCAGACCGCGGCGATGCGCGAGCGCAGGGAGGCCGGCGCGTGGTCGTCGGTCCAGACGAGGAGGGCGCTGACGGGGACGACGAGCAGCAGGCAGGCGAGGGCGAGCCAGCCGACGAGCGCGGGTGTGCCGCGGGTGAGCACGGTGTCGAACCAGTAGCGCAGGCGTGCCTCGGTGGAGGCGGGCCCGGTGCGGTACGGGGGGCGAGGCCGCGGTGGGGGCGGCGTGACGGGACCGTCGGGCAAGGGGCCCTGTGCTGCGCCCGGTTGCCGCGGGCCTGGCCTTTGCCCCAGTCCCTGACCCTGACCCAGTCCCTGACCCTGACCCTGACCCAGTCCCTGACCCAGTCCCTGACCTGGCTTCAACCCTGGTCGTGGCCCCCGCCCTTGCGTCGGGACCACCTCGTTGCCTTCTTTGCGCACGTCGGCAGCGTGGCGCCCCGCCGTGACCGGCGGGGCGCCATCGGGGCATGTTCATCCCATCGTGATCAGTGAGCGAATCCGGGTTCAGGCGTACGGGTCGAAGGGGATCCCGGACGGCTTGGCCTTGGCGAGGTGGGCGGCGAAGTTGGCGTCCTTGAGACCGAAGACGGCGCTGCCGAAGTCGGCCTGGCTGAGCTTCTCGCGCAGACCGGCCGGGTAGCCGTTCCAGCCGACCAGGCTCGGGTACTGCCAGGTGTGCTGGTGGTTCTCCGGGGGTTCGTCGTTGCCGTTGGCGGGCCGGAAGCAGTGGGTCCCGATGCCGTCCTTGTGGTAGACGACCTTCGGGTGGGTGCCGTCCCAGCGCATGGCGGCGCGGCCGTTGGTGACGAAGTCGCCGTGGGCCGAGGTGGAGACGTACTGCGCCTCGTTGTCCCGGACCCAGACGACGACGTGTTCCCAGTCGTGGCGGTGGCCGCCGAGGCTGCTGCCGGGGAGGGCCTGGTCCTTCTCGAAGTAGAGGCCGTAGAGGATCGCGCACCAGCCGTTGTTGCACTTGGCGCGGGCGTAGCCGTTGGTGTTGGTGAGGTCCCAGGAGTCGCGGCACTGGCCGTTGAGGGCGCCGGTGGGGTTGAGGCCGCCGTTGAGCGTGCCGTCGGGTCCGATCGCGGGCGTCGGGTAGCAGCCGTCGGTGTCGTAGTCGAAGGCCGGCTGGAAGGTCTGTTCGAGGCCGTCGGCGTTGGCGGGGAGGGCGGTGGGCGGGGCGGCGAGGGCGCTGGCCGGGAGGGCGATGACGAGGGCCAGGGCGCCGGTGAGGGCGAGGGCTCCCCTGGTGACGTACGCCGGAGTCTTCACTGCGTCCCCTTGGGGTCGGAAGGAGGGTGCCGGGTGGCCAGTTTGTCATGCACAGCACACCCGTGTGGCTCACTGGACCAATCGGGGAGGCCGGACGCATCACGGCAGCACGCACCCGCAGTCACTGGATGCACCACGCAAGGAATCGCATAATTGGTCTAGTCCAACTTTGGTCCAGGCCATTGACGTGCCCCTGACGGCAGGGCAACTTCCTAGGTCGACACCCGTGCACGGCAGGCCTGTTGGCCCTGTCGGCGCGCTCCCCCACCGTCATTGGATGACCCATGAGACGCGTACGTTCGCTCCGCTCGGCCCTCACCGCGGCCCTGACCGCCGTGGCCGCCCTGGGCCTCACCGCCGTCGCCGCCGCCCCCTCCCAGGCCGCGAGCCCGCTGCCCGAGCACGTCTTCGCCCCCTACTTCGAGGCCTGGACCGGCGAGAGCCCGGCCGCCCTCAGCGCCCAGTCCGGGGCCAAGCACCTCACGATGGCCTTCCTCCAGACGGCCGCCAAGGGGTCGTGCACCGCCTACTGGAACGGCGACCCGGGCATGCCCGTCGCCCCGGCCACCTTCGGCGCCGACATCGCGACCATGCAGTCCCGCGGCGGCGACGTGATCCCTTCCTTCGGCGGGTACGCGGCGGACACCACCGGCACCGAGATCGCGGACAGCTGTACCGACGTCAACCAGATCGCCGCCGTCTACCAGAAGGTCATCACGACCTACGACGTGACGCGCCTCGACATGGACATCGAGGTCGACTCGCTGGACAACACCGCCGGCATCGACCGGCGGAACAAGGCCATCAAGGTCCTCCAGGACTGGGCCGCCGCCAACGGGCGCACCATCCAGATCTCGTACACCCTGCCGACGACCACCCGCGGCCTCGCCGCCAGCGGTCTCGCCGTGCTCAAGAACGCCGTGGCCAACGGCGCGAAGGTCGACGTCGTCAACCTCATGACCTTCGACTACTACGACAACGCGGTCCACGACATGGCCGCCGACACCAAGACGGCCGCGCAGGGCCTGCACGACCAGCTCGCCCAGCTGTACCCCGCCAAGACCCCGGCCCAGCTCTGGGCCATGGTCGGCGTCACCGAGATGATCGGCGTCGACGACTTCGGACCCGCCGAGACCTTCACCCTCGCCAACGCCCGCACGGTGTACGACTGGGCGGTCTCCAAGGGCATCAACACCCTCTCGTTCTGGGCGCTCCAGCGTGACAACGGTGCCTGCCCCGGCGGCGCCGCCGCCAACCACTGCTCCGGGATCGAGCAGAACACCTGGGACTTCTCCCGCATCTTCAGCCCCTTCACCAGCGGCACCACCGCCCCCGCCGACGACTTCTCGGTGACGACGGCCCCCGCCTCCGCGACGATCGCCGCGGGCTCCTCCACCACCGCCACGGTGAAGACCGCCGTGACCACCGGCGCGGCCCAGACGGTCGCGCTCTCCGTCAGCGGCCTTCCCGCGGGCGTCACCGCCTCCCTCAGCCCCGCCTCCGTCACCGCCGGCGGCTCGTCGGCCCTGACCCTCAGCACGACGACGGCGGCCGTCTCCGGCACCTACCAGGTCGTCGTCAACGGGTCCGGCCCGTCCGCCTCGCACGCGGCCGTCCTCACCCTGACCGTCACCGGCGGCACGACGCAGTGCACGGCGGCCCCCTGGTCCACCACCGCCGTCTACACCGGCGGACAGCAGGTCTCCCACAAGGGCCACATCTGGAAGGCCAAGTGGTGGACCACCGGCGAAGAGCCCGGCACCACCGGCCAGTGGGGCGTCTGGCAGGACCTCGGCGCCTGCTGATCGTCCCTCTCCACCCCCGCCGGGGGCGTGTCCGACGGGTCCCCCGTCCGGCACGCCCCCGGAGGGCGTACGGAAGCGTCGCGACGAGGGGTCAGCGGCCCTCGGCGAACCCGCGGAAGGTGCCCGACCCGTCGGCGGCGTCGGCGTAGTCCGCGAAGGTCAGCTGGGCGACGCCGAGGTGGGCCGCGACGTCGGGGAACCACCGGGCCGGAACCCTGAACGTCCGCCCGGGCTTGTACGAGAGGTCCACGGCCAGGAGCGGACGCTCCGGATCGCTCATCGTGGTGGTGTCCGCCAGGAACACGTCGCCGACCCTGTCGTCCGCGTCCGCGGCGGCCTCCTCCGCCAGCACGGCGGGAACCCCCGCGCCGGCGAAGCGCCGATCGCTGACGAACGTGGCACGGGGATGTTCCGCACCCGCTTCGACCACGGCGCACACCGCGTCCCACGCCCCCTCGTCGTCGAAGTCGGTCCGCAGGATCAGCGAGGTCAGATGGTCCGGCCGAGGCAGAGGCATGCCGCGATCCTCCCACCCCGGGCGCCCGTCGGTGGTCACTTTCCCGCTTCGTAGCTCATCAGGAGCATGTCCCGGAACCCTCCGCCGCCGTGACCGTCCCACACGAGGGGTGTGACGTCGTGGAGGACGCGGGCGTCATCCGCGTACAGGCTGTCCAGCGGGTGGGTGAAGGTGCGGTGGGCGAGGAGCGTTCCGTCCGTGCTCCTGATCTCGGTGCGGCCCCCCGTGACGTTCCTCCGGGACATGTGGTGCACGGCGATAAAGTCGAAGCCGTCCCGATGCAGCCCTTCCGGCGAAGGAAGGCCGACGAACCCGGGTGAAGCCGTCGTGCGGACCAAGTGGACGTTGACCGTCCAGTAGGCGGGCGGCGCGCCCGAACACGTCGCGAACAACATGGCGTTGCTCCGCATGAGGCCGCGCAGGAAATGGTTGCGAACCTGCTCGCCGTCGAGAGAGGCGAAGTACCTCACGACTCCTCCGGCCAGTCTGTTGACGTCGAGCGACTGGAAGTATCCTGGCGCGGCATCGTGCCGGACCCCACCGTCGTGGTCCATCAGGAAGCGTGCGTGCCGCCGTCTTCGGTAGGTCGCACCACGCGGCAGATATGGATCCACCGGGAGATCGCCCCAGCCGTCGCGGAGCGCGTCCATGGCCTGCGCGCACGTGGCCTCCAGGAGGAAATCGGCTCCGGCGACGAAGCGAAACCCCTCTGCTCGTAAGCCGCTCCGCACATCCGCCTTCACGTTCACACCCGAGGAAAATGCCATCGCAGCCCCCCAACCGCCCACGGAACGCAGAGAATGACAGGCGTGCCGGAAAGGAGCAAGAGCCCCTTTCCGGCCTGCCGGGCATCGCGGTTCACAGTGGCCGAGACCGGGGATATCGTTCCCGGACAGTGGATTCACCCTGACCGAACGGGGGGAAGATCATTTCTGCCAGGGACTTACGTGCACTGTTCACATCGAACTCCATTCACCTGGACGCAGTGCAGGTATTCACCAATCGCCAGGACGAACGGCACAGTTTCGACAGCGCGCTCACGCGCTATCTCTCGCTGATCGACGATTCGCTCATCGATCCTCAGGACCTCACCAGCCCCCGGCGGAACGTCCTCACGTACTACGGCGTCGGCGGCGTCGGAAAGAGCGCCCTTTCACGCCAACTCGAGCACAGGTGCATCGGAACGGTGGGAGCGCCCACCGAATGGCCCGACTCCACGGTGGACGCCGACCGGCTGCACACGGTCCGCATCGACATGTCGCGCGAGAACGGACTCGACTTCGAGACGGTCATGCTGCTCATCCGGTCGTCCCTGTGCTCCACGGGACAGGCGATGGTCGCCTTCGACCTCGCGTTCGCACGCTACTGGGAGATCGCGCATCCGAACCAGCCCATCGAGAGCCACATCCAGCAGCAGGGAAGCCTGCGCGCGTCCTCGAACGTCCGCAGGCTCCCGGATCAGTTGCGCGGCGCGCTCGCCGAGGCGGTTTCGTCGCTCGGCGTCCCCGGTCTGAGCACTCTTGCCGACGGCAGCATCGAGATCGTCAGGGCGTTGCGGGACCGTTCACGGCAGCGCAGCGCGTTGGCGCGGTGTATCCGGCTTCCCCATCTCCTGGAGGCGGAAGCCGATCTCGAAAGCCTGAGCTACTTCCCGCATCTTCTCGCCTGGGACCTGCACGAGTTGCAGCGGAGGACACGGACCGGAGTCGTCGTGTTCATCGACACGTTCGAGGACGCCGCGACGCGACGCCACCGTGACGTGGAGCGGCTGATGCAGCGCCTCGTCTGGCTCATGCCGAACGTGCTCTTCGTGATCACAGGGCGGAACAGGCTCGACTGGGACGACCCCCACCTTGTCCACCTCCTGGACTGGGCGGGGCCCGTCAGCTGGCCCGGACTCGCCGACGGCCAGGCCGAGGAGCCCCGCCAGCACCTGGTCGGAAACCTCTCCCCGGAGGATTCCGAACGCTACCTCCTGAACCGGGTACGCCAGGGCGGAGGCCCTGCCATACCCGAGGACATCAGGCACATGATCAGAGAGCGTTCCCACGGCCTACCGCTCTACCTGGACCTGTCCGTCATGCGCTTCATCCATCTCTCCGCCGGGCCGGCGGCACCGACCGCCCGGGACTTCGACGCGAGTTTCCCAGCGATAGTCTCCCGGCTCTTCAGGGATCTGCAGGGTGACGAACGGCAGGTCATGCGTGCGGCCAGCATGCTCGACGGGTTCAGTGTCGACATCGTCACGGCAGGTGCCGGCCTGAGCAGCGAGGCGGCGGCACTTCGCCTGACAGATCGTCCCTTCATCCAGTTCGACAGCATGGCCCAGTGGCCCTTCCACATGCACGCGCTGGTCCGCTCCCTCGTGCGGGACGCCGATCGAGGACTCGACGACTCCTGGAGTACGCGCGACTGGCACAACGCCGCCCAGCGCATGCTGGACCAGCTCGCCCTCACCGCACGAACCGCGCAGCGTCAGCACGACAGGCGGACGCTCATCAGTTGCCTGAACCAGGGCATGCTGTTGGCGCACGAACATGGTCTACCGCTCGGCTGGCTCGTCGAAGGGGCCTTCTGGTACGTCGACGACATGACGTGGGAGCCCACACTCCGCCCGCGCATCAGCGGTGTCGACGCCGCCGACCCGGCGACCCCGACGACACCCGCCCAGGCACTGGCCAGTGGGCTCGCGGCTGTCGGAGCCCGCCAGCGGCAGCCCCGTCAGACCAGCGCGGCAGCTATCGAGCGAGTCCTGTCGACGGACCTGCTCGACGGGGATCTCGCCGACCTCCTCCGTTACTTCCACGCCGAATGCCTCCGCGAGCTCCGGCGCCCGGACGAGTCCGAACAGGCCATGTACGCCCTCATGTCGTCCGGACGGCGCATCGGAAGGACCGCACTGCGCGGCTACCTCCACATGCTGCGCCAGACCGGCCGGTTCCGGGAGGCGCGAGACCACATCGCGGCACAGGAGGCGGGCGGCGTCTGGCCTCGCATGCTCGGGGACATCTGGTGGCTGCACGCCAGGTTCGACGACGCCATCCGGGACTTCGACGCGTCCCTGCGCTGGGCGCTCGAGCAGAGGGTTCCCGGCGAGATCGCCATCAGCGCCTCCTCGCTCCACTTCGTGGACGCCTTCCAAGCCGGAACCGTCCTCCCCGCGTCCTTCGCGACGGCGCGTGGGGTACTGGAGACGACCAACGTGAGCTGGGCACGCAGGTTCTCCGCCTGCGCCGGGATTCTGGCCGCGGCGGGGGACGCCTCCGAAGTGGGCCTGCGCACCGAAGCCGTCGTGGCCGACTGCGAACAGAACGGGGTCAACTCCTCCGCCGTTCACGCGCGGTTCGCACAGGCCTTCCACTGCGCGGTCGTCGGTGACACACCCGGACTTCTGTCGGCCCGGGGCGAGGTGCGGGAACGGGTCACAGGAACGGAGTTCGCCTACCTCTGCGAGATCGTCGACTTCTGGTTGGGTGACGCCGCTCCGGACGACGGCCTCCCTCGCGCCGACTGGATCGGCGGCGTCGACGCCGTACGGCGACGCTGGCTCGACCTGATCGCGCGCCGCAGGGCGCAACGGCTCCGCTGACGACGATAGGGATTCTCGTACGACGGACACATGAAGTGGGCCGGTCGCGGTGAGACGCGGGGTGTGAGGATGCGCGACGCCGTCGTGGTCGTGACCGGCGCTTCCAGTGGGATCGGCCGGGCCACCGCCCTCGCCTGCGCGGGGTACGGGGCACGGGTCGTGGTGGCCGCGCGGAGCGGGGCGGCGCTGCGCGAGGTGGCGCGCGAGTGCCGGCTCCGGGGCGGCGAGGGCCTCGCCGTGCCCACGGACGTGGCCGACGAGCGGGCGGTACGGGAACTGGCCTCCCGCGCCGTGGAGCGGTTCGGCCGCGTCGACGTGTGGGTCAACGCGGCGGGCGTCGGGATCCTGGGCCGGTACGACCAGGTGCCCCCGGACGAGGTGCGGCGGCTCCTGGAGGTCAACGTGCTCGGCGCCGTCCACGGGGCCCGTGCGGTGCTGCCCGTCATGCACGGGCAGGACCGGGGGGTCCTGATCGACGTGGCCTCCCTCCTCGGCGGTGTCGTGGTGGCGCCCTACATGGGGGCCTACGCCATGTCCAAGGCCGCACTCGTGGTGTTCGACGACGCACTGCGCCAGGAGCTGGCGCTCGCGGGCGAAGAGCACGTCGCCGTCTGCACCGTCCTGCCCGCCGGGGTGGACACTCCCTTCTTCCGGCACGCCGCCAACCGCTCGGGCCGGGACCTCAGATCGCTCCCCCCGGTGGCCACGCCGGAGCGCGTCGCCCGGGCCGTCGTGCGGACGGCGGTACGGCCCCGGGAGCGCGTCCTCGTGGGGCCGTACGCGCGACTCCTCGTCACGGCCCACGCCCTCGCGCCCGGGCCCCTGAGCCGCGTGGTGGCACGGCGGACCGGCCGCGCCTACCTCGGTCCGGTCACGGCCGCGGCGCCGACCGGCGGCATCCTGCGCACCCCGAGCGGTGCGGACGCGGCCGTGCGCGGAGGGCGGCACGGCGGGCTGCGGACCGCCTTCCGCAGGGCGGCCGCGGCCGCCCTCGCCCTGGGCGCGGCCCTGGGCACCGCCGTGGCCGCCTCCCGCCGTCTGCCGGGGGATCCCGGACGCGCGGCCGCAAGCGATCGTCGGACCCGGAAGCGAGGTCCCCGTGACCGTCACGGATCCTGACGCCGTGGTGATCGGCGCCGGTCCCAACGGACTGGTCGCCGCCAACCTCCTCGCCGACGCCGGCTGGCAGGTCCTCGTCCTGGAGGCGCAGCCCGTACCCGGCGGAGCGGTCCGCAGCGACCGCGGCCTCGACCCGGCCTACGTGCACGACCTCTTCAGCGCCTTCTACCCGCTCGCCGCCGCCTCCCCGACGATCAGGGGGCTGCGCCTGGAGCGGTACGGGCTCCGCTGGAGCCGCGCCCCCGTCGCCGTCGCCCACCCCCTGCCGGACGGCCGCTGCGCCGTCCTCGCGTCCGACCGGAGCGGGACGGCGGCCTCGCTGGAGGGGTTCGCGCCCGGCGACGGTGCCGCCTAGGAACGGCTGTGCGACCTCTGGGACCGCATCGGGGACGCCCTCCTCGACTGCCTCTTCACGCCCTTCCCACCGGTCCGCGCGGGCGCGCGCCTCGCCACCCGGCTGGGCCGCGCCGAGGCGCTGCGGGTGGCGCGTTCGATGCTGCTCCCGGCGCGTCGGTTCGGTGAGGAGGAGTTCGCCGGCGAGGGCGGGCGGCTCCTCGTCGCGGGCAACGCCCTGCACGCCGACCTGGCGCCCGAGTCGGCGCTCGGCGGCGGCTTCGGCTGGCTCATGTGCATGCTCGGCCAGGCGTACGGCTTCCCCGTCCCCCGAGGCGGGGCGCAGGCCCTGACGGACGCGCTCGTCCGGCGGCTGACGGCCGCCGGAGGCGCCGTGCGGTGCGGCGCGGAGGTCGTCGAGGTCGTCGTCCGCAGCGGACGGGCCGTGGCGGTCCGGACCGCCGACGGCACGCTGGTCGGGGCCCGGCGGGCCGTCCTCGCCGACGTCCCCGCCCCCCTGCTGTACGGGCGTCTCCTCCCCCTCGGCGAGCTGCCCCCACGGCTGCGGGCCGACCTGCGGAGATTCCAGTGGGACTTCTCCACCGTCAAGATCGACTGGGCGCTGTCGGGGCCCGTCCCCTGGCTCGCGGAGGGGCCGCGCACGGCGGGAACGGTCCACCTGGCCGACGGGGTGGACGAACTGACCCTCTTCGCGGCGCAGATCGCCATGCGCCAGGTGCCGCGCGTCCCCTTCCTGGTCCTCGGGCAGATGACGACGGCGGACCCCGGCCGGTCCCCGGCGGGCACCGAATCCGCCTGGGCCTACACGCACGTGCCCCAGACCGTCGCGGGCGACGCCGGTGACGACGCCCTCGGGGGCCGCTGGGACGAACGGGAGCGGGAGGCCTTCGCCCGGCGCGTCGAGGCACGGGTCGAGCGGTACGCCCCCGGGTTCACCGACAGGATCCGCGCCCGCAGGTTCCTGGCCCCGCCCGACCTGGAGCGGCTCGACGCCGCCCTCGTGGGAGGAGCCGTCAACCAGGGCACCACCAGCCTCCACCAGCAGCTCTTCTTCCGGCCGCTGCCCGGCACCGGGCGTCCGACCACCCCCGTCGAGGGGCTCTACCTCGCCTCCGCCACCGCGCACCCCGGAGGCGGCGTGCACGGCGCCCCCGGCGCCAACGCCGCCCGGACCGCGCTGCGCGCCCACCGTCTCCGGCTGATCAGCCGCGTCGGCCGCGGACGGTGAGCAGCAGGCCTGCCCGCCAGACGGTCATCGGTCAGGGGGTAAGGGGTCAGGGGGTAAGGGGTCACTCGGTCAGTCGTCGAAGGCGACGTCCGCCGCCCGGCAGATGGCCGCGCCCATGTTGCGGCTCATCATGCGCAGCGCCGCGCGGGCGAGATCGCCGTCGATGTGGGCGACCGCGTCCTCCGGCACGACGACGGCGAAGTGCCGGATGTGGGCGTCCAGGGCCGAGTACAGGACGCACTGCTCGGTGACCTGTCCGCACAGGACGAGGCGCTCCGTGCCGAGCCGGCCGAGCAGGTAGGCCAGCGGGGTCTCGTAGAAGACCGAGTGCCGGGCCTTCACCACGAAGAGGTCGTCCTCGGCGGGCGCGACGGGTCCGACCAGGTCCGGGTGGCGCCCCGCGAGGGCCACGTCGAGGATCTCGCCGTGGTGGGAGCGCCAGCGCCCGAAGTTGTCGTTCACGTAGACGACGGGCGACTCGGCGGCGCGGGCCCGCCGGAGCAGGGCCGTGACGCCGGGCAGCTTCTCGCGCACGGAGGGCGCCAGGGCCTCGGCGTCCTCGTGCTCGTACGTGTTGAGCATGTCGATCACGATCAGCGCCGTTCGGGGCATGGCAGCCGCCGCCTCTCGCTCGCCGTCACCCCTCCACCACGTTCGCCAGTCGCCGGAGCATGTCGCGGTGGCGCAGCTGGATCAGGGCGTCGACGGCGACGTTGTGCAGCGTGCCGACGACGCCGCGGAGGGGGTGTTCGTCCACGATGACCAGGGCCTCGCGCCCCCAGGGGCGTACCTCGATCGCCACCCGCATCGTCCCGAGGGGGCCGCTGTCGACTTCCATCTCCGGTTCCCGGGGGGCTTCCACCCGGCGTACGACGGTGGTGCCGGAGGCCGTCCACGGTCCGAGCCTGACGTCGTACGACAGCGCCGATCCCAGCGCGGGCCAGATGCCGTACGCCGGGCGCGAGGCGCTGGTGCCGACGACCCAGTCCGCGTACCGCGAGGCGTCGGCGAGCACCGTCCACACGTCGTCGGGCGCCGCGTGGACGAGTCGGATCCGTACGGCCATGGGTCCTCCCCAGGTCGGAGGTGCCGCCGACGGCCGGACGGCCGCCCGCGCGGGGCGTCTGCCCGGGCGGGCGGGTCTCCACTCCCCGGCGGCCCGACTCAGGGGGTGAAGAGGACCTTCACGGCGCCGTCCCGCTTCGCCTGGAACATCTCGTACGCGTCCGGGGCCTCCGCCAGCGGCAGGCGGTGGGTGGCGAAGTCGTCGACGCCCAGGGGGTCGCCGTCGAGGAGCAGCGGGAGGATGTCGTCCACCCACCGCCGGACGTTGGCCTGTCCCATGCGGAGGGTGAGCTGCTTGTCGAACATGGTCAGCATCGGGAGCGGGTCGGCGGCGCCGCCGTAGACCCCCGAGACCGAGACGGTGCCGCCGCGGCGGACCAGGTCGATGGCGGTGTGGAGCGCGGACAGCCGGTCCACGCCGGCGCGCTTCGTCAGGGCCGCGGCGAAGCCGTCCGGGAGGAAGGTGGTCATTTCCTGGGCGGCGGCGGCGAGGCGGCTGCCGTGCGCCTCCATGCCGACGGCGTCGACGACGGCGTCCGGGCCGCGCCCTCCGGTGAGCTCCCGGACGGCGTCGGTCAGACCGTCCCCGTGCTCCGTGAGGTCCAGGGCGTGGACGCCGCGCCGCCGGGCGCGCTCGAGCCGTTCCGGTACGAGGTCGACGCCGATGACGGTCCCGGCACCGCGGTGGGCGGCGATGCGGCAGCTCATGTCGCCGATCGGGCCGAGGCCGAGGACGGCGACGCTGCCGCCGCGCGGGACGGAGGCGTAGTCGACCGCCTGCCAGGCCGTGGGCAGGACGTCGGAGAGGTAGACGAAGCGGTCGTCGGCCGGGCCCTCGGGGACCCGCACGGGCAGCCGGTCGCCGAAGGGGACCCGGAGGTACTCGGCCTGTCCGCCGGGTACCTGGCCGTAGAGCTTCGTGTAGCCGAAGAGGGCGGCTCCCGTGCCGTGCTCGTGGACCTGGGTCGTCTCGCACTGGGAGTGCAGTCCCTGGGTGCACATGAAGCAGGAGCCGCAGGAGATGTTGAAGGGGACCACGACCCGGTCTCCGGGCTTCAGCGCGGTGACGTCGGGGCCGACCTCCTCGACGATGCCCATGGGTTCGTGTCCGAGGACGTCGCCGGGGTCGAGGAAGGCCCCGAGGACCTCGTAGAGGTGCAGGTCGGAGCCGCAGAGTCCGGTGGTCGTGATCCGTACGATCACGTCGTCGCGGTCGCGGATCACGGGGTCGGGGACCGTCTCGTACCGGACGTCGCGCTTGCCGTGCCAGGTGAGTGCCTTCATGACGCCTCCTCGCGGAGCGGGCCGGGGCCAAGGCCGGGGCCGGGTGGCTGGATGGCCGGGTGCGGCCGGGTGGCCGGGTGGGCCTCCCGGAGGGCGTGTGCCCCGATCGGGCCGGGGGAAGGCGGCGGATCGGGGCCCGGTCGGCCGCGTATCGGGGACCGTCCGCCGGGTAGACGCCGCCCCGTCGAGAGGAGCGGGCCATGAGAGGGCTTCCGGTGGTGGGCGCGGGCGATCGTGTGGCGGACCCGTGGGGCCGTCGCACACCGTACGGCCGGGGCGGGGCCTGGCCCGTGCGGACGGACTCGTGCCTCGCCGACGGCGTGGCGGAGGAGGACGTCGAGGCCTGGGTACGGGCGGCCTCGCTGCTGCACTCCGACGGCGACGCGATGGACATCGCCGTCCGGGGCGGACGGATCGTGGGGGTCAGGGGCCGGTCCGGCGACCGCGTCAACCGGGGCCGTCTGGAGCCGAAGGACCTGTACGCGTGGCAGGCCAACGCCTCGGCGGACCGGCTGACCCGGCCTCTGGTCCGCGAGGGCGGGCGTCTGGTGGAGAGCGACTGGCCGACGGCCATGGAACGGGTCGTCGCCGCCTCGCGGCGGCTGATCGCCTCGCACGGGCCGGAGTCGGTCGCGTTCTACACCTCCGGGCAGCTCTTCCTGGAGGAGTACTACACCCTGGCCGTCCTCGCCCGTGCCGGGATCGGCACCCCGCATCTGGACGGCAACACGCGTCTGTGCACGGCGACGGCGGCGGAGTCGCTGAAGGAGTCGTTCGGCAGCGACGGTCAGCCCGGCTCGTACGGGGACATCGACCACGCGGACACGATCGCCCTGTTCGGGCACAACATCGCCGAGACCCAGGTCGTCCAGTGGATGCGGATCCTGGACCGCCTCGAAGGGGGAGACCCGCCCCGTCTGCTGTGCGTGGACCCGCGGCTGACGCCGGTGGCACGGCGCGCGACCGTGCACCTGGCGCCCCGGCTCGGCACGAACGTGGCGCTGCTGGACGCCCTGCTGCACGAGATCGTCCGGCGCGGCTGGACCGATCCCGGGTTCATCGCCCGGCACACGGTCGGGTTCGAGGGGCTGCGGAGGCAGGTCGAGCCGTGCACGCCCCGGTGGGCGGCCGGGATCTGCGACGTGCCGGCGGCCTCGATCGAACAGGCGGCCGAGCTGCTCGGGACGGCCGACCGCCTGCTGTCGACGGTGCTGCAGGGGTTCTACCAGGCCCACCAGGCGACGGCCGCCGCCGTCCAGGTCAACAACCTGCACCTGATCCGGGGCATGCTCGGCCGCCCGGGAGCGGGGGTCCTCCAGATGAACGGGCAGCCCACCGCCGAGAACACCCGCGAGTGCGGGGCGGACGGGGACCTGCCGGGCTTCCGGAACTGGCAGAACGAGGAGCAGGTGGCCGACCTCGCGCGGGTGTGGAACGTGGAGCCGTCGGCGATCCCCCACGACGGGCCGCCCACGCACGCGATGGAGATCTTCCGGCTGGCGGAGGAGGGCACGGTGCGGATGCTGTGGATCAGCGCCACCAATCCGGCGGTGTCCCTGCCCGACCTGGCCCGGATCCGCTCCGTCCTCGCCCGGGAGGGGCTGTTCACGGTCGTCCAGGACTTGTTCCTGACCGAGACCGCGCGGTTCGCCGACGTGGTGCTCCCCGCGGCCACCTGGGGCGAGAAGACGGGGACCTTCACCAATGCGGACCGCACCGTGCACCTGTCCGAGAAGGCGGTGGAACCGCCCGGCGAGGCCCGGCCCGACCTGGAGATCCTCCTCGACTACGCGGCCCGGATGGGCTTCGAGGACAAGGACGGCCGGCCGCTGGTCCACTGGACCGGGCCGGAAGAGGCGTTCGAGGCGTGGAAGCGGTGCAGCGCCGGGCGGCCGTGCGACTGCACCGGCCTGAGTTACGCGAAGCTCCGGGGGCCGAGCGGCGTCCAGTGGCCGTGCACGCCCTCCGCCCCCGACGGCACGGAGCGCCTCTACGGCGACGGCCCGGACTGGGCCCGTCCCGACGTCTGCGAGTCGTACGGGAAGGACCTGGTGACCGGCGAACCACTGGGCGAGGAGTGGTACCGGGCGACCAACCCGGACGGGAAGGCCCTCATCCGGCCGGCCCCCTACGTACGGCCGCGGGAGTGGCCCGACGAGCACCACCCCTTCCAGCTGACCACCGGACGCACCCTCTACCACTTCCACACGCGCACCAAGACGGGCCGGACCCCTCAACTGAACGCCGCCGCCCCGGAGGTCTGGGTGGAGATCGCCGAAGCCGACGCGGCCCGGCTGGGGTTCGCCGAGGGCGACCTCGTCGAGGTCGCCACCCGCACGGGGGCGCTGCGCGGGCGGCTGCGCGTCGGCACGGTCCGCCCGGGTGTGCTGTTCGTGCCCTTCCACTACGGGTACTGGGACACCCCGGAGGGCGACGCCCCGGCCCCCGGGGCCCCGGGGGGCGCGGCGAACGAGGTGGTGCCGAGCGTCTGGGACCCGGTCTCCATGCAACCGCAGTTCAAGACCGCCGCGGCCGCCCTGACCCCGGTGGGTAGGGCGCGGTGACGGGACCCGCGTGAATCAGGGGCGGTGACGGAGCGCGCCCGGCCACCAGACCGCGGGGCCGATGTCCCGTACGAGGGCCGGGACCAGGAACGACCTGACGACCAGGGTGTCGAGCAGCACCCCGAAGGCCACGATGAAGGCGATCTGGACGAGGAAGGCCAGCGGGATCACGCCGAGGGCCGCGAAGGTGGCGGCGAGGACGACACCGGCCGAGGTGATGACCCCGCCCGTGGCGACGAGTCCGCGGCGCAGGCCCTCCCGGGTGCCGTGCCGCCGCGTCTCCTCCCGTACCCGTGACATGAGGAAGATGTTGTAGTCGACCCCGAGGGCGACCAGGAAGACGAAGCCGTACAGGGGGACGGCCGGGTCGGTGCCGGTGAAGCCCAGGACGTGTTCGAAGACGAGGGCGGACACGCCCAGCGTGGCGAGGAAGTTGAGCGCGACGGTGGCCACCAGGAGCACGGGCAGCAGCAGCGAGCGCAGCAGGCCGACGAGGACGGCCAGGATGACGACGAGCACGACGGGCACGATGAGGCTCCTGTCCCGCTCGGCCGTGACCTGCGTGTCGTAGCGCTGGGCGGTGGTTCCGCCGACGAGGGCGTCGGCTCCGGGGACCGCGTGGAGGGCGGTGCGCAGGGCGACGACCGTTTCCTCCGCGGCGGCGGAGTCGGCGGCGTCGGCGAGGGTGACGTCGATCCGTACGCGCCCGTCGGCGACGAGCGGCCGCGGGGTGCCGGGTGCGGCGAAGAGGGCCGCGGAGGCGACGCCGTCGACGTCGGCGGCGGTCGCGCGGACCCGTTCCGCGGCGTCCGCGTCGGCGATGACGACGGCGGGGTTCCCGGCGCCGCCGGGGAAGTGCGCGCCGAGGCGCTGCTGCGCGGCGACGGACGGGGCGTCCTTGACGAAGATCTCGTCGAAGGGGACGCCCTTGGCGTCGAGGGTGAAGGAGAAGGCGGCGCAGGCGAGCAGGGCCGCGAGGGATCCCGCCCAGACCTTGCGGGGTGCCCGGTCGACGATCCCGGCGACCCGGTGCCACACGGGGTGGGCCGCGTCGCCGTCGGCGGCGGGCCGGGGACGGGACGGCCAGTACGCGGCCCGGCCGAGCAGCACCAGGGCGGCGGGCAGGAAGGTCAGGGAGCTGAGGACGGCGCAGACGATGCCGATGGCGCCGACGGGACCGAGGGCCCGGTTGTTGGTGAGGTCGCTGAAGAGGAGGGCGAGCAGGCCGAGCGCGACGGTGGCGGCGCTGGCGACGACGGGTCCGGAGGACCGCTTGAGCGCGGACCGCATGGCGGGCACCCGGTCTCCGTCGTGGACGCCGAGCTCCTCCCGGTAGCGGGCGGCGAGGAGCAGGGCGTAGTCGGTGGCCGCGCCGATGACGAGGATGGACAGGATGCCCTGGACCTGGCCGTCGACGCGGACGACGTCCCGGTCGGCGAGCGCGTAGACGACGGCGCAGGCCAGCCCGAGGGCGAGGACCGCGCCGGCGATGACGAGCAGCGGCAGCAGGACGCTGCGGTAGACCAGGAGCAGGATCACCAGGACCGTCGTCAGGGCGACGGCGAGCAGGATGCCGTCGATGCCGGCGAAGGCGTCCTTGAGGTCCGCCTGGGTCGCGGCGGGACCCCCGAGCCAGACCTCCGTTCCCGGTACGGAGGAGGCGGCGGCCTCCACCTCCCCCAGGACGACGGCGAGTTCGTCCCCGAGGTCGGGGGCGAGTCGCACGACCCCGCGCAGGGCCTCGCCGTCGTCCGAGAGGAAGGCCGGTGAGGGCGGGCCCACGACGCCCTCGGTGCCCGTGAGGGAGGCCAGGGCCCGGGTGGCCGCGGCCTGGGCGGTCGGGGCGACGGCCCCGCCGCCGTCCGCGGTCCAGACGACGAGGGCGGGGAGGGTCTCCTCCTGGCGGAACGCGTCCTGGGCCCGCAGGACCCGGGTCGACTCGGCGTCGCGCGGCAGGAAGGCGGCCTGGTCGTTGGTGGCGACCTCGCCGAGCTTCCCGGCGTACGGGCCGAGCCCTCCTCCGATGCCGAGCCAGGCGACGAGCACCAGCAGCGGCAGTAGTCGGCGCGCCCAACGCGCGGTTGCGGACATGCGGGACCCTCCCCGGGGACGTACGGCGGAACCGTCTCGCCCGCCATCCTCCGTTCTGCGTGCCGGTGCGCGGCGGATGCGGGCGTCACGGATCCGTGTCGGGGCTTCGGGGCGGGGCGGCTCAGTGCTCCTTCGGCCCGTGCGGCTCGTTCGGCTCCTTCGGCTCCTTCGGCCCGTGCGGCTCGTT
Source organism: Streptomyces sp. NPDC020807 (assembly GCF_040641575.1). Lineage (NCBI taxonomy): Bacteria > Bacillati > Actinomycetota > Actinomycetes > Kitasatosporales > Streptomycetaceae > Streptomyces > Streptomyces sp. NPDC020807. The sequence continues at coordinate 361,371 of NZ_JBFADU010000005.1, forward strand.
CGGCTCCTCGTGCCAGTCGGGTGTGCGGAACGTCCCGCCGCCGTACATGGGCAGCTCGATGCTCGATCCGTAGCGGGCGAGCTGGCTCCAGGGCCGGTTGATGCCGGCGGAGCCGTACCGCCGTACCCGCGTGACGGCGTCGAGGTCGAGGACGTCGACGAGGACCTCCTCCCCGCCGCCCGCCTGCTGGCGGACGGTGCCCTCGGGGTCGACGATCAGGCTGGCGCCGACGCCGGCCGGGTCGGAGGCGTTGACGTTGACGACGTACACCTGGTTGGTCCAGGCGTTGGCGCGGGCGCAGACCTGTTCCATCTCGCGGTCCCGGGTGGTGGTCAGGGTGGGCTGGATGACGACCTCGGCGCCGAGCCAGGCGAGCTGCCGCACGGTCTCGGGGAAGGAGCCGTCGTAGCAGATGGCCAGGCCGACGCGGCCGATGCCGGGGATCTCGAAGACCGTGAAGCGGTGCCCGGGCGCGGCCTGCTCGTACGGCTGCCAGGGGAAGACCTTGCGGTAGGTGGCGGCGATCTCCCCCTCGGGCGAGATGGCGAGCGCGGTGTTGTGGATCGTGCCGTCCTCGGTGCGCTCGAACACGGTGCCGGGGACGAGCCACAGCCCGGTCTCCCTGGCGAGGTCGCCGAGGCGGTCGGTGAGCGGTCCGGGGACGGGGACCGCGGCCTTCTCCATCCAGTTCTCGGGGTGTTCGCCGAGCAGCGGGCCCTCGGCGGCGAGGAACAGCTCGGGGACGACGACGAGCCGGACGTGCGGGAAGACGTCGCGGACGGTCCTGACCTGGTGGGCGAACCGGTCCCAGGTGGCGTCGAGGTCGTACGGGACGGGGGCGGTCTGGACGGCGGCGATGGCCAGGGTACGCATCGGTGGATCAGCTTTCGTTGCGGGTGGAGCCGGTGGAGGCCGGCGGGGCGACGGAATCCTTGCCCTCGCGGAAGAAGCGGGGGAACGCCGCGCGGACGAGGAGGACGACGAGGACGCCGCAGGCGACGGCACCGACGCCGAGGAGGAAGACGCCGCCGATGCCGTGGAAGGAGGTGCTTCCGTAGTCGGGGGCGATCGTGTCGTACGCGCTGCGGGCGAGCGCGGCGAGCATCATGAGGCCGCCGAGCGCGGGCAGGACGCCCTTCAACAGCAGGTCGCGCACGGAGTCGCGCAGGCGGTGGCGGAAGTGCCAGACGCAGGCGAAGGCGGTGGCGCCGTAGTAGCAGGCGATCAGCAGCCCCACGCAGAGGATGGCGTCGCCGAGGAAGCGCGGCGAGGCGGTCTTGAGGACGACCAGGGTCACGGCGGTGGCCGCGCCGAAGAAGACGGTCCCGACGGTGGGCGTCCGGTGGCGCGGGTGGATGCGCGCGAACACGGCCGGCATGGCTCCGTGGGTGGTCATCGACAGCCAGCCGCGTCCGCTGCCGACGAGGCAGGTGAGCATCGCGGCGAGCGCGCTGACGCAGACGGCGAGCTGGACGACGGTCGCCAGGGCGTCGCCGAGGAGCGGCGGGGCGAGGGCGGCGAGGAAGTCCGTGGCGTTGTCGGGGTTGCCGAGGCCGACGCCGCCGGTGCCGGTCCCGGCGTGGGCGACGGCGGCGAACGTGGTGAAGAGGTAGGTGACGAGGAGGACGGAGGTGGAGATCAGGACGGCGCGGCCGGGGACGCGGTCGGCGTCCTCGCTCTCCTCGTTCACGGTGATCAGCGCGTCCCAGCCCCAGTAGATGAAGAGGCACAGGAGCACGGACTCGGCGAAGGGGCCCGGGCCGTCGAAGGCGAAGGGGTCGAGCCAGGACAGCGAGGGGGTGGCGGCGCCGGGCCGGGTGAGGGCGGCGAGGCCGAGTCCGAAGAGGGCCACGAGCTGCAGTCCGAGCAGCGCGTACTGGATGCCGGTGGCGAGCTGGAGCCCCCGGCGGGCGAGGAGGGTCGCCGCGGCGAGCAGCAGCAGGCCGGTGGCGGTCACGGCGACGTCGTCGCCCGCGAGGCCGTCGAGGCCGAGGACGGAGAGCAGGTACGTGGCGCTGACCTGGGCCAGCGCGGTCATGGCGAAGAGGGAGGCCACGGTGGGCACCCAGCTGCCGACGAGCCAGCCGGTCCAGGGGCCGAAGGCGCGGGTGTTCCAGACGAAGGTGGTGCCGCAGTCCGGCATCTCCCGGTTGAGCTCGCGGAACGCGAACGCGGTGAACAGGATCGGTACGAAGCCGATCAGCAGCGCGGCGGGGGCGAGGTCCCCGACGGTCATCGTCACCAGGCCGAGCGTGACGGCGATGGAGTAGGCGGGAGCGGTGGAGGAGAGCCCGAGGGCGACCACCCCGAGCAGCCCCACGCTGCCGCGGCGGAGTCCCTTGTCGGTGGGGTCGGGGGTGGTGCCGGATCTCGGTCCGGCGGAGGTGTCCTGCGATTCGAGCGTCACTGCGGAGGCTCCTGACGGGAGGCACGTTTTGTTAAACCGAGATTTAAGAACTGGGTGGCGACCTCGTCAAGAGCTGGCTTCGTGTTGTTAAATGCCACGAAAGAACGCGAGCGGAATCAGCGCACGCGGGCGCGAAGGGCGAGGGTCGGCACATGGCGTCGGACAAGCGGGGCGGGACGGACGGCAAGGCGGACCGCAAGGCGGACCGCAAGGCGGACCGCAAGGCGGACCGCAGGGCGGACCGCAGGGCGGAGCTCGGCGCGGCCGTACAGCGGGCGCTCCTCGTCCGCGGCCTGGACGGGCTGCGCCTGCGCGACGTCGCCGACGAGGCGGGCGTGACACCGGCCGCCGTGCTCTACTACGGCGATCTCGACGCGCTCGTGTACGAGACCTACCAGCAGGCGATCGAGCGCTACAGCCAGGACCGGGAGCGCGCCGCCGAGCAGTTCACGGACGCCCGCGACCAGCTGCGCGCGTGCATCGACCGCGGCCCGGCCACCGGCCCCGAGGACGCGCTGACCCGCCTGCTCTACGAGTACTGGCCCCGCTGCCTGCGCGACGCCAAGGCCGCGGCCCTCGACAGCGCGCTGACCGAACGGCAGATCTCCGTCTACCACGCCGTTCTGGTGCTCGGGCAGGCCCAGGGCCACTTCACCCTGACCGACCCGCCCCGGCTCCTCGCGGCGAACTTCGTCGCCATGGAGGACGGCTACCAGATGGAGATCCTCTCCGGCCGCCGCACGCGCGGCGAGGTCGTCACCGCCCTGCGCTCCTACGCCCGCGCGGCGACCGGCCACGACCTGGGCTGACCGGTGGCCCGCCGGCGCGGCCCGTTCCTCAGGGAGCGGGCCGCAGTTCGCGTTCGAGGGCGGCGAGGGCGAACGCGTGGGGGGAGGCCCGCTGCCAGCGGGAGCGGCCGAACATCACGTCCTCGGCGAGCCCGCTCAGCATGGCCACGGCGCGGATCGTGAACTCGGGGAGGTCCACGTCGGCGAAGTCGCCCCGCTCCCTCCCCTCCCGGACGATGGCCTCCAGGCGCTCGTCCCAGCCGTCGAGGAGCCCGGTGAGGACGGCCCGGCCGGCTTCGTCGTGGCTCTGCAGCATCACCTGCGTCCACAGCGCGTAGCGTTCGTCGCCCTGGTGGCGGGGCAGGTAGAAGCGGACGAACACGTCCAGCTTCCCGGCGGGGGACGCCGCCCGGTCGGCGGCGTCCTGGAAGCGGGCCCACAGGTCCGCCTGGCTCCACGCGAGCACCTCCAGGAGCAGCCGGTCCTTCTTTCCGAAGTGGTAGAGGATGTGGCCGGTGCTCATGCCGGCCCGGGCGGCGATGTCGGACATCCGCAGGCCGGCCGTGCCCTTCTCGGCGATGACGCTGACGGCGGCGCGCATGGCGCGCTCCCGCGCCTCGTCCCCGCTGCGCTGCCGCTTCCGGTCGGGCAGCGCGCCCCCGCTCCGTGACGTCGCCATGAGCTCGCTTTCGGTCCTTCCGGTTCCGGAGAGATTCAGTCCGCTCAGTCTATTCCGTTGATCTAGATTTTCGGTCTAGACTGAAAATCTAGTTAGAACGCTGTCGCACGATGCCATCCAGGAGAGACCGCATGACGCGCGGATTCGATGTTGTGGAGACCTCTGTCGCCGAGCTGCGCGCGGCGCTGGAGAAGGGCGAGACGACCTCGGTCGGCCTGCTCGACGCCTACCTCGCGCGGATCGAGGCGTACGACCGTCCGGGCACCGCCACCGCCCTCAACGCCATGGTCGTGATGAACCCGCGAGCCCGCGCCGAGGCGGAGGCCTCCGACGCCCGCCGCGCCCGCGGCGAGACCCTCGGCCCGCTGGACGGCATCCCGTACACCGCCAAGGACAGCTACCTCGCCAAGGGACTCACCGCCGCCTCCGGCTCCCCGGCCTTCGAGCACCTCGTCGCCCAGCGCGACGCCTTCGCCGTCGAGCGGCTGCGCGCGGGCGGCGCCGTGCTCATCGGCCTCACCAACATGCCGCCCATGGCCAACGGCGGAATGCAGCGCGGCGTGTACGGCCGCGCCGAGAGCCCCTACAACGCCGACTGGCTCACCAGCGCGTACGGCTCCGGCTCCTCCAACGGCTCCGGCACGGCGACCGCCGCCTCCTTCGGCGCCTTCGGACTCGGCGAGGAGACCTGGTCCTCGGGCCGCGCCCCCGCCTCGTACAACGCCCTCTGCGCCTACACGCCCAGCCGCGGCGTGATCTCGGTCCGCGGCAACTGGCCCCTCGTCCCGACCATGGACGTCGTGGTCCCCCACACGCGCACCATGGCCGACCTGCTCGAACTGCTCGACGTCGTCGTCGCCGACGACCCGGACCCGCGGGGCGACCTGTGGCGCGCCCAGCCGTGGCTGGAGCTGCCCGCCGCCTCCCAGGTCCGTCCCGCCTCCTACCCCGCCCTCGCGCCCGCCGACGCCGAGGCCGCGTCCGCCGCGCTCGCCGGCAAGCGCGTCGGCGTACCCCGCATGTACGTCAACGCGGACCCCGAGGCCGGGACGAACCCCGACGGCGGCATCGGCGGCCAGACCGGTCAGCCGATCGAGACCCGCCCCTCCGTCATCGCCCTGTGGGAGGCCGCCCGCCGCGACCTGGAGGCCGCGGGGGCCGAGGTCGTCGACGTCGACTTCCCCGTCGTCACGAACTACGAGTCCGACCGCCCCGGCGCCCCCTCGCTGTTCACCCGCGGCCTCGTCAGCCGCGAGTACCTCACCTTCGAGATCGAGGACCTGTCCGCCTGGGCCTGGGACGACTTCCTGCGCGCCAACGGGGACCCTGCGCTCTCCACGCTGGCCGAGGTCGACGGCGCCCGCATCTTCCCCAAGTGGGAGGGTGAGCTCCCCGACCGGTACGAGGGCTTCGACGACACGATCGGCGAGTACCCCCGCTTCGTCCGCGAGCGCCCGTACGCCTCCCTCGCCGACATGCCGCTCCTGGAGGAGGGCCTGCGCGGTCTGGAGGAGACCCGGCGCGTCGACCTGGAGCTGTGGATGGACGGCCTCGGCCTCGACGCCGTCGTCTTCCCCGCGGTCGCCGACATCGGCCCCGCCGACATGGACGTCGACGTGGCGTCCGCCGACCTCGGCTGGCGCAACGGCGTCTGGGTCGCCAACGGCAACCTGGTCCCCCGCCACCTCGGCATCCCGACCGTGACCGTGCCCATGGGCACCATGGCGGACACGGGGATGCCCGTCGGGCTGACCTTCGCGGGCCGCGCGTACGACGACAACGCCCTGCTGACGCTGGCGGCGGCCTTCGAGACCACCGGCAGCCGCCGCACGGAACCGCCGCGCACACCGCGCCTGTCGGCGGAGTGACCTGACGGAGTGACCTGACGGAGTGAGCTGACGGAGTGGGCTGACGGCGGGAACGGCCCGCACCTCACGGATCAGGGGCCGCCGGATCGTTCCGGCGGCCCCTGATCACCTGCGGCCCCTCGTCAGGAGACCGTCGGGTCGTAGACCTCCATCTCGGCGAACTGCATCCGGTACTGGCCGTTGGCGTCCTTCGGCAGGTCGGTGCCCCTCACCCGCACGTAGCGGGCGTTCTGCTCCGGGAACGGGAACTGCTGGACCTCGTTCCCGGGCCGGGGGTAGCCGTCGCGCCGGACGACGGTCGTCCACGCGGTGCCGTCCGTGGAGACTTCGACGACGAAGTCCGCCGGGAAACCGACGCCCGTGTTGGCGGAGCCGTCGTTGCGCGGGTACAGGTTGACCCATCCGACCTTCTGCACGGTCCCGAGGTCCACCGACACCCGCTCCTCGTGGTTGGCCGTCAGTGTCCCGTCGCTGCTCCACCCCTGTATCCCGGGCAGCGCCGAGGGGTTGCCGTCGGTCAGGGCCGAGGCCTTCCAACCGGACGCCTCGTAACTGCTGGTCGCCGTCACCGCGCCTCCCTTGGCGAGGTTCCTGCTCTCGCGCGGCAGCGACTTCCCGCTGTACACCTCCAGGGCGCTGAGCTGCATGTGGAACTCGCCCTTGCTGTCGGCGGACAGCCTCGTCCCCGTGACCTTCACGTACCGGGCCGTCATCGGGAAGAAGGGGAAGTGCTGCGGCGAGGCGTCGGGCTTCGGGTAGTCGGTCCGTTGGACGACCTTGGTCCAGACGAGACCGTCCTGGGAGATCTGCACCGAGAAGTCGACGGGAAAGCCGTTGCCGGTGTCCGCCCCGTCGGAACGGGGCCGCATCGTCACCCAGTTCACTGGCTGCACGGCGCCCAGGTCGACCGTGGCCCATTCGGCGTGGTTGGTCGCGATGCTGTCCTTGCTGCTCCATCCTGTGCCGGACCTGCCGTCGACCATGCCGCCGAGCGACCAGGGATGCGCCTCGTAACTGCTGCTGGCCGTCGCGGCGGCCCCGAGCGCCAGGTCGGGCTGCGCGGAGTTGAAGGTGCGGGAACCGTAGACCTCCAGCTCCGCGAACTGCAGCCGGTACTCGCCGGGGCCCGCCAGGTGCGCCGCGTTCACCCGCACGTAGCGCGCCATTCTGGTGTTGAACGGGAAGGGCTGTACGGCGTCGCCGGGCCGGGGATAGGCGGTGCGCTGGACCACCTTCGTCCAGGTGGTGCCGTCTCCGGAGACTTCGACGGCGAAGTCCACGGGGAATCCCGCTCCGGTGTTGGGCACGTCGTTGCGCGGGTACAGGTTGACCCAGTTGACGGCTTGCAGGGTGCCGAGGTCGACGGTGACCGACTCGGCGTGATCGGTCGCCACGGCGCCGTCGGAGCTGAATCCGAGGGAACCGACGGCCGATCCGCGCCTGCCGTCCACCAGCGCCGACCGGTACCAGCTCGCGTTGACGTAGGCGCTGGTCGAACTGACCGGGGCGCCCTTGGCGAGGTTGACTGCGGACGACGGCAGGTAACGGGCTCCGGCGGTCTCCAGGGACGCCAGCTGCATCCGGTAATGGCCGTTGGAGTCCTTGGACAGCTTGGTGCCCGTGACCTTCACGTAGCGGGCGCTCTGGGAGGGGAACCAGAAGGTCTGGGCCGCGTCACCCGGCCGCTGGTAACCGGTCTGGTCGACGACGGGCTCGCTCCACGTCGTGTTGTCGTCGGACAGCCGCACGGTGAAGTCGACGGGGAATCCGGTGCCGGTGTTGGCACCGTCGTTGCGGGGCCGCAGGTTGATCCACGACAGCGGCTGGGCGGCACCCAGGTCGACCGTGACCGACTCCGTGTGGTCGACGGAAACGGAGCTGTCGCTGCTCCACGCCGTGGACGCCTTGCCGTCCACGAGGGCCTGGGCGGGCCAGCCGGGGGCGCTGCTGCCGGCGCTGACGGTCGAGCCGATGGCCAGGTCCGGGACCCGGGGGTCGAAGGCCTGGTCGCCGTAGGCTTCCAGCTCCGCGAACTGCATGTGGTACTCGCCCCGGGCATCGGCGGACAGCTTCGTGCCGGTGACCTTGACGTAGCGGATCTGCCGCGTCTCGAACGGGAACGACTGCTTTCCTCCGTCGGGACGCGGGTAGCCGACGCGCTGGACGACCTTGGTCCACGACGTCCCGTCCGGGGAGACCTCGACGGTGAAGTCGACCGGGAACCCGGATCCGGCGTGGGCCCCGTCACCGCGCGGCTGGAGGTCGATCCAGTTGACGGAGCGCGGCGCCCGCAGGTCGACGGTCACGGACTCGGTGTGGCTCCTGGTGATGTCACCCGCGCTGCTCCAGCCGGCCGACGTGCCGTCGAGCAGGTTGTTCAGGGCCCAGCCGGATCCTTCGTGGCTGCTGCTCGCGGTGGCGGTCATGCCCTTGGCGAAGTTGTACGCGCCCTGGACCGGCGCCTGCGGGCCGTAGGCCTCCAGTTCGGCGAACTGGAGGTGGTAGTCGCCGTGCGTGTCGGTGGAGAGCTTCGTCCCGGTCACCTTGACGTAGCGCGCGGTGCTCTTCTCGAAGGAGAAGCCCTGCGCGGTGTTGCCCGGTCGGGCGAAGCCGGTGCGCTGGATGACCCGGTTCCAGGTGGCGCCGTCCTCCGAGACGTCGATCGTGAAGTCGACAGGGAATCCCATACCGGTGTTGGCGCCGTCGTTGCGGGGATACAGGTCCACGGCGTCGAGGTCGTAGGACGCACCGAGGTCGACGGTGACCGACTCCGTACGGTCGTTGTTCGGGCTGGCGGTGCTGGTGCTCCAGCCGTACGAGCCGGGTCCCGACTCGCGCTTTCCGTCGACGAGGCCGCTCCGGCTCCACCCTCCTGCTTCGTAGCTGCTCGTCGTGGCGACCTGCGCGCCCTTGGCCAGGTTGGGGCCGCTGTGCGTGGCGCCGCCGGTCAGCGGTTCGCCGAAGGTGTAGGTGCCCTGGACGATGCCCAGGCCGGGCCACACGGTCAGGGAGTTGCCCGGGGTCCGCCCCCACAGGTCGGCACGTCCGTCGCCGGTGAGGTCGGTGCTGGAGGACAGTTCGGGGTAGGCGGTGGCGGGAACCCCGCCGAGGATCTTCTTCGGCTTCGCCGACTCGCCCCAGGCTCCGAGGTCGAAGTTGCCCTGCGCGTCCTTGCGGCCGGCGTACTCGTGGACCTCCCCGGTGGCGTCCGTCCGGACCCAGAGGTCGGGAACGCCGTCGCCGGTGGTGTCGCCGGGGGCTATGAGGGTGCGGCCCCGCCAGGTGTTGCCGCCGATCTGGATCGGAGGGCTGGTCTCGTCGAGGTACCGCCCCTCGCTGCCGTAGTAGAGCCAGAGCGCGTCGCCCTCCCTGACCAGCAGGTCGGGCAGGGCGTAGGTGCCGTTGAGCGAGCGGGAGCCGCCGAGCAGGTCGTCGATCGCCAGGATCTGGGTGTCGGGGTCGCCCCAGTGGTCGAGACCGGGCGGCTGGCAGTCGCCCGCCTCGGCGGCGGTCTTCGTGCACATGACGGTGAGCGGGTCGTCCACGGCACGGACGGTGCCGTAGCCGGTGTTGGCGTAGGCGTACAGCTGGTACTGCTGGTCCGCCTCGCTGAACCTGCGTATCAGCAGGTCCTCGATGCCGTCGTTGGTCCAGTCGCCGCGGTGGGTGATCTGTGCGCCGGGGAGGGAGGCTCCGCCGTACACGGCGGTGCCGAAGCTGCCGTTGCCCCTGCCGAGGTAGGTACGGAGGGTGCCGCTCGGGTCCAGGGACCAGATGTCGGCGTTGCCGTCGCCGTTGAGGTCGCCCGCGCGGTCCTTGGCCCCGGAACCGTTGGCGTACAGCAGGTAGGCGCGCTGGTCGGACCGGTTGCCCGTCCTGTCGAGGCTGTAGGCGTAGACGTGGGCGGGGCCGACGGCCGGCGGGGTCAGGGTGACGGTGGCGGAACTGCCCGGCGCGCCGGACACGTTCACCCCCCGCTCCTGCGGGTCCCAGCTGGTGAAGTACCGGTAGGCGACCACGTCGCTGACGCCCGCCGCGCCGAGGGTGAACCGTCCGGCGGTGACGCGGGCCTTGCCGGTCACCGCGGGCCACCCGGCCCGCCCGTCGGGGAATTCGGCGGAGCTGACCGTGGGCGGGTTGCTCGGCCGGTCACGGTCGACCTCGAAGGACTTGACGGCGCTCCAGCCGGAGTAGGCGCCGTCCTCGTCCTTGGCGCGCACCCGCCACTGGTAGGAGCCGCTGGGCACGCGGGCGTCGGGGAGCGCGAGGGTCGAGAAGCGGCCGCGCTGGGCGGAGATGTGCTCGTCCACCGAGGGGGACTGGCCGGTCTTCCACAGCTGGAAGTTGGCCTGGAGGTTCCCGGAGTCGGCGTCGTCGATCTTCGCGTGGAGGCTGATGCCGGTATTGCCGATCAGCGCGTTGTTCGGGTTGGTGCCCAGCTCGGTGGGCACCTCGGGAACGGTGTTGTACTTGGTCGACAGCTTGGCCGTGTCCGGGTCGAAGCGCTTCCAGGCGTAGGTGTCGGTCTCGTCGGCGGCGTACAGGCCGAACGTGATGTCGCCCTTGTTCTGGGCCGCCCGCTCACGGACCTTGGCGGTGACGTCGAACTCGAGCGTGCCCTCGGGGCATTCCGTGCTGCCGTCCCAGCCCTTGGCATCGTTGACCGAGGACAGCAGGGCCTCGCGGACCGGCTGACGGTTCCAGGTCGTGTTCCGGTCGATGCCGCTGGTGTGCCAGAGCTGGACGACGCGGTCGTTGCAGGACCAGGCGTGGGTGTTCGTCATCGTGAACACCGAGGACTTGACGATCTTGCCCGCGAAGCTGCTCGTGTCGAACTGGAAGAAGGAGCGGGACAGCCCGCCCGTTTCGCTCTCGTAGCCGACCCGGGCCTGTTCGTTGGCGTTCCAGTACTTCTTGTCCCGGTACTTGGCGGAGACCCGGGTCCAGTTCTGGCGCTTGCCCTCCGCCCAGGAGGGGTCGATGAAGACGGGGTAGACGGTGTCCGGGTCGGTCAGCATGCCGGCGTCGGGGGTGATCTCCAGGGATCCGCCCGATACGCGCACGCCCATCGCCGCGTCGTTCGCGCCGGTACGCGGTTCGAAGACGGACTCGGCGGAGGACGCGTTCCCCTGCACCACGACGGGTCCGCCCTGGGGGGCGACGAAGGAGCCCATGGCCGGGGTGTTCGCGTCGCTGGAGTCCCACATCATGGGCGCGGGGCTGACGAACGCGGCCTGGCCGGCGGGGTTGCGGGCGAGGAGGTTCCCGGAGGCGTCGGCGCTCACGTCGAGTCCGACGGTCTCGACGCCCATCCGGAGGACGGCGAGGTCGGGGTGGCGCGCGGCCTCGGGGGTCTTGACGACGAGGAGCTGGGAGAAACCGTCGACGTCGGCTCTGATGCGGAGGTCGACGTCCGGCAGGATCCCGGGGTACGTGGCGACGGAGCCTTCGAGCACGGGCACCGGCAGCGGCCGGGGCCAGGTCAGCTCCATCTCGCGGCCGTCCTTGACCATGCGGGCCATGACTCCGGATCCTCCGGAGAACGACATGGCCGTCGTGGTGGCGCGCGGAACGACCCGGCCGTCGGCCCCGAACTCCAGGGTGGGGTCCGTGGGCACCCAGGCGTCTCCCCTGCGCACGCGGACCGGCGAGCCGTAGCGGTCCACCGCGAAGTCGCCGGAGGGTTCGGCCCAGGTGTCCGAGGTCTCCGTACGACGGGACATCAGCTCGACCCGCCGTCCGGTCTGAGCCGCCTGGGCCGACGCCAGTTCCGCCTCGGTCGGTTCGGCTCCGGTGGGAACCGTTTCGGCCACCGGGGACAGGGCGGAGGCAGCCGGGGCGACCGGAGGCGGGACGGCTGCGACCCCCAGACCGAGAACCAGGAGTCCGGCGACCAGGAGGCGTGAGGCACCTGGCCTCACCACTGGTGGTCTTTCTCGCAAATCAGACACCGCGCATTCCTCTGTACGTAGCAGTTAACGCCCAGACCATACCGACCAGATGACATCTACATCCTTTGCGATGTCTTTACCTTTACTATAACTGGATCAAGCCATTCCGAATATGCCATCGGAGCTCTACATTCCGCTCCCTATGGGCGACTTTCCCCCTCCACCCAGGAGCGACAAAAGCCGTAGATCACGGCAAACCACACCTGATATACCGTCAGAAAGTTGCGCGAACTGCCGATTTGCCGATGTTAGCCTCGGCCTGAATACCCCCTGTATTGTCTTTTATTTCGGGAGACACGATTGAGAACGTCTATTCAACGTGGCGCGGGGAAGGGTCCCACAAGATGGAATCAACACATCGGATCCATTCGCTCCGCTTTTGCCATCGCCCTGATAATTGCGTCCCTCGCACCCGTCAATTCCGCCGGAGCCGCCCCGACTGACTGGAGATTGCCCGACCTCAGGCGGGGCGAGAGCGTCGCCGTCACCCCGGTCGCATTCGGCCAGAGCGCAGCGCTGAATCGCCCTGACGAGACGGCCAAGGCCCTTGCCGAAGCGGCTCGGGATCGGCGTGCTCCGGAGAACCGCTCCCCCGTCCGCGTGCGCGGCCTGTCCGCCGGAGTCTCCGTGGCCGACGCCGCCACGACCCGGCGCTCCGGTGTCCAGGGCCTGCTCTTCCAGGTGACCGGTGACGCCGCCGGGCCGTCGAAGACCGAGGTGTCCGTCGACTACGCCGCCCTCCGCCGGACGTACGGCGGTGAGTGGAGCTCCCGTCTCCGGATCGTCAGCCTGCCCTCCTGCGCGCTGACCACACCGTCCGAGCCCCGGTGCAGCATCCGTACACCGCTGCCGACACACAACGACACCCGCGCCGCGAAGCTGACCGCCACCGCCCCTCTCGGCTCCGCGGCTCCGGCTCCGGCGGCCGCCAAGAGCCCGGTCTCGCCCCTGATGAGGGCCGCACTGGGCGGCGGTGCCACCGTGCTCGCCGCGGAGGCCGACAGTGCGGGCACCAACGGTGACTTCAAGGCCACCCCGCTCCAGGCTTCGGGTTCGTGGAGCGCGGGCGGCTCCTCCGGCGGCTTCAGCTGGAACTACCCCCTGACGGTGCCGACCGTGCCGGGCGGCATGGACGCCAAGCTGTCCCTGGGCTACTCCTCGCAGAGCGTGGACGGCCGCACCGCCTCGACCAACAGCCAGCCGGGATGGATCGGCGACGGCTGGTCCATGGAGCCAGGCTTCATCGAGCGCCGCTACCGCTCGTGCGCGGACGACATGGACGGCGGCACGAACACCGAGAAGAGCGGTGACCTGTGCTGGTTCACCGACAACGCGACGATGAACCTCGGCGGCCGCACCACCGAACTCGTCTACGAGGAGGGCAAGGGCTGGCGCGCCCAGGCCGACTCCGCCGACCGGATCGAGCGGCTCACGGGCGCGGCGAACGGCGATGACAACGGCGAGCACTGGAAGGTGACCACCGCCGACGGCACCCAGTACTTCTTCGGCCTCGACCGGCTCCCCGGCTGGACGACCGGCAAGCCCGAGACCGAGTCCACCTGGACCGTGCCGGTCTACGGCAACCACGCCGGCGAACCCTGCCACAACGCCTCATTCGCGTCCGGCTGGTGCAAGCAGGCGTGGCGCTGGCAGCTCGACCACGTGATCGATGCCCGCGGAAACGCCCAGGCCTACTACTGGAAGGCCGAGACCAACAACTACGACCGCGGCACCGTGGCCAGCGCCTCCCAGGGCACCCCGACCTCCTACGTCCGGGGCGGCTGGCTCGACCGGGTCGAGTACGGCCTGCGCACCGACACCGTGTACACGGCCCCGGCCATGGCCCAGGTGAAGTTCGACGTCACCGACCGCTGCACCGCCGACTGCCACCTCTTCGACAAGGACCACACCGCCAACTGGCCGGACGTGCCGGTCGACCAGCACTGCGCCGACGGCACGCAGTGCGCCGGCCGCTACAGCCCGACCTTCTGGTCGAAGAAGCGACTGGTCACCATCACCTCGAAGATGCTGACCGCGGGCACCTACAAGAACGTGGACTCCTGGGCGCTGGAGCAGACCTTCCCGCCCACCGGCGACGGCACCACGCGCGCCCTGTGGCTGTCCACCATCCAGCGCACCGGCCACACCGCCGGTGATCTGCCCCTGCCCAAGGTGACCTTCCTCGGCAAGCAGCTCGCCAACCGGGTCGACAAGACGGGCGACGGCCTGCCCGCGTACGTCCGCTACCGCGTCTACCAGATCAACACCGACACCGGCGGCAGCATCGGGGTGACCTACTCGGATCCCGGCTGCACCGCCACGACCCTGCCGCCGGCCGACGCCACCAACACCACCACCTGCTACCCGGTGAAGTGGGCCTTCGAGGGCGACACGGCGAAGCTCGACTGGTTCAACAAGTACCTCGTCGCCGAGGTGACCGAGGGCGACAACCTCGTCGAGACCCCCGACGTCGTCACGCGGTACAGCTACCGTGACGGCGCCGCCTGGGCGAAGAGCGAGGACGAGTTCACCAAGCCCGCCGACCGCACGTACGGCGAGTACCGCGGTTACGGCCGGGTGCAGGTCCGCAAGGGCGACGGCCTCGACGCCCGGAGCTTCGCGGAGTCCCGCTACTTCCGGGGCATCGACGGCGCGCAGGTCACGGACTCCACCGGGGCCGTCGCGACCGACCGCCCCGAATTCGCCGGCATGACGCGGGAGAGCGTCTCCTACGACGGCGAGACGGGCGACTGGGTCAAGGCGACCTCGACCGTCCCATGGCGCTCCGAGCCGAACGCCACCCGCACGCGCACGGGGCTGCCGCCCCTGGAGGCGCGCTACACCGGCAACGGCCAGGAAATCACCCGGGTCAGGACGAGCGGCGGCGAGCGCAAGGCCTCCACGACCACGGAGTACGACGAGTACGGCATGGTCAAGGCCGTCACCGACTCGGGCGACGCGTCCCAGACGGGCGACGAGACCTGCAAGCGCACCGAGTACGCCCGCAACACCGACCGGAACATCCTCGGCGCGGTGTCCCGCACGGAGAAGGCCGCCGGCGCCTGCGACGCGACCGTCAACCGTCCGGCCGACGTCATCTCCGACACCCGCTCCCTGTACGACGGAGGGGCCTTCGGCGCCGCGCCCACCCGGGGCGAGGTGACCCGGAGCGAGGTGATCAACAGCCTCGGCAACGGCTACGACGTCAAGGCGACCGCCACGTTCGACACGTACGGACGCCAGATCACGGCCACCGACACCTTCGGCCAGACCACCCGCACCGACTACGTCCCCGCCACGGGCGAGACGGCGCTGAAGACGGTCGTGACCAACCCCCTGGGCTTCGTCGCCACCACCACCTTCGACCAGCTCCGCGGCCTGCCCGTCACCATGGAGGACCTCAACAAGAAGACCACCACCACGAAGTACGACGCGCTGGGCCGGACGAAGCAGGTCTGGCTTCCCGGCCGGGCCGCCGCCACCTACCCGACCACCCCGCACTTCTCGTACGACTACCTCGTCCGCACCGACGGTCCCGTCGTCGTCTCCACCAGCACGCTGACCGAGACGGGCGCCTACCGCACGACGCACGAGTTCTCCGACGGCCTGCTCCGCAACCGGCAGACCCAGGCCCCCGCGCCCGGCGGCGGCACCCTGGTGACCGAGAACTTCTACAACACCCTCGGCCAGAACTGGAAGCACTCGGGCCAGTTCCACACGCCCACCGCCCCGTCGACCACGCTCGTCACCGGGGAGGAGCTGAAGTACCCGGCCTCGACCGAGACGCTCTACGACGGCGCGGGCCGGGTCACCGACGTCATCTCCAAGAAGTTCGGCGACGAGAAGAGCCGTACGACCACGATCGACCAGGGCGACCGGGTCACCGTGGTCCCGCCCGCAGGCGGCACCGCGCGGACCACGCTCACCGACAGCCTGGGCCGTACGACCGAGACCCGCGAGTACACGGACCCGGCACGCACCGCGTACCAGTCCACCCGGTACGCGTACGACCGCCTGGGCCGGCTGGCCAAGGTGACCGACGCGGCCGGTCGCGAGTGGACCTACGGCTACGACGTCCGCGGCCGCAAGACCTTCGTGAAGGACCCGGACACCGGCCGGACGGAGTTCACCTACGACCGCGGCGACCGCGAGACGGACACCAAGAACGCCCTCGGCACCGTCCACCACACCGACTACGACCTCCTCGGGCGCAAGACCGCCGTCAAGGTCAACGGCGTCCTGACCACCGAATACGTCTACGACACGGTGGCCAAGGGCCGGCAGACCGCCGCGAAGCACTACGTCGACGGCTACGCGTACGTCTCCGAGGTGACCTGGTACAACAACCGCTACCAGGCCACGCAGAGCCAGCTGACCGTCCCGGTCGGCAAGGGCGACCTGGGCGCACTGGCCACCACGTACAAGTGGACCTCCGGCTTCAACGCGATCACCGGAAAACCGGAGTTCGTCGAGGAACCGGCGGTCGGCGACCTGCCCAAGGAGCGCATCGCCACCCGCTACGACGCCGACGGCCTCCCGGTGAGCACCACGGTCGCCGGCGCCGTGCTGGCCGGCCCGACCTCGTACGACTCCTACGGCCGTGCCCTCCGCACCGAGTTCGGCGAGTTCGGCAAGAAGGTGTGGCAGAGCAACGAGTACGACGAGCACACGGGCCGGCTGATCCGCACCGTCACCGACCGCGAGACCGCGCCGCAGCGCCTGGACGACACGTCCTACGCCTACGACCCGGGCGGCAACGTCACCGAGGTCGCCACCGTCTCCGGCCAGGACGCCCAGCGCGTCAGCGACACCCAGTGCTTCCGCACGGACGGCCTGCGCCGCATCACGGACGCCTGGACCTCCGCCGACTGCGCCACCGGCCCTTCGACCGGTTCGGTCGACGGACCGGACGCGTACTGGCAGTCGTACACCTACGACGCCATCGGCAACCGCCGCACCGAAGTCCAGCACGCGGTCACCGGCGGCCCCGCCGCCGACATCACCCGCGCGTACGCGGCGCCGACCACCGGAGCGCGGCTGCCCTCGGTCACGACCACGGGAGGCCCGAGGAACGGCACGACCGAGCAGTACACGTACGACGACACGGGCAACACGACCCGCCGTCAGCTGCCGGGCTCCGACCAGACCCTGAAGTGGGACCTGGAGGGGCACCTGTCCCAGGTGAGCGAAGGCACCACCACCACCGCGTCGTACATCTACGACAGCGAGGGCCAGCGGCTGATCCGCAAGGACGCCTCCGGCACGACGCTGACCCTGCCGGGCGGCACCGAGCTGCTCCTCAAGCCCGGCGGCACCGTCGTCGGCACCCGCTACTACACGCACAACGGCGCCACCGTCGCGGTACGCAAGCAGGGCACCCTGTCCTTCCTGTTCACCGACCACCACGGCACCGCCACCCTCCAGGTGGACTCCGCCACGCACGCGGTGTCGCGCCTCCGGTCGATGCCGTTCGGCGCGCCCCGGGGAACGCAGCCGTCGGCGTGGACCGGCGAGCGCGGATTCGTCGGCGGCACGAAGGACACGTCCACCGGCCTCACCCACCTCGGGGCCCGCGAGTACGACCCGGCCCTCGGCCGGTTCGTCTCGGCGGACCCGGTCGTGGACCTCAGCGACACCCAGCAGATCAACGGGTACGCGTACGCCCACAACAACCCGCTCGCGTCGAGCGACCCGACCGGGCTCATCGACCCGGGGATGATGGAGTACTGCGAGGACAACGGGAGCGAGTGCGAGCACGGGCGGGTGAAGTGGGAGGAGCCGCCGGTAGAGGACTTCATCACCGCGGCGCTCGAGGCGGGGTTCGGCAAGCAGCCGCACGGATCACAACGGACACCCATCCCCGTGAAGCCTGGCGAGGACCGCGGCATCATCATGGTCCGCTACTACATCCACACCAAGACGGCAATTCGGACCCTCCTCCTCGGCGACAATCGCGGCCCCAGCGAGGACCCCGAGGCGCCCTACCGGATGACACTGTTCTGGGACACCGCCACGGGCCAGTGCACTTTCACGATCGCTCCCTCTGACAGGGCTGTAGCCGTCTATGAGACGGTGAAGATGAGCCGGGCCGTCGGCTTCAGAGTCATCGACCACAAGAAGGGCGAGGAGATCCCAGCCAATCCGATCAAGGTCGACGGGTGGCCGGGCGACACCAACGGTGGGACTAACGTGCTGAATGTGAACAGTCAAGGCTCCAGCGTCTCCCCGCAGAAGCTCGACATCGGCGTCCACGCCGTCAACAGCTTCATCAACCAGTTCGCGGTGGACAACCAGCTCACCGTGGAGGCAACCACCACAGACGTCCGGATCACACGCAAGGGCGATGCCTATCCCGACATGGAAGTCGTGCAGTACCGCCGGGGCATGGCACCCCGGGTGATCGCCCGGGATGCGATGGCGAGCGAACACGGACTCGACTCCATCCCCCTCTGGCCCTGGAGAAAGATCAACCGCACCTGGGTGAACGGCGACTGCGTCAGCGGTTGCTGAGCCTCACCTGAACGCCCACTCGGCCCGGTCCCCCTCACAGGGACCGGGCCGAGTGGTTTCCCGGCCCGCCTCACCCGGAGGGTTTCGCCGGACTCAGGCGGCGCGGATGGCGGTCAGAAGTCGGCCGGTGCCGCGGAGGCGGATCGCGCCGTCGCTCTCGTGGGCCGCGAGGCCTTCGGTCAGGCGGCGGCGCGCTTCGGCCCGGGCAGCGGGACCGACGGCGGCGAGGAGGTGTCGGCCGGGGCCCGAGTCGAGGAGGAAGTCCGCGGCCTCCTCGGCGGTGCGGCCCCAGTTCCCGTGCGCCTCCACGCGTTCGGCCCGCACGTCCCGCAGGCCCGCCGCGCGGAGCAGCCCCGTGGCCGTGGCGGGGGCGGCGAGGGAGAACATGCCCGGTCCGCCGGGCTCGCCGAAGCCGCCGGTGGGCAGGATGTCCCCGAGCGCGGTCAGCGCGGACAGCCATTCGTTCTCTTCTGGCTCCGCCGCGCACAGGAAGGCGACCCGCCCGCCCGGGCGCAGCGCCGAGGCGATGTTCGCGAACGCGGCGGCGGGGTCGGCGAAGAACATGATGCCGAAGCGGCTGATCGCGACGTCGAACGCGGCCCGCGGCAGGTCGTGGACCTGGGCGTCGCCGTGGGTGAAGGAGATGTTGGCGAGGCGCTCGGCGGCGGCGACCTCGCGGGCGCGCTCGACCATGGGGCCGGAGAGGTCGAGGCCGGTGGCGTGCCCCCGTGCCGCCGCGCGGGAGGCGAGCCGGGTGGTCGCGCCCGCTCCGCAGCCGATGTCGAGGACGTGGTCGTCGGGGCGGATCGACGCTGCCGCGAGCAGCGGCTCGTCGAAACCGGCGTTGATCGCGTTCCAGCGGTCGTGATGGGCGGCCCAGTGCGTGCCTTCGTACCCGTTCCACGCCTGTGCCTGAGCGGTGTTGGCGGTGTTGTGCATGCGGATCGACCTCCGGCGGAGTGGCGAGAGCCCTAGAATGGGCGCACGCCCAAACAGTATGGGCACTCGCCCATACTGGCAACGCCCTTGCCCAGGAGGAACGTGATGTCACCGCGCGGAGTCGCCATCGAAGGCCTGCGGGAGCGGTTGTTCGCGGCGGCGGAACGCGTCCTCGCCCGGGACGGGGCCGCGGCGCTGACGAGCCGGGCCGTCACGGAGGAGGCCGGCTGCTCCAAGGGAGTGCTGCACACGCACTTCACCGGGCTGGACGAGTTCGTCGCGGACCTGGTCCTCCACCGGTTCGCCGAGGCCGCCGGACTCTCGGAGGACTTGCCGGCACGCGCGGGCGCCGGTTCCGTCGAGGAGAACCTCACGGACGTGGCCTCGGCGGTGCTGTCCCTGGACCCGGGGCTCGTCGGCCTCGCGGTGACCCGGCCGGCGGCGGCGCAACGCGTCCGCGAGGCCTGGGCGGGCGGCGCCCCGGGGTTCGCCGCGATCCAGGACGCCATCGGCCGCTACCTGCGGGCGGAGCAGGAGCTCGGCAGGGTGGCCGTGCCCCTGGACGTGGAGACGGTGGCGCTCGCGCTGGTCGGGACGCTGCACCACCTCCTCATGACCGGCTCGCCCGACGCGGGACCGGAGTCCCATGCGCACGTCGGGCGACTCGTCCGCGCGCTGATCCGTACGGAGTGACGGGCTCCGCGACCTCAGCCGGCGCCGTGCTCGTACGGGGCGGTGACGGCCTTCCGCTGCGCCTCCGAGACCTCCGGGAGGCTGCCCCGGCGGCGGTGGGCCGCGCGCTGGCGTTCGGCGCCGGTGCCCAGGGCGCGCAGCCTCGCCCAGCCCGCGGTGACCGCGTCCAGGTCGCCGTGGCGGAGGAGGGCCGGCCGGAGGTCGTCGAGCATTCGGTCGACGAGGGTGGCGGCCGGCACGAGGCGCCGGGTGCGCAGGTCCACGGCGTCTCCCGTCAGGCCGTCGCGCGCGGCGCGCCAGCAGGCGGCCCGCAGCAGTGCCTGTGACGGGCGGAGGGCGGGCCTTCCCGCCTCGATGTCCGCGAGGGCGGTGGCGACGAGGCCCCGGGTGACCGCGGCGAGCAGGACGGTGTCCGCGACCGTGGGGACGGCGTCGAACACCCGGATCTCCAGGGTGGGCACGTGGACGGAGGGGCGGATGTCCCAGTACAGCGCGGCGCGGTCCATGATGGTGCCGGTGGCCGTCAGGTCCTCGACGAGCGCGTGGAACTCGTCCGCCGACGCGAAGTGCGGCGGCGGACCGGCCGCGGGCCAGCGGGCCCAGGCCAGGGTGCGCCAGCTCGCGTACCCGGTGTCCCGGCCCTGCCAGAACGGCGAGTTGGCGGAGAGCGCGATCAGCTGCGGTAGCCGGCCGCGGAGGTGGTTGCCGACCGTCAGGGCGAGCTCCACGTCCGGGACGCCGATGTGGACGTGGCAGGCGCAGATGGTCTGTTCGTCGTCCAGGGCGCCGAACATCGCCACGCTCCGGGCGTACCGGGGGCCGTCGGTCACGGCGAGCGGGCTGGGCTGCGGCAGGACGGGCGTGCCGCTGGAGACGACGCCGAGGCCGTGCCGGGCGGCGGCGCGCACGACGGCCGCGCGCAGGGAGCGGACCTGCTCGGCGAAGGCCGCCAGACTGGTGTGGGGGTCGGTGCGCGCCTCGACCTGGTAGGCGGTGATCTCCGTGGTGACCCGCTCCCCCAACTCGGCGGCGGCGTCGGTCACCACCTTCTGCGCCTCCGGCCGGAGTTCACCGGTGGCCGGGTCGACGAGCAGGTACTCCTCCTCGGCCCCCAGGGTCAGCGTCCCTCGGTGCCACGCCGTCCCCGCGGATAATCGTCCTTGAGTGGTCACGGTCATCATCCTGTCTCCGGCGGAGACGTCGAAACCTCCACGCTGCCCCCTTGACCACATACCGTCGGCCGATGGGCGCGAACACCGTACGGATCGAGCCGCTCCGGCCCGACGAGGCCGAGCGGGTGCTCGGCATCTACCGGGCCGGCATCGACCGGGCCGGCATCGGCGGGGGCGACGCGACGTGAGAGACGCGGGCCGAGAACGCCGCCACCACGGCGTCTGGCGGGACGTCGTCCTGCCGGAACGCCGCAGCGCCGTGGTGGACTGACCGGGACCGGTGCACGCGGGCGCGGGTCAGAGCGCGCCGACGATGTCCTCGACGCGGGCCTTGGCGTCGCCGAAGAGCATGGACGTGTTGTCGCGGAAGAACAGGGGGTTCTGGACGCCCGCGTAGCCGGAGGCCATCGAGCGTTTGAAGACGATGACCTTGTTCGCCTCCCAGACCGTGAGGACCGGCATGCCGGCGAGGGGGCTCGACGGGTCCTCGGCGCCGGCCGGGTTGACGGTGTCGTTGGCGCCGATGACCAGGACGACGTCGGTGTCGGCGAAGTCCTCGTTGATCTCGTCCATCTCGAGGACGATGTCGTACGGCACCTTGGCCTCGGCCAGGAGCACGTTCATGTGGCCCGGCAGCCGGCCTGCGACCGGGTGGATGCCGAAGCGCACGTCGACGCCCTTGGCACGCAGCTTCGAGGTGAGCTCCGCGACCGGGTACTGGGCCTGGGCGACCGCCATGCCGTAGCCGGGGGTGATGACCACGGAGCTCGCGGCGGAGAGCAGTTCGGCCGCGTTCTCGGCGGTGATCTCGGTGTACTCGCCGTAGTCGACGTCCGCGCCCGAGGGGGCCTCGATGCCGAAACCGCCCGCGATGACGGAGACGAACGAACGGTTCATCGCCTTGCACATGATGTACGAGAGGTAGGCACCGGAGGAGCCGACCAGGGCGCCCGTGATGATGAGCAGGTCGTTGCCGAGCAGGAAGCCGGACGCCGCGGCCGCCCACCCGGAGTAGCTGTTGAGCATGGAGACGACCACGGGCATGTCGCCGCCGCCGATCGAGGCGACCAGGTGCCAGCCGAGGGCGAGCGCGAGGACGGTGACGGCGATGAGCAGCCACAGTGCGGGCGCGATCACGAACCAGACGGTCAGCGCGGCGAACAGGCCGAGCGCACCGAGGTTGAGGGCGTTCTTGCCCGGCAGCGTCAGCGGCTTCGAGCTCATCCTCGCGGACAGCTTGAGATTGGCGACGATCGAGCCGGTGAAGGTGACGGCACCGATGAACACACCGATGAAGACCTCGGCGTGGTGGATGCCGAGGGTGCCGAGCGCGTCCAGGGTTCGGGCTTCGTGGCCGCCGGGCCGGTGCTCGACGTCGAGGTAGCCGTTCCAGCTGACCAGGACGGCGGCGAGGCCGACGAAGGAGTGGAGCAGCGCGATGAGTTCGGGCATGCCGGTCATCTCGACGCCCCGGGCGCGCCGGAGTCCGATCAGGGCGCCGACGACCATCGCGAGGACCATGAGTCCGAGGCCCGCGGTGCCGACGTCGCCGTCGAGGGCGAGGACGACCGTCGCGACGAGCGCGACGGCCATGCCGAGCATGCCGAAGGCGTTGCCGAGGCGCGCCGACTCGTGCTTGGAGAGTCCCGCGAGGGCCAGGATGAACAGCAGCGCGGCGACGAGGTAGGCCGCCTGTGCGGCGAGGGTCGCGGTCATGTCAGCTCCTGTTGAACATGGCGAGCATGCGACGCGTCACCGCGAAGCCGCCGAAGACGTTGATGCTGGCCAGCAGGATCGCCACGGCCGAGAGGACCGTGACCGCGGTGCTCCCGTGTCCGATCTGGAGCAGGGCGCCGACGACGATGATCCCGGAGATCGCGTTCGTCACCGACATCAGCGGCGTGTGCAGGGCGTGGTGGACGTGGCCGATGACGTAGTAGCCGATCACGATGGCGAGGACGAAGACGGTGAGGTGCGGCAGCAGCGCCGCGGGGGCGAAGCCGGCGGCGAGGAAGAGCAGCAGCGCGGCCAGCGCCACCCCGCCGAACCTCCGTCGCGCCGTCATCGGCGTCTTCGCGACCGGCGCGACCGGTTCGGCGGCGGCCGCGGGGGCGGCCGGGACGGGGGTCGCCGAGACCTGGACCGGCGGGGGCGGCCAGGCCGACTCGCCGGCGCGGACGACGGTGATCGAGCGCTGCACGGGGTCGTCCCAGTCCAGGACCAGCGTGCCGTCCTTGGCCGGGGTCATGAGCTTCAGCAGGTTGAGGAGGTTCGTGCCGTAGAGCTGCGAGGCCTGCGCGGGGAGGCGGCCCGCGAGGTCCGTGTAGCCGAGGATCGTCACGCCGTTGTCCGTGACGGTCTTCTCGCCCTTCACGGTGCCGACGACGTTGCCGCCGTTGGCGGCGGCCATGTCGACGATCACGGACCCCGGCCGCATGCTCGCGACCATGTCGGCGGTGATGAGCGTCGGGGCGGGGCGGCCCGGGATCAGGGCGGTCGTGATGACGATGTCGGCCTCGCGGCACTGTGCCGCGTACAGCTCGGCCTCCCGCGCCTTGTAGGCGTCGCCCATCTCCTTCGCGTAACCGGTCGCCGACACCTCCGTCTCCGGGGACTCGATCGCCAGGTACTCGCCGCCCAGCGAGCGGACCTGGTCCGCCACCTCGGGGCGCGGGTCGGTCGCGCGGACGACGGCACCGAGCGAGCCCGCCGTGCCGATCGCGGCGAGACCGGCGACCCCGGCGCCCGCGACGAGCACCTTCGCCGGGGGCACCTTGCCGGCCGCCGTCACCTGGCCGGTGAAGAACCGGCCGAACTCGTGCGCGGCCTCCACCACGGCCCGGTAGCCCGCGATGTTCGCCATCGAGGACAGGACGTCCATGGACTGCGCCCGGCTGATGCGCGGCACCGCGTCCATCGACAGCGCCGTGAACGGCCGGCGGCCCAGCTCCTCGACCATCGCCGGGTCGAAGGCGGGCGCGAACAGGGCGATCACCGTCGCCTGCGGCCGCACCCCGTCCAGTTGGACCGGGCTGGGGGCGTTGACGCCGAGCACCACGTCGGAGGCCGTCGCGTCGCCGAGGGTCGCTCCGGCCGCCTCGTAGGCGCCGTCGGGGAATCCGGCCGCGTCGCCGGCGCCGGAGTCGACGACGACCTCGTACCCCAGTGCGCGGATCTGTTCGACGGTCGCCGGTGTGGCCGAGACGCGGTGCTCACCCGCCCGCGCCTCTCTGAGGACTCCGACAATCACGGTTCTCTCCGTTCCCTGGGTCCGGGCCCGCGCGCACCGCCGAGGCGACGCACGGCGTCGCCTTCCTCCGTGCGAAACGCACCGATTCGCATCGTTTGCGCATCGTACGCGCACGGTGGGGGCACGGACGACACCGTTCACGCCGTCCGCACGGCCGCCGGGGGCGGGTGGACCAGGGGGTCCTCAGTCGCCGAGTCCCCTCAGTCGTCGAGTCCCCTCAGCCGCCGGAAGCGCGCCAGGCCCTCGGAGAGCTCGATCAGCGGGTCCGGGTAGTCGAGGGCCGCCCGGTCGAGTCCGGTGAGCCGCCAGGGCTCGTGGACGGCCGGGCCGTCGAGTCCGGCGAGCTCCGGCACCCAGCGCCGGACGTAGGCGCCGTCGGGGTCGTACCGCTTGGCCTGGGTGACGGGGTTGAGCACGCGGTTCGGACGGGTGTCCGTGCCGGTCCCGGCCACCCACTGCCAGTTGAGCTGGTTGTTGGCGACGTCGCCGTCCACGAGGAGACCGAGGAAGTGCCGCGCCCCTTCGCGCCAGTCGACGCCCAGCGTCTTCGACAGGAACGAGGCGGTGATCAGCCTGCCCCGGTTGTGCATCCATCCCTCGTGGGCGAGTTGGCGCATGGCGGCGTCGACGAGGGGGTATCCGGTACGCCCCTCGCGCCAGGCGGCGAGGTCCGCCTCGGCGTCCGGCCCCGTCCGCCAACTCCCGTTCCGGGATCGGTAGTCGGCGGTGGCCGCCCCGGGGCGCGCGGCGAGGAGCTGGTGGTGGAAGTCGCGCCAGCACAGCTGCCGTACGAACGCGTCGGCGCCCGCCCCGCCCCGCTTGGCCGCCCGGTGCACCGCCTCGGTGGCGGAGAGGGTGCCGAAGTGGAGGTGGGGAGAGAGGCGGGAGGTGGCGTCGCCCGCCAGGTCGTCGTGCCGGTCCTCGTACGCGTCGAGGGGACCGTCGAGCCACGCGGCGAGCCGCTTCCGCGCCTCGCTCTCGCCGCCCGCGGGCAGGGCGGGCGACACGCCGGCGACGGCGGAGCGCCGGGGTACGCGCGCGGAGCGCAGGCCGGGCGGTACGTGCAGCGTCCTCGGGGCGGCGAAGGGGACCCGTACGGGTTCGGCGGCCCAGCGCCGCAGGTAGGGCGTGAAGACGGCGAAGTGGTCCTTGCCCTGCGGAAGGACGTCGCCGGGCGGGACGACGGTGACGACGCCGTCGTGCACGTACAGACGGCAGCCGTCCGCTTCGAGGGCCGCCCTGAGGCGTGCCTCCCGCCGCTGCGCGAAGGCCGTCACGCCGGCGGCCATGTGGACCTCGTCGGCCTCGGCCTGCCGCACCACCGCCAGCAGTTCGGCGACGGTGTCCCCCTCCCGCACGACGAGACGGCCGCCCCGGTCCTTCAGGGAGCGGTCGAGGTCCGCCAGGCAGTCCGCGAGGAAGGCCAGGCGGTTGGGTGCGCCGAATCCCGCCCGGTCGACGGCCGGGTCGCGGACGAAGACCGGCACCACCCCGTCGGCCGCCCGGGCCGCCGCCCTCAGTGGCGGGTGGTCGTGGACCCGGAGGTCGGAGGTGTACAGAACGACGGAGA
Source organism: Streptomyces sp. NPDC020807 (assembly GCF_040641575.1). NCBI lineage: Bacteria > Bacillati > Actinomycetota > Actinomycetes > Kitasatosporales > Streptomycetaceae > Streptomyces > Streptomyces sp. NPDC020807. The sequence goes on from NZ_JBFADU010000005.1 coordinate 387,198, forward strand.
CGGTCATGGCGCTCTCTCTGCTCGGGGTGTGCCACTCCTTCAGGGGTGGTTCCCTCGTTCCCGGCCCGCCGGATGCGGCCGGACGGCATCCGGTCGCACGGCATCCGGTCGGACGGCATCCGGTCGGACGGCTCCTCTCAGGGGGTCCCGCCGGCCCGTCCGCCCTCCGACTCGGCCGTTCGGGCGATGTTCCGCGCCATGCCGCCGAAGACCACGGCGTGGAAGGGCGTCACGCCCCACCAGTACGCCTGTCCGGCCAGGCCGCGCGGGTGGAAGAGGGCCCGCTGCCGGTACCACGTGCGCCCGCTCTCGTCCCGGTCCACCGACATCTCCAGCCAGGCGAGTCCGGGCAGGCGCATCTCCGCCCGCAGGCGCAGCAGGCGTCCCCGGTCGATCGCCTCCACGCGCCAGAAGTCCAGGGCGTCCCCCACCCGGAGGCGCTCCGCGTCCCGGCGCCCGCGCCGCAGCCCCACTCCCCCGGCGAGCCGGTCGGCCCACCCGCGTACGGCCCAGGCCAGCGGGAAGGAGTACCAGCCGTTCTCGCCGCCCACGCCCTCGATGACCCGCCAGAGCGCCTCGGGGCTCGCGTCGACGGCGCGGGCGCGCCGGTCCGTGTAGAGGCTGCCGCCCGCCCAGTCCGGGTCGGTGGGGAGCGGGTCGCTGGGCGCGCCGGGCGGTGCGGCGGTGGACCAGCGGGTCGTGACCCGCGCCTCCCGGACGCGGCGGAGGGCGAGCCGGAGGGCCTCGGCGAAGGGGATGGGGCGGCCGGGGCCGTCGGGGACGTACCGGGTGATGTCGCGCTCCGCGCAGACCACCTCGTGGCGCAGGGACTCGGTGAGGGGCCGGGCCAGGGAGGCGGGCACGGGGGTGACGAGCCCGATCCACTGGCTGGAGAGCCGGGGGGTGAGCACCGGTACGGGGACGATGAGGCGCTTGCGGAGCCCGGCGACCTCGGCGTACCGCTCCATCATCTCCCGGTACGTGAGCACGTCGGGGCCGCCGACGTCGAAGGTCCGGTTCACGTCGGCGGGCAGGTCCGCGCTGCCCACCAGGTAGCGCAGCACGTCGCGGACGGCGATGGGCTGGACGCGGGTGCCGACCCAGCTGGGGGTGACCATGACGGGGAGCCGTTCCGTCAGGTAGCGGAGCATCTCGAACGAGGCCGATCCGGAGCCGATGACGACGGCGGCCCGGAGCACGGCGGTGGGGACGCCCGAGTCGAGGAGGATGCGGCCGACCTCGGTGCGGGAACGCAGGTGCGGCGAGAGCTCGCTCTCCGGTACGCCCTCCGGGACCAGGCCGCCGAGGTAGACCATGCGCCGGACGCCGGCGGAGCGGGCCTCGGCGGCGAAGGTGCGGGCGGCGAGGCGGTCGGCGTCCTCGAAGCGGGCTGTCGAGCTCATGGAGTGGACGAGGTAGTAGGCGACGTCGACGCCGGTGAGCGCGGCTCCGAGGCTCTCGGCGTCCGTGACGTCTCCCCGGACGATGTCCACCCGGTCGGCCCAGGGGAAGTCGCGGAGCTTGTCCGGACGGCGGGCCAGGCATCGGACGCGGTAGCCGGCGTCGAGGAGCTCGGGCACGAGGCGGCCGCCGATGTAGCCGCTGGCGCCGGTGACCAGGCAGCGGGCGCCGTCGGCCCTGGTGGGAGTGTCCATGCGCTGATCCCTTCCGCCGGCCGTCCTGGCGTACACACGCCCGTGGAAGTACTTCGCCGCCGCGCGGCTCCGCGGATGCGGGGCCGCGCGGCGGCGAAAGAGGGACGGCGGGAGGGGCCGGGCGCGTCAGTCGGACGTGGCGGCCGTCTTCGCCGTGGGGTCGTCCTCGGCCTGGGCCTCGGGCGCGGCGGGCGCCTCGGGGACGGGGGGCGTGCGGACCAGCAGGGCCACGAGCACCGCCACCGCTCCGAGCGCCGCGCCGACCCCGAAGCCCCAGCGGATGCCCGTGGCGAGGGCGTCCGTGGCGTCGGCGCCGCCGGCGGCAGCCGTGACGGCACGCCCCGACATGACGCTGATCATCAGGGCGGTGCCCGCGGCGGCGGCGACCTGCTGGAGCGAGCCCAGGATCGCGGAGCCGTGCGGGTACAGGTGCGGGGGGAGGACGGACAGGCCCGAGGTGAAGACGGGGGTGAAGACGAACGCCATGCCGGCGCTCAGCGCGACGTGGAGGACGAGCACCACCCACGGCGAGGTGCCGGGGCCCGTGAGCGCGAACAGCGCGAGGCAGAGCGCGGTGAGCGCGGCTCCGGGGACGACGAGCCGCGGCGCGCCGATGCGGTCGTAGAGCTTGCCGACCTGCGGTCCGAGCAGGCCCATGGTCAGGCCGCCGGGGATGAGGAGCAGGCCGGTCTGCAGGGAGCTGAGGCCCTGGACTTCCTGGAGGTAGATGGGCAGCAGGATGAACGCGCCCATGAGCGCCATGAACGTCAGGCACATCAGGGCCAGCGCCACCGAGAAGTGACGGTACGTCAGGGCGCGGAGGTCGAGGAGCGGGGTGGAGGAGCGCTGGAGAGCCAGCTGCCGCCAGACGAACAGGGCCACCAGCGCGGCGCCGACGACGGTCGTGGCCTCGGGCGGCACGACGGTCGAGGCACCCTCGCCCGCTCCGAGTCCGCCCAGGCCGTAGACGAGGGCGCCGAAGCCCGCCGCCGCGAGCGGGACGGACAGCCAGTCGATCGGGACGGCCTGCGGCTCGCCGATGTCCACGAGGTTGCGGCGGCCGAATATCGCCATGGCCACGGCGATGGGGAGCACGGCCAGGAACAGCAGCCGCCACGTGCCGAGTTCGAGTAGCACGCCGGAGACGGCGGGGCCGAGCGCGGGCGCGACGGAGATGACGAGGGTGATGTTGCCCATGACGCGGCCGCGGTCGCTCGGCGGCACGAGCGTCATCAGCGTCGTCATGAGCAGCGGCATCATCACGGCGGTGCCGCTCGCCTGGATGACGCGCGCGACCAGGAGCACGGGGAACGCGGGCGCGGCCGCGGCCAGGGCCGTACCGACGATGAACAGCGTCATGGCCAGGCCGAAGGCGGTCCGGGTCGTCACGCGCTGGAGGAACCAGCCGGTCACCGGGATGACGACGGCCATGGTCAGCATGAAGGCGGTGGACAGCCAACCCGCGGCCGAGGCGGTGACCTCGAACTCCCGCATGAGGCGCGGGATCGCGTTGACCATGATCGTCTCGTTGAGGAGCACGACGAACGTGGACAGCACCAGGATCCGCAGCACGGCGGTGACGCGTTCGGGCGGCAGAGTGGGGGTTGCGTGCGGTGCTTGCATGGTGCCTTCCGTCGGGTGAGTGCCCTCCGCCGGGGAGCGGGCGAGTCACGGGGCAGACCGCGTCGCGGGCGGGAACTCATCGGTTTTTCCCCGATCATGACGACGCCACGAGCCATCCTCAAATGAATTTTCGACGACATCGATAGGCTCGCCCCCTATGAGAGGAGTCGGTGCCCCGTGGTGCCTCTGCCCGAGGAACTCGCTTCCGCGCTGCGGTCGCTGTCCACCCTGACGCTCGCCTACACCGACGCCGAGGGCCCCCAGGCGTGCGCGGTGCTGTACGCCGTCGCCGATCCCTCCGCCGCGTCGCTCGTCTTCGTCTCCGACCCGGTCGCCACCCGGCACGGGCGGGCCCTCGCGGCGGGTGGGAGCGAGGGCGCGGCCGTCGCCTTCACCGCGCAGGCCGACGGGCAGGAGTGGAGCCGGCTGACGGGTCTCCAGGGCCGCGGGCGGTGCCGCCGCGCGGTGGGCGCGGAGCGGGAGGCGGCGTTCGCGGCGTACGCGGACCGCTTCCCGTTCGTCCGCGAGGACGCGAGGCTGCGGGCCGCGCTGGCCGCCACCGCGCTCTGGGAACTGCGGCCCACCTGGCTGCGGTCGGTCGACAACGGCCGCGGGTTCGGGCACAAGACGGAGTGGACACGTCCTACGGCGCCACCGTCGGCGGGATGTTCTGGTTGAGGGCGAAGGCGTTGCCGGGGTCGTACCGGTCCTTGAGCTCGACGAGGCGGGCGTACTTCTCGTCCCCGTAGGAGGCGCGGAGCCGCGCTCCCTCGTCGGCGCCGATGAAGTTGGGCACCGATGTGCCCGTCGTCCACGGGCGCATGGTGTCGTGGAAGGAGCGCGTCCACTCGATGTGCCGTTCGCGCCCCTCGTTCCCCCACCAGACGGCGAGGCAGAAGTACACCCACTTCGTGGGCGGGGTGGCGAGGGCCATGGCACCGGGGTCGAGGCGGTCCATCTCGCCGCCCAGGGGGCAGAAGATCACCTCGGTCAGCGGCGAGGACACCGAATCGGCCTTCGCGATCGCCGCGTCGATCGCCTCGTCCGGCAGCTCGGGCAGGTAGTCGACCTTGAAGTACTCGCTGACGCCGACGGGCGTGCCGTCGTCGAGCATCCGCTGGACGGCGGTGTACGGCATGGGGCCGACCCGCCGGACCCACGGGTCGCCCCACTCGACCAGGGGCCGCAGGGCCTCCTCGCCGCGCGCGGCGTCGCCGACGTACACGACGATCACGCCGACGGCCGGCCGGCCTCGGCCCTCCTCCGGTACGAACTCCTCGGGCGGGGCGGTGACCAGCGCGACGGCCCCGCCCACCTCGTCGGGCGCCCGCTCCAGGAAGTCCCGGTAGAAGCGGAGGAGCGGGCCGGCGACCGCGCGCGGGTGCAGCAGCATCCCGGCGTACAGGAGCGGCCCGACGGGGTGGAGCCGGAAGCCGAACTCGGTCACGACGCCGAAGTTGCCGCCGCCGCCCCGCAGGCCCCAGAAGAGGTCGGCGTTCTCCCGCTCGTCGGCGTGGAGGATCCGCCCGTCGGCGGTCACCACGTCGGCCGAGGTGAGGTTCCACGCGGACGGTCCGTACATCCGCTCCAGCCAGCCGGAGCCGCTGCCCAGGGTCAGGCCGGCGACCCCGGTGTCGGAGACGCGGCCGCCGGTGACGGCGAGGCCGTGCTCCTGGGTCGCCGCGTCGAGCTCGCCCCAGGTGAGCCCGGCGCCGAACCGTCCGGTGCGGGCCTCGACGTCGATGTCGACGCGCTTCATCGGGCTGGTGTCGACGACGAGTCCGCCCTCGCAGGAGGCGAAGCCGGCGGTGGCGTGGCCGCCGCCGCGGACCGACACGTCGAGGCCTCTCTCACGGGCGTACAGGAGGGCGGCGCGGACGTCCTCGGGGCCCGTGCAGCGGGCGACGAGCTCGGGATGCTGGTCGTGGTCGCGGTTGACGCACCGGCGGACGGACTCGTACGCGGGGTCGGCGGGTCCGACGGTCTCGCCCCGGAATCCGGGGATGCGGGCGGAGGGGTGCTGTGTGGTGGTCATGGCGGTGGTTCCTGCCGTCGACGGGCGTCGAGGGCGGCGGCCACGGGGCCACGGGCTCGGGACGTCGCGTCGGGCCTCGGCGGACGCGGCCACCGGCCGCTGCCGTACGCCGTCAGTATGCGACCGGACCCGCCGGTAGGCGATTCGGGCGGCGGGAGGCCGACTGGGGGCGGGAGGGAGCGCGGGCGGCCGGCGGGAGGACCGGGCGATCGGCGGGAGGGCGGCCGACGGGAGGGCGGCGCGGACGCCGCCGGTCGCGCTCGCCCGGGGACGTCGCCGAGGGGGCCGCCGGGGAGGCCGGCGGGGGCGGTGATCCGCCCGGGTGCGGCGCCGGTACCGTGGAGGGTCGTCCCGTTCCCCGTACGCTCGCCCGTCCCCGGCGGTGTGCCCGCCCCGACAGGTCTGCCCTTCGTGTCCGACTCCCCCGTCTCCCGAGACCCCTCCGTCCCGACCGGCGTCCCGACCGGTGTCCCCGCCGGCGCGCGAGCCTCCCGGTTCGGCTCGTTCCGGCCGTCCTGGCTCTCGCCGAAGGTGCTGCGCACCGAGGTGCTGGGCGGTCTCGTGGTCGCGCTCGCGCTGATCCCCGAGGCCATCTCGTTCTCGATCATCGCCGGGGTCGATCCGGCGATCGGCCTCTTCGCCTCCTTCACGATGGCCGTCACGATCGCCTTCGTCGGCGGCCGGCCCGCGATGATCTCCGCCGCCACGGGCGCGGTTGCCCTGGTCATCGCCCCGCTGAACCGGCAGCACGGCTTCGGCTACCTCGTGGCCGCCGTCATCCTCGCCGGGGTGATGCAGATGGCCCTGGGCGCGCTGGGCGTGGGCAGGCTGATGCGGTTCATCCCGCGCTCGGTGATGGTCGGTTTCGTGAACTCGCTCGCCATCCTGGTCTTCATGGCCCAGGTGCGGCAGCTGTGGGACGTGCCGTGGGCGGTCTACCCGCTGTTCGCCGCCGGTCTGGCGCTGATGGTCCTGTTCCCGCGCGTGACGAAGGCGGTCCCCGCGCCGCTGGTCTCGATCGTCGTCCTCACCGTGATCACGGTGGCCGCGGGCATCGCCGTGCCCACCGTCGGCGACGAGGGCGCCCTGCCGACCTCCCTGCCGGTCCCGGGGCTGCCGGACGTGCCCTTCACGCTCGACACCCTGACGCTGATCGCGCCGTACGCGTTCGCCATGGCCCTGGTCGGCCTGATGGAGTCCCTGATGACGGCGCAGCTCGTCGACGAGATCACGGACACCCGCTCGTCGAAGACCCGGGAGGCCGTCGGCCAGGGCGTCGCCAACGTCGTCACCGGGTTCTTCGGCGGGATGGGCGGCTGCGCGATGATCGGTCAGACCATGATCAACGTGAAGGTCTCGGGGGCGCGGACCCGGCTGTCGACGTTCCTGTCCGGCGTGTTCCTCATGGTGTTGTGCGTCGTCTTCGGGCCCGTCGTCTCCGACATCCCGATGGCCGCCCTGATCGCCGTCATGGTCATGGTCTGCTTCGCGACCTTCGACTGGCACTCCGTGGCGCCCCGGACGCTGCGGCGGATGCCCGCCGGCGAGATCACGGTGATGGTCGTGACCGTGGTGTGCGTCGTGGTCACCCACAACCTCGCCGTCGGCGTCGTGACCGGCTCCGTCACCGCGATGGTCGTCTTCGCCAAGCGCGTCGCCCGGCTCGCGGACGTCACCGCCGTCACGGACCCGGACGGGTCCCAGGTCGTGTACGCCGTCACCGGGCAGCTCTTCTTCGCCTCGTCGAACGAGCTCGTCGGCCGCTTCGACTACGCCGGGGATCCCGCCAGGGTCGTCATCGACCTGTCCGCCGCGCACATCTGGGACGCCTCGTCCGTGGCGGCGCTGGACGCGATCGAGCACCGGTACGCCCAGCGCGGGAAGACCGTGGAGATCACGGGCCTCAACGGGCCGAGCGCCCGGCTGCACGGCTCGCTCAGCGGGGAGCTCACCTCGGCGGGGTGAGTCCCGGCGGGGGCGGGCTCCGGCGGGGGCGAGCCCCGCCGGCGGTGAGCCCGCCGCACCTCAGAGCGCGTCCGGGCCGCGCTCCCCCGTGCGGACGCGCACGACGGTCTCCACGGGCACCATCCACACCTTGCCGTCGCCGATCTTGCCGGTGTGGGCGGCGCGGACGATCGCGTCGACGGCCTCGTCGGCGGCGGCGTCCTCGACGACGACCTCGATCCGCGCCTTGGGGACCAGGTCGACCTGGTACTCGGCGCCCCGGTAGACCTCGGTGTGCCCGCGCTGCCGCCCGTACCCGCTGGCCTCGGTGACCGTGAGGCCGGCGATGCCGAGCGTCTGGAGCGCGTTCTTCACCTCGTCGAGGCGGTACGGCTTGACGATCGCGGTGATCAGCTTCATGCGGAGGGCTTCCTGTCCTTGGGCGCGACGACGGCGGACGTGGCGTGCAGCGGCGCGCCTGCGTGGCCGAGCACGCCGTGATCGTAGGCGGTCTCCGCGTGGACCGTCTGGTCGAGTCCGGTGAGCTCCTGTTCGGCGGGGGCCCGCAGGCCGACGAGCCGGTCGAGGGCCTTGCCGATCCCGTACGTGACCAGGAAGGTGTACGCGGCCACGGCGACCACCGCGACGGCCTGCCGGCCGAGCTGGCCGAGGCCGCCGCCGTACAGCAGGCCCTCCGTGCCGCCGGTCATGGCCGAGGTCGCGAACAGGCCGATCATGAGGGTGCCGACGACGCCGCCGACGAAGTGGACGCCGACGACGTCCAGGGAGTCGTCGTAGCCGAAGCGGAACTTCCAGGCGACGGCGTACGAGCAGACGACGCCGGCCGCGAGGCCGACGGCGGCGGCGCCGGGCATCGCGACGACGCCGCACGCCGGGGTGATCGCGACGAGGCCCGCGACGGCGCCGGAGGCAGCGCCGAAGGTGGTCGGGTGGCCGTCGCGGCGCTGCTCGACGAAGAGCCAGCCGAGCAGACCCGTGCATCCGGCGACGAGGGTGTTGAGCAGGGAGGCCGCCGCCAGTCCGTTGGCGCCGAGGGCCGAGCCGCCGTTGAAGCCGAGCCAGCCGAACCAGAGCAGTCCGGCGCCGAGCATCACCATGGGCAGGTTGTGCGGCCGCATGGCGTCCTTCCTGAAGCCGATCCGCGGGCCGAGGACCAGGCAGAGGGCGAGGCCCGAGGCGCCCGAGGCGATCTCGACGACGAGTCCGCCGGCGAAGTCCACCGCGCCCAGGGAGCGGGAGATCCAGCCGCCGGGGCCCCACACCCAGTGCGCCACGGGGACGTATACGAGGAGGGTCCAGACGGGGACGAAGACGAGCCAGCCGGCGAAGCTCGTGCGGTCCGCGACGGCGCCGCTGATCAGCGCCGCCGTGATGATCGCGAACGTCAGCTGGAAGGTGGTGAAGAGGAAGGTGGGGACCGTGCCGGTGAGGGTGTCCGGGGCGATGCCCGCGAGACCGAGGTGGTCGAGGCCGCCGATGAGACCGCCGACGGCGTCCTCGCCGAACGCGAGGGAGTACCCCGCGACCAGCCAGACCACCGTCACGAGGGCGATCGACACGAAGCTCATCATCAGCATGTTGAGGACGCTCTTCGTGCGGACCATGCCCCCGTAGAACAGGGCCAGGCCGGGGGTCATCAGCAGCACGAGAGCGGTGGCGACGAGCAGCCAGGCGGTGTCGCCGGTGTCGAGCCGGGGTGCGGCGGCGAGGGGCATCAGCGGTCTCCTCCTACAGGTTCGAGGGGAGAGCCTCACCGGAGAGCGTTTCGCGACGCGTACACCGGCGTTTCCGGCGTGTTTCGTGTTTCGCCGACGTCAACGGAGCCTCACGGAACGGCGGATCCGGCGCGGAGCCCCGCCCCTCCGCGGATCACCCGTCGGCGACGAGCCTCCCGAGCAGGGCGAGGTCCACGTCGAGCAGGCTGCCCACGACCGCCCGGCCCGGGGCCGGGGTGAGGGCGGCGACGGCGGCGGCGTGGGCGGGGACCGCGACGACCGCGCAGCCCGCCGCCTCGGCGGAGGCCACGCCGGTCGGGCTGTCCTCCACCGCCACGCAGTCCCCCGGGGCGAGGCCGAGCCGGGCGAGGGCCTCCCGGTAGGGGTCGGGGAAGGGCTTCGTTCGCGGGGTCTCCCCCTCGGCGACCGACGTGGTGAACAGGTGGCGGCCGAGCGCGTCGAGGACGGTGTCCACGACCGGTCGCGGCGAGGCCGAGACCAGGGCCGTCGGGATGCCGGCGGCGGACAGGGCCGTCAGCAGCTCCGCCGCTCCCGGCAGCGGGACGACCCGTCCCCGTACGAGCTCGGTGAACCGCTCTTCCAGGGATGCGCCGAGCCGGGCCGGGTCGGCCGGGCCGGCGGCGCGGGCCGCGAGGTGGGCGGCACCGTCGTCGATGGAGCGTCCCAGGACGGCGGCGCGGTCCGCGTCGGTGAGCGCGAGGCCGAGGCCGAGGGCCTCCTCCCCGACGGCGCGCAGCCACAGGCGTTCGGTGTCGACGAGGGTGCCGTCCATGTCGAGGAGGACGGCGTGCGGTGTGGTGTTCACGGGTGCTCCCTGCCCGTCAGGCGGTGGTGGTTCGTCGGGCGAACCGGAGGGTGCGGATCTCGAAGGGGCGGAGGGTGAGCTCCGGTCCTGCGCCGTCGGGACCGTGCGGGACCGCGCCCGGCAGGGGGCGTTCCAGCAGGTCCGTCTCCGTCATGGTCTCCCAGGGGAAGCCGGTGGCGAGGGTCGTGCGGGCCCGTCCGCCGTGGGCCTCGTACAGGCGCACCACGACGTCGCCGGAGCCGTCGTCGGCCAGCTTGACCGCCTCGACGACGACGGCGGCGTGTCCGGTGGCGACCAGCGGGTCCACGGCCGCGGAGCCGGGCACCGTCCGCTCGGGCAGGTTCGCCTCGTACCCCTCGCGGACGGCCCTCGGGACGTCGGCGCCGAGGACGAGACCGTACGCGAGGCGGTGGCGGCCCCGGTCGGCGTCCGGGTCGGGGAAGCGGGGGGCGCGGAGCAGGGTGAGACGGACGGTGGTCGTGGTGCCGCCGTCCGGGCGGACGTCGCGGGTGACGTCGTGTCCGTAGGTGGAGTCGTTGACGAGGGCGGCGCCCCAGTCGTTCTCTCCGACGTGCAGGAAGCGGTGGGCGCAGATCTCGAACTTGGCGGCGTCCCAGCCGGTGTTGGTGTGGGTGGGGCGCTTGACGTGGCCGAAGGGGATCTCGGCGGTGGAGTGGTCGGCGCGCAGGTCGAGGGGGAAGGCGGCCTTGAGGAGCTTCTCCGTCTCCTGCCAGTCGATCTCGGTGTCCACGTCGAGCCGGCGGGCGCCGGAGCGCAGGGACAGGAGCTGCTCGACCCGGGAGTCCCCGAAGGTCCTGACGACGCGGACGCCGCCCGGCTCGGCGCGCACCGCGTCGGCCTCGATGAGGTCGCGGACGGTGTTGCGGTAGAACGCGTCGATGTCCCAGGCGTCGTACTCGTTGGGGAAGTCCTGGTGCAGCTGGAGCAGGTTGGCCGCCGCGCCGGGGGCGAGGGCCTCGCGTCCGGTCTCCAGGTCGAGCGCGGAGACGACGAGGCCCCGTGCGTCGATCTCGATCCGTACGAGTCCGTTGTCGAGGACGAAGCCCCCGTCGCGGCCTTCGCCGTACGGGACCGGGGGCACCGTCACGGCCACCGGGGCCGTGCGGACGGCCGCGCCGAACGCGGGGACGCCGTCGCGGGCGTACGGGGAGGCGTTGAAGACCACGTCCCCGGCGCCGTCCCCGGCCAGTGCGCGCTGGGCTCCGGCCACGATCCCCTCCAGCTCGGCGCGGACCTCCTCGTAGGTGTCCTCGGCCTCGCGGTGCACCCAGCCGATGGAGGAGCCGGGCAGGATGTCGTGGAACTGGTGGAGGAGGACCGTCTTCCAGAGCCGGTCCAGCCGCTCGTACGGGTAGGGGAAGTCCTCGCGCACGGCGGCGGTGGCCGCCCAGAGTTCGGCCTCGCGGAGCAGGTGCTCGCTGCGGCGGTTGCCCTGCTTGGTGCGCAACTGGCTGGTGAGCGTGCCCCGGTGGAACTCCAGGTACAGCTCCCCCACCCACACGGGGGCGTCGGGGTACTCGGCCTCGGCGCGCGCGAAGAAGTCCGCGGGCCGCTCGACGACGACCCTGGGCGAGCCCTCCAGGTCGCCCAGGCGGGCCGCCCTGGCGAGCATCTCGCGGGTGGGGCCGCCGCCGCCGTCCCCGTACCCGAAGGGCAGGAGCGAGCTGCCGGCCGGGCCCTTGTCGCGGAAGTTGGCGACGGCGTGGGCGAGTTCGGCTCCGGTGATCTCGGCGTTGTAGGTGTCGACCGGCGGGAAGTGACTGAAGACGCGGGTGCCGTCGATGCCCTCCCAGCGGAAGGTGTGGTGGGGGAAGGTGTTGGTGGTGTTCCAGGAGATCTTCTGGGTGAGGAACCAGCGCACGCCGGCGAGCTTCATCAGCTGGGGCATGGCCGCGTTGTAGCCGAAGGTGTCGGGCAGCCACATCTCCTCGGTCTCGACGCCGAACTCGTCGAGGTAGAAGCGCTTTCCGTGGATCAGCTGGCGGGCGAAGGCCTCGCCGCCGGTGATGTTGGTGTCGGGCTCCACCCAGAGGCTGCCGACCGGCAGGAACTGTCCGGTCTTCGCCTTCTCCTGGACGCGGGCGTACGCCTCGGGGCGCCGTTCCTTGAGCCAGGCCAGCTGCTGGGCCTGGGACATGGCGAAGCGGAACTCCGGGTGCTCGTCCATGAGATGGGTGACGTTGGAGAGCGTCCGGGTGACCTTGCGGACGGTCTCGCGGAGCGGCCAGAGCCACGCGGTGTCGATGTGGGCGTGGCCGACGGCGGAGACGCGGTGGGCGCTGGGCGCGGCCGGGGAGGCGAGGGCCGGGCGGAGGATCGCGCGGACGGCGGGCGCGGATCCGGAGACGTCCTGGAGGTCGACGGCGTCCAGGGCGCGGTCGATGGTCTCCAGGAGCTGCCACCGGCGGGGGTCGGACTCGGCCAGGGCGTGCATGAGCTCGCCGAGGACGTCGAGGTCCTGGGCGAGTTCCCACACCTCGGTGTCGAAGACGGCGAGGTCGGCGCGGAGGATCCGGTAGAGCGGGTCGGTGGTGGGGTGGGTGAGGGGGTCGGTGTCGGCGGGCGGGACGGTGTCGGCGAGCCAGTCGGGGACGCCCCCGAGGGCGGTCGGTTCGTGGCTGTCGCAGAGCGCCGGGTTGGCGGCGGCCTCCACGTAGTACGTGATCTCCTCGCCGCCCGCGACGGGGGCGCCGTCCCCCGCCGGGATCCAGTTGTTCCGGGGGTTGAGGGCCTTGACGATCGTGCCGTCGGGCCGGTGGACGAGGCCTTCCGTGGAGAAGCCCGCTCCGGTGACGTCGAAGCCGAGGTCGAGGACGGCCTCGACGCGGTGCCCGGCCCACTCCTCCGGGACGCGGCCGGTGACGCGGAACCAGCTCGTCGACCAGGCGGGACCCCAGCGATGGCCGAGGCGGACCGGGGTGTAGGGGGCGGCGAGGCCCTCCGCGACGGGCACGGGTTCGCCGGGGACGTCCCAGACGGCGACCTGGAGCGGGACGGTGCGGGCGTGGGCGGCGGGCCGGATGCGCTCCGTCAGCATCCGCTTCAGGCGCTGCTCGACGAGGCTCTGCTTGCTGTGCACGGGTCAGTCCTCCGTCGGTCCGAGGTCGGCCCGGTCGCGCAGCTCGACCGTGGGGGTGGTGGTGGCGTGGAGTTCGAGGACGGTGATCTCGTTGCGGCCGGGTCGCAGGGCGGGCGCGGGGACGTACAGGGTCGTCTGGGGACCGCGGGACCAGTACCGGCCGAGGGGGAAGCCGTTGACCCAGGCGAGGCCCTTGGTCCAGCCGTCGAGCGCGAGGTGGCCGTCGGCGGGCCGGGCCAGGTCGAAGGTGCCACGGTGGAGGGCGGGGCCGACGACGGGACCGGGGGCCGGTGCGAGGGGGCCGAGTCCGTCCAGGGTGTCGAGGGGGAGCGGGCTGCTGGTCCAGGCGGCGGGCTCGTCCCCGTTGACCGTGACCGTGCCGAGCAGGCCCTTGCGGTCGTGGATGCCGGGGCCGTAGTTGACCCGTCCCTGGTTCTCGACGAGGACCGCGAGGCGGGCTCCGCTCCTCGGCGCGTGGAAGGCGAGGGCGTGCTCGTGGTTCTCCCGTTCCAGCACGCCGACGGGCTGCCCGTCGACGAAGACCTGGGCGCGGTCGCGGACCTCGCCCACCCGCAGCACGGTCGGGCCCTCGGTCGTGAGCTCCGTCTCGTACAGGACGAACCCGAAGGACTGGCCGAGCTCCTCCATGGTCCGCGGGCGGTCGGCGCGGACCGGCGTCCCGAAGAGGCCGTCGCACGCGAACAGCGGTGCGGCGGAGTCGAGTTCGACGACGGTCGGGGTGAGCTTCGGGGAGGGCGCCGGGACCGGTTCGTCGGGTACGGGCGCGTGTCGGGCGATGACCTCGCGGAAGGCCGTGTACTTCGGCGTCGGGTCGCCGGCCTCGTCGAGGAGGGCGTCGTAGTCGTAGGAGGTGACGGTGGGGCGGTAGGTGCCCTTGTCGTTGGCTCCGTTGGTGAGGCCGAAGTTGGTGCCGCCGTGGAGCATGTAGATGTTCACGGAGGCTCCGGCGGCGAGCAGCTTCTCCAGTTCGGCGGCGGCGTCGGCGGCGTCGCGGGCGGTGTGGGCGGCGCCCCAGCGGTCGAACCAGCCGATCCAGAACTCCGAGCACATCAGCGGCCCGGTGGGCTGGTGGCGGCGCAGTTCCGCGAGTCCCGCCTCGGCGCGGCTGCCGAAGTTCACGGTCCGCAGGACGCCGTCGAGGCCGCCGCGGGCGAGGTCGGAGGGCTGGTCGCAGGTGAAGAGGGGGACGTCTTCGCCGAGGTGGGTGCGGAGCAGGGCGGCGAGGTCGGCGAGGTAGCCGGTGTCGTCGGCGTAGGCCCCGTACTCGTTCTCCAGCTGGACCGCGATGATCGGCCCGCCGGCGGAGGCGAGGTGGGGCTTGAGGGGGGTGAGGAGGGCGGCGAGGTAGCCGTCGACGGCGGCGAGGAAGCGGGGGTCGCCGCTGCGCAGGGCGATGCCGTCCTGGGCGAGCAGCCAGGAGGGCAGGCCGCCGCCCTCCCACTCGGCGCAGATGTAGGGGCCGGGGCGAAGCAGGACGTGCAGGCCCTCGGCGGCGGCGAGGTCGAGGAAGCGGGGCAGGTCGAGACCTCCGTCCAGGCGGAACTCGCCGGGCCGGGGGGCGTGGAGGTTCCACGGGACGTAGGTCTCGACCGTGTTGAGGCCCAGCAGGCGCGCCTTGCGGAGCCGGTCGACCCACTGCTCCGGGTGGACGCGGAAGTAGTGCAGTCCTCCCGAGATGATGCGGAACGGCCGGTCGTCGAGACGGAAGCCGTCGTCGGCGATCTCCAGTCGGGGCATGCCGGGGTGCTCCTAGCTGTTCGGTGCGGTGGTGTGTTCGGTCGTTGCCTGGCCGGTCGGGTCAGGCGAGCTTGCGGCAGAGCAGGGCGTCCGGGACGCCGTAGTGGCTCCACTTCCAGGTGTAGGCGACGCCCGCCAGGTACTCGTCGTCGGCGCACTGGCCCTTGTAGTAGCCGGGGGCCCAGTCGCTTGCGGTGGAGCCGCCGGTGGCCGGCCTGTTGTCGCCCTTGTCGAACCAGGCGAGGCGGTTGGCGGTGGGCAGGGCGGTCGCGGCCGGGGCGCAGAGGAGGGCCGCCATGGCGTTGTCCTTCACGCTGTAGCCGACGGCGAAGGAGTTGGCCGGGCACTGGAGCTTGTTGTAGCCGCTGGCCCAGTCGCCGCCGGTGACGTACCGCTCGTCGGTGACGACGGTCCAGGCCCCGGTGCCCTTGGCGGGCTGGGCGATGTCGGTGCACAGGCCGCGGCTGTCGCTGCGGCCGAGGCCGACGAGGCGCTGGGTGTCGGGGCAGTTGCCCTTGCGGTTGCCCGGCGACCAGTCGGGCTTGGCGAGCATGGTGGCGGAGACGTCGTAGTCGCCGTAGTCGAGGTTGAGCATGTTCCAGCGCGGGGTCCTGGCGACCTGGCCGGTCCTGCCGGGGGCGTCGACGAGCTTGTACCAGTGGGGGGTGCGCCAGTCGCCGGCGTCCATGGCTCCGAGGCGCGTGCCGTCGGCCCGGTAGCTGACCATGGCCCAGGTGTCCTGGGGCGTGCCGCTCGCGTTCGACCAGCCGACGAGGGGCCAGATGGCGAAGTCGGTGTCGTTGTTCACCAGGATGTCGGTGAAGCGGCCGAACCAGTCGCGTTCCTTGGCGTCCAGGTCGCCTCGGCCGCCGGCGCCGAACTCGCTGATCCACACGGGCGCGGTGAAGTGCTGTCCGGCCCGGGTGACGAAGAGGGCCTGGTCGTTGACGACCTTGACGAGGTCCTCGGGGCTGAGGTCCTCGTAGCGCGGGTCGTGGGTCTCGCCCGTGCCGGTGGCACCGGTGTGGTTGGGGCCGGTGTAGCCGTAGAAGTGGGCGGCGTACACCAGCTTGTCGGAGTGGACGAGGGTGTTGGAGAGGGTGGCGACGGGGGTGAGCGTCGGGCGGCCGTGGGGGGTGATGTCGGTGGGGATCCCCTGCCAGTTGATGCCCTCCATGACGATCAGGAGGTCCGGTACGGCCCGAAGGATCGCGTTGCCCGCCTCTTCGAGCGCCTTGTTGAGGTCGTGGTCGTTGCCCCAGCCCCAGTTGGGGTCGTTCCAGGTGTCGCGGCGCACCTCGTTGCGCAGGTCGGCGCCGACGACCCGCTTGTTGTTCTGGTACCGCTTGGCGAGGAAGACCCAGTCGTCGATCCACTGCTGGGTGCTCTGGCCGCTGTTCCACCGCTCGTTGCCGTCGAGGCCGCAGCAGAAGCGGTAGGTGGTGGTGTGGTTGTTGAGGATGACGGCGAAGCCGTCGTCGGTGAGCTCCTGGACGACGGCGTCGATGACCTGGAGCGGGGTCTTGCCCTTGAGCTGCGGGTTCGCGGCCACGGCCCGGTCGGGGACGATCGTGGTGTCGCGCATCATCGCGTTGGCGAACGGCAGCCGGATGCTGTTGAGGCCGAGGGCGTGGAAGTCGGCGAGGATCTGGTCGATCGGCTTGCGGTCGAGGCCGAGGGGGATGTTGTACGAGTTCTGGTCGGCCTGGTGGTTGGTGACGTCGGCGATGTCGCCGCTGCCCTCGTAGGTGCCCTGGGCGCCGGCCCAGTTGCCGGACTTGAGCTTGAAGCGGTCGCCGTCGGCGTCGACGACGTACCGGCCGCGGGTGGAGAGCGGGGCGGTCCAGGAGGCGGCGAGCCGCTCGCCGGTCTGGGGAGTGGCCGTCGTGGCGGTGACGGCCTGGGGGGAGGCCTCGGCGGCCGGTACGGCGACGGCGAGGAGCGTGGCGGTGGCGAGGAGCGCCGGGATCCGCCGCATCGCCGGACGGGTGGTTCTGAGGGTGCGCATGTGGTGTCCCTCCGGTGGAGTGGGGTGAGGGAGTGCGGTGGTGCGGGCCCCGGACCTGGTGTCCGGGGAGTGGGTGGGGGCCGGTGTCAGCCCTTGAGGCCGCTGGTGGCGATGCCCTCGACGATGTAGCGCTGGGCGACGAGGAACATGACGACCAGGGGGGTGATGGTGACGACGGCTCCGGCGAAGAGGCCGGGCAGGTTGATCGTCTGGGAGGTGAGGAAGGTGGAGAGCGCGATCTGCGCGGTCCAGGCGGACGGGTCCTGGCCGATGACCAGCGGCCACAGGAAGGAGTTCCAGCTCTCGATGAAGGAGAGCGCGCCGAGGGAGGCGAGCATCGCCCCGGAGCTCGGGAGGGCGACGCGGCCGTAGAGGCCGAGCCAGCCGAGGCCGTCGAGGCGTCCGGCGTCCTCGATCTCGCTCGGGAACTGCAGGTAGAAGTTCCGGAAGAGCAGTACCGCGAACGGATTGAAGAGGCCGGGCACGATGATGCCCCAGAGCGTGTTGACGCCGCCCATGGAGCCGACGACGACGAAGGTCGGTACGAAGGTGACGGAGCCGGGGATCATCAGCGTGGCCACCACCAGGGCGAGCACCGCCCCGCGTCCCGGGACCGGGATGCGGGCGAGGGCGTAGCCGGCGGCGGAGGCGAGCAGGGTGGAGACCGGCGCGGTGACGGCGGCGACGAGCAGCGAGTTGCCGAGCGCCGGGCCCATGGCGACGGCGGGGTCCGAGAACAGGGCGGTGAAGTTCTCGAAGTGCATCGTCGAGGGCCACCACGTCCACTCCGGTGCCGTCAGGCCCTGGGAGTCCATGAGGGAGTTCCGGAGCATGAGGTAGAAGGGCGCGAGGAAGGCCGCGGTCAGGAGGCCGACGAGCAGGCCGCCGGTGAGCCGGCGTGCGGCGGCGGAGAGGCCGGGAAGGGTGATCATGCGCTTCTCATTCTCCGCTCCTGCCGAAGCCGGTGAACCGTCCCTGGAGCAGGGTCACGCCGACGATGAGCGCCGTGAGCACGAAGGCTCCGGCGGAGCCGAGGCCGTAGTTCTGGCTGCCCATCGCGGTGTTGTACAGGTGGACGAGCGGGGTCTGGACGGGGGCGGTCCCGGTGCCGGAGAGCCCGCTGTTGAAGAGGTTGTAGAACTCGTCGAAGGCCTGGAAGGCGGCGATGAACAGCAGCATCAGGACGGCGACGGAGGTGTTGCGGAGCATGGGGAGCGTGATGCCGGTGAGCAGGCGCCGGCCCTTGGCGCCGTCGAGGGCGGCGGCCTCGTACACCTCGCGGGGGACGGCCTGGAGTCCGGCGAGGAAGAGCACCATGTAGAAGCCGACCTGGAGCCAGAGGCGCAGGCTGACGAGGACGGCCCAGTAGAGCGGCGGCGAGGTGGACTGGAGCCAGGCCACGGGCTCCATGCCGAACCAGCCGCCGATCGTGTTGGCGATCCCGGCCGGGAGGCCGTTGAAGAGGCTCATCTTCCACAGCAGGGAGGCCGCGACGTACGAGACGGCCGCCGGGATGAGGAAGGTCGTACGGAACAGGGCGCGGCCCCGCCGGATCCGGTTGACCAGGAGCGCGAGCCCGAGGGACGCGGCGAAGGTGACCGGCACGATGAAGGCGGTGAAGAGCAGGATCTTGAGGAGGGAGTCGCGGAAGGCCTGGTCGCCGAGGAGGGCCTGGTAGTTGGCGAGGCCGACCCAGTCGCCGAGGGCGATGGTGCCGCGGGCGTCGCTGAGGCTGAGGAGGAAGCTCCAGCCGATGGCGACGTACTTGAAGACGCCGAGGCCGACCAGGACGGGGGCGGTCAGCAGGACGAACGCGGTCCAGCCGGACCGGCCGACGCGGGTGCGGCCGGTCCGGCGGGCGCCGCGCGGGATGTCCGCGGGGCGCCCGGTGCTTTCGGGCTTCGGCGCGAGGGGCGTCGCCGACGTGGTCATCGGTGTCACCGGCCGAGCTGCTTGTCGATCTCGCTCTGGGCCTTCTTGACGGCGTCGGCGAGGAGCTCGGCCGGGTCGCCGTCACCGGCGGCGATCTTCGTGGCGGCGGCGTTGAACGTGCTGCTGACGGCGGTGTCCCAGGTGGCCGGGTTGTGCTTGCCGTGCTTCGCGGACAGGGCCACGGTCTCCTTGGCGGTGCCGGAGGAGAGCTTCTTGGCGGAGGCGGCGACGGAGGTGCGGGGCGGGACGTGGAACCCGTAGCTCTCGGCGAAGTCCTGCTGGAGCGCGGACTGCTCGACCCACAGCCACTTCACGAACTTCTTGGCCGCCTCCGTCTTCTTGCTCTTCGCGTTCACGCAGCTGGTCCAGCCGCCGACGCGGACGACGGGGGTGCCGCCGGCCTTGAAGGCGGGCCACGGCAGGACGCCGAAGTCGTCCCCGAGGGCGGCCTGGATGGCGGGCATGGCCCACAGGCCGCACCACTGCATCGGCACGACGCCCTGGGTGAACGCGGCGGGGTCCCACCAGTCGGTGGTGAAGCCGAGCAGCAGCGACTTGTCGTCGTGGAGGCGCTTGAGGGCGGTGATCGCCTCCAGGGCCTGCGGGGTGCCGAAGGCGACCTTGCCGTCGGGGGTGACGAGCTCGCCGCCGCTGGACCAGACGGCGTTGCTCGCACTGTCGCCCATGCCGTCGTTGCCGACGAAGAGGCCCTTGTTCTTCTTGGTGGTGAGGGCCTTGGCGGCGGTCGCGAGGGCGTCGAAGGTGGTGGGCGGGGCTATCCCGGCCTTGGCGAGGACGCTCTTGCGGTAGTAGAGCATGATCACGTCGTCGATCATCTTGACGCCGTAGGGCTTGCCGTCGACGGTGACCGAGTCGATCGCGTTGGCGTTGAACTCGCTCTTCGCGGCGCCGTACACGTCGTCGAGCGCGGCGAGCTGGCCGCGCCTGACCATGGCCTCGCTGAAGTCGCCGATCTCGAAGACGTCGGGGGCCGAGTCGGTGAGCAGGGTGGCGTTGAGCTTGCCGGAGTAGTCGCCGGGGACCCAGGTCACCTTGACGGCGATGTCGGGGTTGGCCTTGGTGAACGCGGTGGCGTAGCGGAGCACGGCCTGCTGGGTGCCGGCCTCGCCGTAGGCGTGGTACCAGACGTTGAGGGTGGTCTTGGCGCCCTTGGCGGAGCTTCCCGTCGGGTCGGTGCTGCAGGCGGTCGTGAAGACCGTTCCGGCGGCGACGAGCAGCGAGCCGGTGAGGAATCCGCGTCGGCTAAGCTCGGTTCTGCGTGCGCTCATGTCCCATGTCCTTACTGCGGTGAGGGTGTGCGTGCGGGGCGGATGTGCTCCCTGGCCGGCGTCCTCGTCAGTGCTTGCCGGCAATGGAGGGCGGCGGCCAGGGAGTCGGGTGCGTGCGACGGCCGGGAGGTCGGGTGCGACGGCCGGAGAGGTCGGGTACGACGGCCGGGAGGTCGGGTGCGTCGCCGGGGTTCTGGTGCGTGCGGGTCAGCCGGCGCCGATGGTGGCGGTCGCCGGGGGTTGGGGGAACAGGGCCTGTATGGCGACGGCGGCTCCCCCTCGGGCCCACTCCTCCCACGGGAGCGGGCGGATCGAGAGCGAGCAGCGTGAGGCGGCGCCGAAGGCGTGTGCCGCGTACGCCTCCTGGATGGACCGGCTGAACAGGTCGTAGGCGTCGACGCCCTCACCGCTGACGACGACCCGTTCGGGGCCGACCAGGTTGACGAGCGCGGCGATGCCGACCCCGATGGCGTGTCCGGCCCGGGTGAAGGCGTCGACGGCCTCGCGGTGGCCCTCGCGGGCCATGGCGACCACCTCGTCGAAGGTGAGACGGGGGTTGCCCACGGCCTCGCGGACCACCGTGAGGATGACGTCGGTGGAGCCGACGGCCTCGACGCAGCCGCGTGCGCCGCACCGGCAGCGCGGTCCGACGGGGTCGACGCACAGGTGGCCGACCTCGCCGGCGACGCCGTGGGCCCCGCGGAGCAGGTGGCCGTTGACGACGAGGGCGGAGCCGATGCCGGAGCCGATGGTGACGAGCGCGAAGTAGCCGGTGCCGATGCCCTCTCCGAACCAGTGCTCGGCGACGGTGAGGGCCCTGACGTCGTTCTCGACGGTGACCGCGAGGCCGGTCGAGGCGGCGAGCAGCTGCGCGACCGGGACGTCCTTCCAGCCGAGCAGTCCGGAGTGCCGGAGCCGTCCGGCGTCCCGGTCCACGTCGCCGTTGATCGCGACGCCGAGGTGGCGCGTACGTTCCCGGAACGCGGGGTCCATGTCAAGGAGTTCGTCGACGAGGGCGGCGACGAGGGCGGCGACGGCCTCGGGCGTGCACTCCCGCACGGGCCGTCCCGCCGTGGCGCGGATGCCGGCCCTGAGGTCGCACACGGCGCCGAAGAGCTCGTCGGCGCTGATCTTCAGGCCGACGAAGTACTCCCGGTCGGGGGCGACCGCGAGCGGGTTGACGGGTCGTCCGGCGCCCGGAGCCGTACGTTCCGGGGGGAGTTCGTACAGGTAGCCGTCGTCGATGAGCGGTCTCGCCGCTTTGGTGACGGCCGTCGAGGAGAGTCCCGTGCGCCGGGCGAGCTCCACCCTGCTGAGCGGACCCTCGGCGAGAAGCAGGGCGAGGACCGCGGTCTCGGCGGGTGCACTGACCAGAGGCTGGGAGTGATGTCGAAACACGGGAGCAACGTAGAGCAAATAAATAACTTCTTCCAGTATTGATTTGGGAGTTGGAGCTCCCCTACGCTCGGCCCCGCTCCTGTGCCCGTATCCCTGGGTAACACCTTGCGGCGCCGGCGTCCCGAAGGGACGCCCCCGCTCCACTCCTCACGCGTCAGGGGACCCGCCCGTGCACGTCTCGCCTCCGCCCGTCACCTTCGACCCCGCCCTCGGCCTCGCGGTCCTGCGCACGCCGCACAGCGTGTACGCGCTCCGCCTCGCCGCCGACGGCAGCCCCCGGCACGTCCACTGGGGCGCGCCGCTCGACACCGCCGGCCTGGCCGCCCTGCCGGAGGCGGTCTCCCCCGCCGCGAGCAGCTTCGAGGCGGACGCGGCGCCCGACGAACTCGCGCCGCAGACCGGGGCGCGCTTCGGCCCCGCCGGACTCCAGGTCCGGTTCGCCGACGGCACCCGGGGCACCCAGTGGCGGTGCGCCGGCCACCACGTGGACGGCGGCGAGCTGCGGCTCGTCCTGGAGGACCGGCACCGCCCGCTGCGGGTGGAACTCGGCTACCGCGTACGCCCCGGCACGGACGTCGTCGAGCGGTGGACCGAGGTCACCCACACCGGGCCGAACGGCACGGACGCCGTCCGAGTGGACCGGCTCGACTCGGCCTCCTGGACCGCTCCCCCGCTGGCCGACTACCGGCTCAGCCATCTGGTGGGCGGCTGGAACAGCGAGTTCCAGCTCCAGCGCGACCGGCTCCCCGTCGCCGAGACGGTGCTGACGAGCCGCCGGGGCCTCACCGGTCACCACGCCAGCCCCTGGCTGGCCCTCGACGACGGGACCGCGGCCGAGGAGCACGGCGAGGTGTGGAGTACGGCCCTGGCCTGGAGCGGCAGTTGGCGCGTCACCGTGCACCGCGACCCGGTGGGCCGCACGACCTGGACGGGCGGCTTCGGCCACGAGGGCATCGGCTGGACGCTGCGCCCCGGCGAGAGCCTCCGCACTCCGGTGTACGCGGGCCTGTACACCCCGCACGGCTTCGGCGGAGCCAGCCGCGCCTGGCACGCGTACGTGAGCGGCGAGGTGCTGCCGGAACCCGGGCGCGACCGGCCCGTCCTCTACAACTCCTGGGAGGCCACCGGCTTCGACGTCGACGAGGCCGGGCAGATCCGCCTCGCCGAGCGGGCCGCGCGGATCGGCACCGAGCTCTTCGTCCTGGACGACGGCTGGTTCGGCACCCGCCGCGACGACAGCTCGGGGCTCGGCGACTGGACCCCCCGGCCCGAGGCGTTCCCCCGGGGGCTCCGCCCCCTCGCGGACGAGGTCCACCGGCTCGGCATGCGGTTCGGGCTGTGGGTGGAGCCGGAGATGGTCAACCCGGACAGCGAGCTGTTCCGGGCGCACCCGGACTGGGTGGTGCACTCCGGCCGGCTCGACGCGACGGAGCTCCGCAACCAGCTGGTGCTGAACTTCGCCCGCCCCGAGGTCGAGGCCTGGGCCCTGGAGACGCTGGACCGGCTGGTCCGCGAGAACGACGTCGACTGGCTCAAGTGGGACGCCAACCGGCCCTTCACCGAAGCGGGCTGGGACGGCCACGACGATCCCGACCGGCTCTGGATCGACCACACGCGCGCCGTCCACCGGGTCATGGACCGGCTCAGGGCCGCCCACCCCGGCCTCGGCATCGAGGCGTGCGCGGGCGGCGGCGGGCGCGTCGACCTCGGCGTCCTCGCCCGCACCGACCAGGCCTGGACCTCCGACAACACCGATCCGGTGGACCGGATCGAGATCCAGCACGGCTACTCCCAGCTCTTTCCCGCCCGCGCGATGGGCGCGTGGGTCACCGACAGTCCGGGCCACTCCGGCCGGGTCACGCCCCTGCGCTTCCGGTTCCACGTCGCCATGGCGGGGGCGCTCGGCATCGGCGGGGACCTGACGTCCTGGACGGAGGAGGAGCTGAAGGAGGCCGCCGAGCTCGTCGCGGCGTACAAGGAGATCCGTCCGCTCGTGCAGCGCGGGATCCAGCACCGCGTCGCCTTCGGCGGTCCGGTGTCGGCGGTGCACTACGCGGCGCCGGACGACGGCGAGCACGTGGTCCTCTTCCGGCGCCCCACCGTCCGCTTCGGCCACGCCGCCGCCCCGGTGCGGCTGCCCGCGCTCGACCCGTCGGCGCGGTACCTGGACCCGGACCTCGGCGTCGTGCACAGCGGCGACGTGCTGGTGCACCGGGGCGTCGACCCGCGCCTCCCGGCGGGCGACTACGCGAGCAGCCTCGTCCGGCTCCGCCGCGTCGACGCCTGACCCCCTCTTTCCCGCCCCCTCTGTCCCGCCCCCCCCCGCTTTCCCGCTCGCCTCTTTCCCGCCCCCTCCTCGTCCGCCCACGAAAGCCCTGGACAGCCCCATGGACACCGCACAGCCCCTCTCCCCCGACTCCGCCCGCGTCCTCGTGGTCGGCGTCGACGGCGTACGCCTCGACCTGCTTCCCGAGCTCGACACCCCGCACCTCGACGCGGTCGCCGAGGCGGGCTTCCTCGCCCCCGTCGAGGTCGACGAGGCCACCCCCACGATGTCCGGCCCGTGCTGGACCACCATCGCCACCGGCGTCGGCGTCGCCAAGCACGGCGTCTGGGGCAACCGCCTCGACGGCAACCGGCTCGACGTCTTCCCCGACTTCACCACCCGCCTCGCCGCCGAACGCGGTCGCCGCACCTTCGCCGTGGGCGGCTGGGCACCGCTCTTCCTCGCCCGCGAGGGCGGACCGCTCTTCGTCTCCCCGACCCGCCTCGCGTACGTCGCCCCGCGCGAGGACACCCCGCAGGCCTGGGAGGAGGTCGACGACCGGGTGACCGCCGACGCGGAACACCTCCTCGGCCTCACCGAGGAGGACCTGCACGCCGGCTTCGTCTACCTCGGCGCCGTCGACGAGACCGCCCACTTCCTGGGCTGCGGCAAGGAGTACCGCGCCTCCGTCGAGGCCGCCGACCGCCGCCTCGGCCGGCTCCTGGCCGCCGTGCGCCGCCGCGCCACGTACGCGACCGAGCGGTGGACGGTCATCGTGGTCACGGACCACGGACACCGCGACGAGGGAGGCCACGGGGGCCGCAGCGCCCTGGAACGCACGGCCTGGATAGCGGCCTGCGGCCCCGGCCTGTCCCCCGCCACCGTCCGGCCACGGCTCCACCACGCCGACGTGGCCGCCCAGGTGTACGCGTCCCTGGGCATCACCCCGGACCTCCACTGGACGCTGGACGGTTCGCCCTTCGCCGGATGATCGATGCCCCCCCGCACCGTGCGGTCGGCTCCCCCGTCGTGGGCGGCGGAGGCGTACGACGCCGGCAGCCGGTGACCCGGGCACCCTCGGCGAGGCGCTGCCGGATGTTCACGAGCTGGATCTCGTACGCGTCCTCGGTACCGATCCCGGGGAACGACTCGACGAGGGGGCCGATCGGTGCGACCCCGACTTCGGCGGAGCGCAGCAGACTGGCCGCCTCGCGTCGCCGGCGATCCGTGAGCATGACGGGGTCCCTCCTGGGGGCGCGGGGGTGGTTGGGGGTGTGCGGCGAGGCTAGGGCGGGGGTGCGGGGGCGGGGAGCGCCAGTTCCCGGTGAGCGGGAAAGGGGGTCGGGCGGGTGCGCGATGCCGCGGCGCCCTCGTTGATGCGCGATGCCCCGCTGCGGGCGGGTGCCCCCTACGGGCCGGGCCCGCCGCCCCCTTGTGGGCGGGTGCCCCCTTGTGGGCGGGTGCCCCGCCGTGGGCCGAGCCCGCCACCCCGTTGTGGGCGACGCCCACCCCGTTGTGGGCACCCGTTCCGCCGGGGCGGAACGGGTGGGCACAACGGAACGGCGGCCCCACGGGCGCACGCGGGGCACGGGCGGTGGGGGCCTGGGGGCTGGTCCCCGGGGATGGGGCGTCCCGGTTCCGCTCGGGTGATCAGAAGGTGCCGTACACCGGCTGCGGCTGCTCCGACTCCGACAGGAGTTTCAGCGTCGCCTCGCCCGCCTCCGACGGGGTCCAGCGAGCCCCCTTGTCCGCCGTCGGGCCCGGCCGCCAGCCCTCCATGACCGTGATGCGGCCCGCCTCCGCCTCGAAGACGCGGCCCGTCACGCCGGCCGACGCGGCGGAGCCGAGCCAGACGACCAGGGGGGAGACGTTCTCGGGGGCCATGGCGTCGAAGGCTCCGTCCTCGGGGGCGGCCATCGTGTCCGCGAAGGTCTGTTCCGTCATGCGGGTGCGGGCCGCCGGGGCGATGGCGTTGACCTGGACGCCGTACCGGGCCGCCTCCGCCGCGGCGACGAGGGTGAGGGCGACGATGCCGGCCTTCGCCGCCGCGTAGTTGCCCTGGCCGACGCTGCCGAGCAGCCCCGCGCCGGAGCTCGTGTTGACGATCCGGGCCTCCGGCACCCGCCCGGCCTTCGCCTCGGCCCGCCAGTGGGCCGTCGCGTGCTTGAGGGGGAGGAAGTGGCCCTTCAGGTGGACGCGCATGACGGCGTCCCAGTCGTCCTCGTCGAGGTTGACGAGCATGCGGTCGCGGAGGAAGCCCGCATTGTTGACGAGGGTGTCGAGGCGGCCGTAGGTGGCGAGGGCCGTCTCCACGAGCGAGGCCGCGCCCTCCGAGGTCGCGATGTCGCCGCCGTGGGCGACCGCCTGGCCGCCTGCGGCGACGATCTCGTCGACGACCTGCTGGGCGGGGCCGGAGCCGCCCCCCGTGCCGTCGAGGCCGACGCCGAGGTCGTTGACGACGACCTTCGCGCCCTCGGCGGCGAAGCCCAGCGCGTGGGCGCGGCCGAGGCCGCGTCCCGCGCCGGTGACGATCACGACGCGTCCTTCGCAGAGTCCAGTCATGGGATCGGTGCCTTTCGTCAGTGGGTGAGCGGTGGGTGGGTGGGTGGGTGAAAGCGGGCTGGGCGGTCAGTGGTTGGCCGTCGCCGCGTCCAGGAACGCGGGGCGTTCGCCGCCCCCGTGGACGTACAGGCTCGCGCCGCTCACGTACCCCGCCTGGCGTGAGGCGAGGAGGACGCACGCGTCGCCGACGTCGGAGGGTTCCGCGAGGCGGCCGAGCGGGACGGTGCGGCCGACCGCGTCGACGCCCGCCTCGTCGCCGTAGTGCAGGTGCGAGAGTTCGGTGCGGACCATGCCGAGGACGAGGGTGTTGACCCGTACCGCCGGGGCCCATTCGACGGCCATGGAGCGGGCGAGGTTGTCGAGGCCGGCCTTGGCGGCGCCGTACGCCGCGCTGCCGGGCGACGGGCGGGTGCCGCTGACGCTGCCGATCATGATGATCGAGCCTCCGCCGGGCTGCTCGCGCATGACCTCGTACGCGGCGAGGGAGGCGGTGAGCGGGGCGACGAGGTTCAGTTCGAGGACCCGGGCCTGCTGTTCCGCCGTGCCGTCGGCAAGCTTCCGGAAGGGTGTGCCCCCGGCGTTGTTGACGAGCAGGTCGAGTCGGCCGTGGTCGCGGCGGACCCGAGTGAAGAACGCGGAGACCGCCGCCGGGTCCCGCAGGTCGACGGGGAGGAAGCGGGCGGTGCGCCCCGCCGCCTCCACGGGCTTCTCGGGTTCCCTGCGGGCGCAGGTCACGACCTCCGCCCCGGCTTCGAGGAGGGCGCGGGCGATGCCGGCGCCGACGCCCCGCGTGCCGCCGGTGACGACGGCCACGGATCCCGACAGATCGATGGTGACGGACAAGGGACACCTCCCGCAGCGCGCGAACCGCTGCTATCTTCCACCTAACAAACGTTTGGTGGAAAGGTAGCTGATCTGCTCATGGGTGTCTCCACCTCCGGCCCGGACGACGGCGTCGCCGTCGTCACCGTCGCCTTCCCTCCGGTCAACGCCCTCCCCGTACAGGGCTGGTACGACCTCGCCGACGCCGTCCGCGCCGCGGGCCGCGACCCCCGCGTGCGGTGCGTCGTCCTGACCGCCGAGGGCCGCGGCTTCAACGCGGGCGTCGACATCAAGGAAATCCAGCGCACGGCCGGGCACGAGGCCCTCCTGGGCGCCAACCGCGGCTGCTACGAGGCCTTCGCCGCCGTCTACGACTGCGAGGTGCCGGTGGTCGCCGCCGTGCACGGCTTCTGCCTCGGCGGCGGCATCGGCCTCGTCGGCAACGCCGACGCGATCGTGGCCTCCGAGGACGCCACCTTCGGCCTGCCCGAGCTGGACCGGGGCGCGCTCGGCGCCGCCACGCACCTGGCCCGGCTGGTCCCCCAGCAGCTCATGCGGGCGCTGTACTACACCTCCCGCACGGTCACCGCCGAGGAGCTGCACCGGCACGGCTCGGTCTGGCAGGTCGTCCCCCGCGACAAACTCCTCGACGCGGCGCTGGAGTTGGCTGGGGAGATCGCCGCCAAGGACGGTGAGCTGATCCGGCTCGCCAAGGCCGCCATCAACGGCATCGACCCCGTGGACGTGCACCGCAGCTACCGCTTCGAGCAGGGCTTCACCTTCGAGGCCAACCTCAGCGGCGTCGCCGACCGCGTCCGCGACACCTTCGGCGCCGAGGGAACCCGTACCGACAGGAAGGGACAGTCGTGAGCAAGGACAAGACGATGACCGCCGAGGAGGTCGTCGGCCGGCTCCGCAGCGGCATGACGATCGGCATCGGCGGCTGGGGCTCCCGGCGCAAGCCGATGGCGCTGGTCCGGGCCCTCCTGCGGTCCGACGTGACCGACCTGACCGTCGTCTCGTACGGCGGCCCGGACGTCGGCCTCCTCGCCGCCGCCGGGAAGGTCCGCAAGCTCGTCGCGGCCTTCGCGACGCTCGACTCCGTTCCCCTGGAACCCCACTTCGGCGCGGCGCGGCAGCGCGGCGACCTCGAACTGGTCGAGCTCGACGAGGCCATGGTCATGTGGGGGCTGACGGCCGCCGTGCACCGGCTCCCGTTCATGCCGATCCGGGCCGGCCTCGGCTCCGACGTCCTGACCGTCAACCCCGTTCTGCGGACGATCACTTCACCGTACGAGGACCGCGAGGAGCTCGTCGCCGTCCCCGCGCTGCGGCTGGACGCGGCCCTGGTCCACGTCAACCGGGCCGACATGCACGGCAACGGCCAGTACCTGGGGCCCGACCCGTACTTCGACGACCTGTTCTGCGAGGCCGCCGACCAGGCGTACGTCTCCTGCGAACGCGTCGTCGAGACCTCGGAACTGCTCAAGGAGGCCGGGCCGCAGTCGCTGCTGCTCAAGCGGGCGTTCGTCGACGGCGTCGTCCAGACCCCGAACGGAGCGCACTTCACCTCCTGCGCCCCCGACTACGACCGGGACGAGGCGTTCCAGCGCGCCTACGTGAAGGCGGCCAAGGACCCCGACGGCTGGCGGGAGTTCACCGAGCGGTTCCTGTCCGGCGACGAGGACGCGTACCAGGCCGCCGTGGCGGCGTTCCACAAGGAGGAAGCATGAGCGGCACCGAGAACCCGCGGGCGTCCCGCGCCGAGTACTGCGTCGTCGCCTGCGCCGAGGCCTGGCGCGACGCGGGCGAGATCCTCGCCAGCCCCATGGGGACGATCCCGTCGATCGGCGCCCGGCTCGCCAAGCTCACCTTCTCCCCCGACCTCCTCCTCACCGACGGGGAGGCGCTGCTCATCGGCGACGTTCCCGCGATCGGTGCCGCGCCCGGCGTGGTCGAGGGCTGGCTGCCGTACCGCCAGCACCTGGCGCTCGTCACGACGGGCAGGCGGCACGTCATGATGGGCGCCAGCCAGATCGACCGGTACGGCAACCAGAACATCAGCTGCATCGGCGACTGGGCGCGTCCGAAGCGCCAGCTCCTCGGCGTGCGCGGGGCACCGGTCAACTCGCTCAACAACCCGACGAGTTACTGGGTCCCCAAGCACTCGGCCCGGGTCTTCGTCGAGAAGGTCGACATGGTCTCGGGGGTCGGATACGACCGGGCCGCCGCGGCCGGGCCCTCGGCGACCCGCTACCACCGCGTCCCCGAAGTCGTCAGCGATCTCGGCGTGTTCGACTTCGACACCCCGGACCGGACGATGCGCCTGCGCTCGCTGCACCCCGGCGTCACCGTCGAACAGGTCAGGGAGGCGACCGGCTTCACGCTGGAGGTCCCCGACGAGGTCCCGTACACCCGCGAGCCCACGGCCGACGAACTCCGCCTGATCCGTACCGAGATCGACCCGAAGGGGCTGCGCGAGCGCGAGGTGCCGTCATGAGCGACGTCACGATCGCGACCCCGTTCACCGAACTCGTCGGCGTGCGGCACCCGGTCGTGCAGACCGGCATGGGCTGGGTCGCCGGCCCCCGCCTGGTATCGGCCACCGCCGACGCCGGCGCGCTGGGGATCCTTGCGTCCGCGACGATGACGGTCGACCAGCTCCGCTCGGCGGTCCGCGAGGTCAGGTCCCGTACGGACGCGCCCTTCGGCGTCAACCTGCGCGCGGACGCCGGTGACGCGGGCGAGCGGGTGCGGATCATCATCGACGAGGGCGTGAAGGTGGCGTCCTTCGCGCTCGCGCCGTCCCGCGAGCTCATCGCCCGCCTCAAGGACGCCGGAGTCGTCGTCATCCCCTCCGTGGGGGCCCGGCGGCACGCCGAGAAGGTCGCGGCCTGGGGGGCGGACGCGGTGATCGTGCAGGGCGGCGAGGGCGGGGGCCACACCGGCGCCGTCGCCACCACCGTGCTGCTCCCCCAGGTGGTCGACGCCGTGGACATCCCGGTCGTCGCGGCCGGCGGCTTCCACGACGGGCGCGGCCTGGTCGCCGCGCTCGCCTACGGCGCGGCCGGCATCGCCATGGGCACGCGCTTCCTCCTCACCTCCGACAGCACGGTCCCCGACGCCGTGAAGGCCCGCTACCTGGCGGCGGCCGTCAAGGACGTCACCGTCACGACGAAGGTCGACGGCCTGCCGCACCGGATGCTCCGGACGGAGCTGGTCGACGCCCTGGAACGCTCGGGCCGGGTCTCCTCGCTGCTGCGGGCGGTACGGCACGCCTCCTCGTTCCGGCGGGAGTCCGGGATGTCGTGGTCGGCGATGGTCCGCGACGGTCTGGCGATGAAGCACGGCAAGGACCTCACCTGGAGCCAGATCCTGCTCGCCGCCAACACGCCCATGCTGCTCAAGGCGTCGATGGTCGAGGGGCGCACGGACCTCGGGATCATGGCTTCGGGGCAGGTCGCGGGCGTCATCGACGACCTGCCGTCCTGCGCCGAGCTGGTCGACCGCCTGATGGCGGAGGCGCGGGCCACCCTCGACGGGCTGCCCTCCACGCCCTCCTGACCCGTCACGGCCGTCCGGCCCACCGCGCACCCGTGTCCGCCGGGGTACCTTCACCCCGGCGGACCCGTGTCATGTGCTGGCTGGTCCCGGACGCGGCCGTCGCGGAGGAACTGTCGGCCATGACCTCGCCGACGCTCCCGCTCGACATCGGTGACCGTCAGAGACGCTCGATGATCGTCACGTTCGCCTGACCGCCGCCCTCGCACATGGTCTGGAGGCCGTACCGGCCGCCGGTGCGCTCCAGTTCGTGGAGGAGGGTGGTGGTCAGCTTGGTGCCGGTCGCGCCGAGCGGGTGGCCGAGGGCGATGGCGCCGCCGTTGACGTTGACCTTCTCCGGGTCCGCGCCGGTCTCCTTGAGCCAGGCGAGGACGACGGAGGCGAAGGCCTCGTTGATCTCGACGAGGTCGATGTCGTCGAGCTTCATGCCGGCCTTCTTCAGCGCGTACGCCGTGGCCGGGATCGGCGCGGACAGCATGCGGATGGGGTCCTCGCCGCGTACGGAGAGGTGGTGGATCCGGGCGCGCGGCGTCAGGCCGTGCTCGCGGACGGCGCGCTCCGAGGCGATCAGCAGGGCCGAGGCTCCGTCGGAGACCTGCGAGGAGACGGCGGCGGTGATCCGGCCGCCCTCGACGACCGGCTTGAGACCGGCCATCTTCTCCAGGGTGGTGTCGCGGCGCGGGCCCTCGTCGGTGGTGACGTCCTCGTAGGCCACGATCTCCCGCTCGAAGCGGCCCTCGTCGATGGCGCGGGCGGCGCGCTGGTGGGAGCGGAGGGCGAACTCCTCCATGTCCTGGCGGGAGATGCCCCACTTGGTGGCGATGAGCTCGGCGCCGTGGAACTGGTTGACGGGCTGGTCGCCGTAGCGGGCCCGCCAGCCGACGGAGCCGAGGTACGGGCCGTCGGTGAGCCCGAGCGGGTCGGCGGCCTGGCGGCTGGCGAAGGCGATGGGGATCATCGACATGTTCTGCACGCCGCCCGCGACCACCAGGTCCTGGGTGCCGGAGAGCACGCCCTGCGCGGCGAAGTGCAGGGCCTGCTGGGAGGAGCCGCACTGCCGGTCGACGGTCGTGCCGGGAACCTCCTCGGGCAGGCCCGCGGCCAGCCAGGCGGTACGGGCGATGTCGCCGGCCTGCGGTCCGACGGTGTCCAGGCAGCCGAAGACGACGTCCTCGACGGCGGCCGGGTCGGCCCCCGCGCGTTCCATCAGGGCCCGCAGGACGTGGGCTCCGAGGTCGGCCGGATGGACGGCGGACAGGCCGCCCTTGCGGCGGCCGACCGGGGTGCGGACCGCTTCGACGATGTAGGCCTCGGCCATGGTCACTCCTCAAGTGGCAAGGTTCGTGGGTTCGTTGTGTCCGTCGCGGAGGGCGACGCCGTCCAGCACCATCGACAGGTACTGGCGGGCGATCTCCTCCGGGCTGTGCTGTCCGCCCGGCCGGTACCAGGACGCGGCGACCCAGACGGTGTCGCGCACGAAGCGGTAGGTGAGCCGGACGTCGAGGTCGGCGCGGAAGACCCCGGCGGCGACGCCGCGCTCCAGGGTCGTGAGCCAGGTCCGCTCGAACCTCCGCTGGGATCCGGCGAGATAGCCGAAGCGGGGCTGGGCGCGCAGGTGGCCGGATTCCTTCTGGTAGATGGCGACGGCGGCGCGGTGCCGGTCGATCTCCCGGAAGGACTCGGTGACGAGGGCCTCCAGGGTCTCGCGGGGGCCGAGCCGTGCGGCGAGCACGGCGTCGTACCGGGCCCAGAGCTCGTCCAGGAAGGCGCGGAGGATCTCGTCGAGCATCGACTCCTTGGAGTCGAAGTGGTAGTAGAGGCTGCCGGCGAGCAGTCCGGCGGCGTCGGCGATGCGCCGCACCGTCGTGGCGTCGTACCCCTGGGTGGCGAACACCTCGGCCGCCGTCTGCAGGATCTCGCGGCGCCGCCCGGGGGCCGGTCTCACGGGTGCTGGCTGCTGGCGGAGAGGACTTCCCCCGTGAGGTAGGAGGAGTACCCGCTGGCGAGGAAGACGATGACGTTGGCGATCTCCCAGGGTTCGGCGTACCGGCCGAAGGCCTCGCGGGCGGTGAGCTCCTCCAGGAGTTCCGGGGTGGTGACCTTCACCAGGTGCGGGTGCATGGCGAGGCTCGGGGAGACGGCGTTGACGCGTACGCCGTACTCGGCGGCCTCCAGGGCCGCGCAGCGGGTGAGGGCCATGACGCCGGCCTTGGCGGCGGCGTAGTGGGCCTGGCCCTTCTGGGCGCGCCAGCCGACGACGGAGGCGTTGTTGACGACGACTCCCCCGGCTCCCTCGGCCTTCATCCGCCGCAGGGCGGCGCGGGTGCAGCGGAAGGTGCCGTTGAGGGTGACGTCGAGGACCTTGTCCCACTGGGCGTCGGTCATGTCGACGAGGTCGGCGGTGCCGCCGAGCCCGGCGTTGTTGACGACGATGTCCAGGCGTCCGTGGCGTGCGACGGCGAGGTCGAGGAGTGCGGCGACCTGGGCCTCGTCGGTGACGTCGCAGGGCAGGGCGCCGACCCGCTCGGCGCCGAACTCGGCGGCGAGTTCGGCCTCGGACTCCTTGAGCCTGCGGGCGTGGGCGTCGGAGAGGACGACCTTCGCGCCTTCCTCCAGGAGCCGCCGGGCGGTGGCGCCGCCGATGCCGGCTCCGGCGGCGGCGGTGACGACGGCGGTACGCCCGGCGAGCAGGCCGTGACCGGGGACGTAGGGAGGGGGCGGGGTCGTCATGGGCGGGCCTCCTTGGGCAGGCCGAGGACGCGCTCGGCGATGATGTTCCGCTGGATCTCGTTGGAGCCCGCGTAGATGGTGTCGGAGCGGGAGAAGAGGTACAGCCGCTGCCAGTCGGTGAGGTCGTACGGTTCCCCGGCGGCGAGCATGCCGTCGGCGCCGCAGACGTCCATGGCGAGTTCGCCCAGTTCCCGGTGCCAGGTGGCCCAGAAGATCTTCCCGATGGACGCCTCGGGTCCGGGCGCTCCGGCCGCGACGCCGCCGAGCATGCGCAGGGCGTTGAACCGGATGGTCTCCAGGCCGATCCAGGCGCGGGCGATCCGGTCGCGGATGACGGGGTCGGCGGCGGCGCCGTTGCGCCGGGCCAGCTCGACGACCGACTCCAGCTCGCGGCGGAAGCCGACCTGCTGGCCGAGGGTGGAGACGCCCCGCTCGAAGCCGAGGGTGGCCATGGCGACCTTCCAGCCGTCGCCGGGGGCGCCGACGATGTGTGAGGCGTCGGTGCGGGCGCCGTCGAAGAACACCTCGTTGAACTCGGAGGTGCCGGTCAGCTGGACGACGGGGCGGATCTCGACGCCCGGCTGACGCAGCGGGACGAGGAGGTAGGACAGGCCCCGGTGGCGGGTGGAGCCGGGTTCGGTGCGGGCGACGACGAAGCACCAGTCGGCCTCGTGGGCGAGGGACGTCCACACCTTCTGTCCGGTGACCACCCACGCCTCGCCGTCGCGTTCGGCGCGGGTGCGGACGTTGGCGAGGTCGGAGCCGGCGTCCGGCTCCGAGTAGCCCTGGCACCACAGCTCCTCGGCGGCGACGATCGGCGGGAGGAACCTCTCGCGCTGCCCGGGGGTGCCGAAGGCGATGAGGGTGGGGCCGAGCAGCTGCTCGCCGATGTGGTTGACGCGCGCGGGGGCGTCGGCGAGGGCGTACTCCTCGTGGAAGGCGACCTGCTGTTCGAGGGTCGCGCCGCGCCCTCCGTACTCCTTGGGCCAGCCGACGCAGGTCCATCCGTCGGCGGCCATGTTCCGTTCCCAGGCGAGGCGTTCGGCGTGGGCCTCGTGTTCCCGACCCGGGCCGCCCCGGCCGCGCAGGGCGGCGAACTCGCCCGTGAGGCGGGAGCGCAGCCAGCTGCGGACCTCTCTGCGGAACTCCTCGACGTTGCTCATGGCCGTACGTTAACCTACCAAACACTTGTTAGGGAAGGAGGGCGGATGTCCGCTGCCCGCACCACGTCCACGTCCGCATCCACGAGCACGTCGACGGCCACGTCCACGAGCGCGTCGACGGCCACGTCCACAAGCGCGTCCACCTCGCCGGAGCCGGTCCGCTACGAGCACCGCGGCCCCGTGGCCGTCGTCACCATGGACCGGCCCGACTACCGCAACGCCCAGAACTCGGCGATGACCTACGCCCTCGACCGGGCCTTCTACCGCGCGGCCGAGGACGACGAGGTCAAGGTCGTCGTCCTCGCCGGGGCCGGGAAGCACTTCTCGGCCGGCCACGACATCGGCACCCCCGAGCGGGACGCCCACCTCCCGTTCGACCGCAGGGCCGGGCTCTGGTGGGACCACTCCGACAAGCGGGGCGCGGAGAGCCGCTTCGCCCGGGAGTCCGAGGTCTACCTCGGGATGTGCCGCCGCTGGCGGGAGCTGCCGAAGCCGATGATCGCGTCCGTGCAGGGCGCCTGCGTCGCCGGCGGTCTGATGCTGGCCTGGGTCTGCGACCTGATCGTCGCGTCCGAGGACGCGTTCTTCGCCGACCCGGTGGTCCGCATGGGCATCCCCGGCGTCGAGTACTTCGCCCACCCGTGGGTCATGCCCCCGCGGATCGCCAAGGAGTTCCTCTTCACCGGCGACCGCATGGACGCCCGGCGCGCGTACGAGGTCGGCATGGTCAACCGTGTCGTGCCCGCCGGCGAACTCCCGGACAGGACAATGGAACTGGCCGTCCGGATCGCCGACATGCCCCGCATGGGGCTCGCCCTGACGAAGAGGGCCGTCAACCAGGCCGAGGACCTCCAGGGCCTGCACACCGGCATGGACTCGGTCTTCGGACTGCACCACCTCGCGCACGCGCACAACGCCGAGACCGCCCACGACCCGCTCGGCGGCATGGACATTCGCTCGATGCGGCAACATTCCGGGGGGCGCCCCCTCCTTCCCTCCGAGGCGGGAGCCTGATGGACCTCGACTTCTCCGCGGCGGAGGACGCCTTCCGGGCCGAGGCCCGCGCCTGGCTCGCCGCCCACGTGCCCACCACCCCCCTCCCCTCCCTGGAGACGGAGGAGGGCTTCGCCGCCCACCGCCGGTGGGAGCGGACGCTCTCCGCCGACCGCTGGTCGGTCGTCTCCTGGCCCGAGGAGTACGGCGGCCGGGACGCCTCGCTCCTCGCGTGGCTGGTCTTCGAGGAGGAGTACTACGCGGCCGGCGCGCCCGGCCGGGTCAGCCAGAACGGCATCAACCTGCTGGCCCCCACCCTCTTCGAGCACGGCACGGCGGAGCAGCGGGCCCGGATCCTGCCCTCCATGGCGAACGGCGAGGTCATCTGGGCGCAGGCCTGGTCCGAGCCGGAGTCCGGCTCCGACCTCGCCTCGTTGCGCTCCACCGCCCGCCGGACCGAGGGGGGGTGGCTGCTGAACGGCCAGAAGACCTGGTCCTCGCGCGCGGCCTTCGCCGACCGCGCCTTCGGCCCGTTCCGCAGCGAGCCCGACACCGCCAAGCCGCACCAGGGCCTGACGTACCTGATGTTCCCGCTGGACGCCGACGGCGTGACCGTACGGCCCATCGGGCGGCTCGACGGAAAGCCCGCCTTCGCCGAGCTGTTCCTCGACGACGTCTTCGTGCCCGACGAAGACGTGATCGGTACGCCCGGACAGGGCTGGCGGGTCGCGATGAGCACCACCGGGAACGAGCGCGGCCTCACGCTGCGCAGCCCCGGCCGGTTCACCGCCGCCGCCGAACGCCTCACAGCCCTCTGGCGGGAGACCGCCGACCCCGCGGACACGGCGCTGCGGGACCGCGTCGCCGACGCCGTGATCGGGGCGCGCGCCTACCGGCTGTTCACCTTCGCCAACGCCTCAAGGGTCGCCGCAGGGGAAACGATCGGCGCGGAGTCCAGTCTCAACAAGGTGTACTGGTCCGAGCTCGACATCGCCCTCCACGAGACCGCCCTCGACCTCCTAGGGCCGTACGGCGAGCTCTCCGACGAGGCCGACGACGCGCCCGCGTACGGCGGTTGGGCCGAGGGTCACACGTTCTCGCTCGCCGGCCCCATCTACGCGGGCACCAACGAGATCCAGCGCGACATCATCGCCGAGCGCCTGCTCGGCCTCCCGAAGGGACGCCGGTGATGCGGTTCCTCCTCGACGACGAGCAGCGGGAGTTCGCCCGCTCCCTCGACGCCATGCTCACGGCGGCGGACACCCCGGGGGCGGTGCGGGCCTGGGCGGCCGGGGACACGAAGCCCGGACGCGCGCTGTGGTCGCGGCTCGCGGACGCGGGGGTCTTCGCGCTCGCCGTACCGGAACGGCACGAGGGCCTCGGTCCGCTTCCGGTCGAACTGGCCGTTGCCTTCACCGAGTTGGGGCGGCACGCGGTGCCCGGTCCGGTGGTGGAGACGGTCGCGGCCGCGGCCCTCCTCGACCGCCTCGGGGATCTTCTCGGGGACGGGGCGGCGGGGTGGCTGCCCCGGATCGCGAGCGGCGAGGCCCTCGTCTCGCTCTGCGTGCCGGCCGTCGGCGGACCGTACGCGCTCGACGCCGACGCGGCCGACGCCGTGCTCCTCGTCGAGGGCGACACGGTGCGCCTCACGGCGGGCACCGGACCCGTCCAGCCCTCGGCCGACCCGGCGCGCCGCCTCGCGCGCCCGCTCGACGGGACCGTTCTCGCGCAGGGGCCGGCCGTGGCCGCCGCGACCGCGTACGCCGCCGAGGTCGCCGCCCTCGGCACCGCGGCCCAGAGCCTCGGCCTCGGCTTCGCGCTCCTCGACCGGACCGTCGCCTACGTCGGCCAGCGGCGTCAGTTCGGCGCGCCGATCGGCTCCTTCCAGGCGGTGAAGCACCGCCTGGCCGACACGCTCGTCGCCCTGGAGTTCGCCCGGCCGCTGCTCTGGTCCGCCGCGCTGGCCCTGGCCGAGGGGGCGGACCACGCCCCCGCCGAGGTTGCGGCGGCGAAGGTGACGGCCGGTGAGGCCGCGTACGCGGCCGCCCGCACCGCCCTCCAGCTCCACGGCGCCATCGGCTACACCGAAGAGCTCGACCTCGCCCTGTGGATCCGCAAGGCGCGGCCGCTCCGCGACGCCTGGGGCACCCCCGCGGCCTGCCGGGCCCGGGTCCTCGCGGAAGGAGTCGGGGCATGAGGCCCACGGAGGAACAGGAGGAGCTGCGGTCCGCCGTTCGGGCGGTCCTCGCGCGCCACCCCGGCGACGCGGCCTGGGGGCCGCTCACCGGCCAGATCGGCGTCGCCGGTCTCGCGGTCCCGGAGGAGTTCGGCGGCGCCGGGTACGGGGCCCGCGAGGTCGGCGTGGTGATGGAGGAGCTGGGCCGGGAGCTGAGCCCCGTCCCGTACCTCGGCTCCGCCGTCCTCACCGTGGCGGCGCTGCTCGGCTCCGGCGACGGGGAGGCCTGCGCGCGCCTGCTGCCGGGACTCGCCGCGGGCGACGCGGTGGGGGCGCTCGCGTGGGCCGAGGGCGAGGGCTGGGACCCCTCGGCCGTACGGGCCGGGGCCACGGCGGCCCCCGACGGCACGTGGCGGATCAGCGGTGTGAAGGAGCACGTCCTCGGCGGCGCGGAGGCGCACGTCCTGGTCGTCGCCGCCCGTGCGCCCGAGGGCGTCTCGCTGTTCGAGGTCGCGGTGGACGGGCCGGGAGTGGCGCGCGAGCCGCTCGTCACGATGGACGCGACCCGCGCCCAGGCGCGCGTGGTGCTCGACGGCGCCGAGGCCCGCCTGATCGGGGCCGGGGGCGCGGGCGACAGGGTGCTGGCGGAGGTCCTGGACCTCGCCTGCACGGCCCTCGCCGCCGAACAGGTCGGCGCGGCGGCGCGCTGCCTGGAGATCACGCTCGACTACGCGCGGGAACGGGTCCAGTTCGGCCGCGCCATCGGCTCCTTCCAGGCGGTGAAGCACCGGCTCGCGGACGCGTACGTCCTGGTCGAGTCGGCCCGCTCGGCCGCGCTCGGAGCGGCCTTCGCGGCCGACGAACACCGCGCGGAGGCGGCCGGGTTCACGCGTCTGGCCGCCGCGGCCAAGTCGGCGTGCTCGGAGGCGTTCTCGACGGTGGCGGGGGAGATGATCCAGCTGCACGGCGGCATCGGCATCACCTGGGAGCACGACGCCCACCGCTACTTCAAGCGCGCCCACGGCTCGTCCCAGCTCTTCGGCGCACCCCACTGGCACCGGGCGCGCCTGGCAGGGGAGTTGGGGCTGCCGTCGGGCACCCCGCTCGGGTGACGCGAGAGGCGGGGCAGACGTCCTGGGGAGCGCCCGTCCCCCGGGCCGGGCCGCCGAGCATCGCGAGGCGGCTCGCCGTGCGGTCCAGGTCCCGGGTGGCCGCCCGGGCATCGGTGAGGGTGGCCAGCGGGTCGGCGCCGACGAGGATCAGCCGGACGTCCCGGTCGCAGGCGACGTCGACGAGGTTCGCGAAGCGCTGCCGGCCGTCGGCGCTCGCCTCGGCCAGCGGGGGGACGCCGTCCAGGACGAGGGTGCCGAACCGTTCGGCGAGGGCCAGGTAGTCGGGGACCGCCGTCGTGGTCTCGCACAGCGCGCCGAAGGCGAGCCACACGAGGTCGCCGCGGACCGCGCGGGCCGGCAGGTCACGCAGGTGGGCGCGGACGGAGGTGGCCTCGTCCGGAGCCGGGGAGGTCAGGCCCGCGGACTCCAGGCCCGGGTCGCCCGCGGGCACGCGCAGCCCGGTCGCGAACCGACGGCCTCCGTCGAGCGCACCCGGGTGCGCGACGCGGCGGAAGTCCACCGGTCCCGAGACGTCCAGGACGTCCATCCGCTCCTCTATGAGCGCGATGGTCGGCTCGAAGAGATGGTGGTGGAGGGGGTCGGGCACGAGTCCCGCGGGCGGGTAGTTGGAGGTGGTGACGAGGGTGGTCCGGCGGTCGAGGAGCGTCCGGAAGAGCCGGGCGATGAGCATCGCGTCGCCCGCGTCGTGCGCGTGGAACTCGTCGAAGACGAGGACCTTGCTGTCCCCGACGAGCTCGTCGAGCGCGCTGTCGACGGCGCTCTGACCGTCGTGGCGGGAGCCCGGCCTGCTCACGCCGTCGTGCAGCCGCCGGAAGAAGTCGTGGAAGTGCAGGCGCCGTTTGCGGTCGCCCGGCAGCCCTTCGTAGAAGGTGTCGACGAGCCAGCTCTTGCCCCGGCCCACCGGGCCCCAGACGTACAGGTCGCGCGGCGGGCGGGGGAACGTCCAGGCGGGGCGGGCGAGTTCGGAGGCGAGCCGGGACAGCCGAGCGACCGCCGCCTCCTGCTCCGGGGCGATCGAGAATCCGCGCCGTGCCGCGGCCTCGTGGAAGTGGCGGCGCATGGCCTGCTCATGCTGGGGCACTGGTCGTCCTTCGTGCGCTGGGTACGGGTCGGGGCACCGACCGGCCGATCATGATCGCACCCGGCTCCACGGGTGTCGCGTCCGGGCGATCGGGTCCGCGATCGGTATACCGGTGGTCCACGGGGGTCGTGCCACACGGAAGGAGTGCCTCATGGCGGTACAGCGCATGGACAACGTCGGCATCGTCGTCGAGGACCTGGACGCCGCCGTCGCGTTCTTCACCGCGCTCGGTCTCGAACTGGAGGGCCGGACCCCGATCCAGGGGCTGTTCGCGGACCTGACCGTCGGGCTGGACGGTGTCCGCAGCGAGATCGCGATGATGCGGACGCCCGACGGGCACGGGAGGCTGGAGCTCGCCCGCTACGACTCCCCCGCCCCGGTCGGCGACGGGGCGCTCGACCCGCCGCCGCCCCACACGGTGGGGCTGCACCGCGTGATGT
Organism: Streptomyces sp. NPDC020807; assembly: GCF_040641575.1. NCBI lineage: Bacteria > Bacillati > Actinomycetota > Actinomycetes > Kitasatosporales > Streptomycetaceae > Streptomyces > Streptomyces sp. NPDC020807. The sequence goes on from NZ_JBFADU010000005.1 coordinate 427,429, forward strand.
ACGCCGTCGACGACCTCGACGACACCCTGGCCCGGCTCCGCCCGCACGGCGCCGAACTGCTCGGCGAGGTCGCGCGGTACGAGGACGTCTACCGGCTCTGCTACCTGCGCGGGCCCTCCGGGATCATCGTCGCCCTCGCCGAGCGGATCGGCTGACCCGGCGGCCGGTCGCGAGAGCGTCGTGACGGCCGATTGTGACGGGCGTCTTGCAGTCGCATGACGGACGCCTGGGAAACCTTCCCAGCATGTGGATCTTGATCAAAGAATGAGGTGTCACCACCCAGCGACCCCTCCGATTCCCAGGGGGCGCCCCCTCCAGAGAGCTGGCCGTGTGCCGGGTCGAGGCCGTCGCGTACGCGGAGGACGGGTTCTCCGACCGGCGCGAGGCGGCCGAGATGGGGGTGCTGCGCACCCACGTCATGGTGACCGACGCCCAGCGGTTCGTGTCGGCGGTGATCCGCATGGTCACCGCCGGGGGCGTCCTGTCCGTCCTCAACCCGCTGATGCTGCCGCTGCTCCTGCTCGCCGTCCTCCCGGCGGCGGTCGGTGCCGTCCTGAGCGCGCGGGTCGACTACGAGATCCACTACGGCAACATCGCCGACCGCAACGTGCGCGGCATGATGCGCTGGTGGGCGACCGAGTCGAAGTACAGCGACGAGGTCCGTGCGAACTCGATGACCGACTACCTCGTGTACTGGTACCGGGCGCTGTCCGACCGGTGCGACCGGCGCACCCTGGCCGCCGCGCCCCGGACCCTGTCGATCGCCCTGCTGTCCGCCCTCGCCGGGGGTGTCTTCCTCCTCGTGACGTGGGGCGCGCTCGCGTGGCTCGCGATGTCCGGGCGGATCGCCCTCGCGGTCGCCGCGACGGCCGTCATCGCCGTGCAGACCACCCTCGCCGCGCTCTCCCAGGTCGTCGTCAACGGCGCGGCGGTCTTCCACACCAGCCTGTACCTGGGCGACATGCAGGCGTTCCTCGACGACGCCGCCGCCCGCGCGCCCCGGCGCGGCGTCCACCGGCTCACCGGGCCGGTCGACGAGATCCGGCTCGACGAGGTCGTCTACCGGTACCCGGGCAAGGACGGGCCCGCGGTGAACGGGGTCTCCCTGAGCCTGCGGCGCGGCCAGATCCTCGCGATCGTCGGCGCCAACGGCTCCGGGAAGTCGACCCTGACCCGTCTCCTGACCGGGATCTACCTCCCCGACAAGGGGACGGTCGCCTGGAACGGCACCGACCTCGCCGAGGTCGACCCCGCCTCGGTGTGGGCGCACACCGGTCTGGTGCCGCAGATCTTCGCCCAATGGCCGCTCCGCGTCCGGGAGAACGTGACGCTCGGCCAGCCGCACACCGTGCACGACGCCCCCGTCTGGGAGGCCGTCACGGCGGTCGGCATGCGCGACACCGTCGAGGAGCTGCCGGCGGGGCTCGACACCCTGCTCGCCCGGGACGTCTTCGGCGGTACGGAGCTCTCCGGCGGCCAGTGGCAGCGCATCGCGTGCTCCAGGGCGCTGAACCGGCGCCCCGGGCTCCTCATCCTCGACGAGCCCACCTCGCAGATGGACCCGCGCGGGGAGCACCGGATCTTCGAGCGGATCAAGGCCATCGCCGCCGACCGGATCACGATCGTCGTCACCCACTGCCTGGAGAACACCAGGATCGCCGACCACATCGTCGTGATGGAGCAGGGCCGGATCACCGAGCAGGGCAGGTACGACGACCTCGCCCACGGCGGCGGGACCTTCGCGGAGCTGCTCGAACTGTCCCGGGACCGCTGACCGTTCGCGGCCCGCGGATCGCGGCCCCTGGGTCGCGGGTCGCGGGTCGCCTGGTGGGGCCTGGGGAGGGAGGCGTGGGGGCGGGCGTCAGATGCCGGTGGAGAGGGCCACGTCCCGCCACTGGTCCAGTTCGCGCCGGACCAGGTCGAGCTTGGCCTCGACCCGGTCGACGGCGTCCGCGCCCAGCTGGAGGCGGAGCGGCGGTTCGGCGGCCTCGGTGACGTCGACGACGGCCTTGGCGGCCTTCGCGGGGTCGCCGGGCTGCCGGCCGTCGTTGCCGGCCAGGGCCGCGCGGACCGGGCCCGCCCCGGCCTCGTAGTCGGGGATGGAGGCCGGTTCGACGCGCATGCTCGTACCGGAGAGGAAGTCGGTCCGGAAACCGCCGGGTTCGACGATCGTGACGCGGACGCCGACGGGGGCGAGTTCGCCGTGCAGGGCCTCGGTGATGCCCTCTACCGCGAACTTCGAGGCGCCGTACAGGCCCACGGCGGGAGCGGTGGCGAAGCCGCCCACGGAGCCGATGTTCAGGACGTGTCCCGACCGCTGGGCCCGGAGGGTCGGCAGGGTGGCGCGCAGGGTGTTGAGCACGCCGAAGACGTTGACGTCGAACAGGTCGCGGGCCGCCTGGTCGGAGACCTCCTCGACGGCGCCGACGAGGCCGTAACCGGCGTTGTTCACGACGACGTCGATCCGGCCGAAGGCCGCGAGCCCGGCCTCGACCGCCGCCGCCAGCTGCTCGGGTGCGGTCACGTCCGCGCCGACCGCGAGCAGCCGGTCCGGTGCCTGCGGGTACGCCTTCAGGACGGCCGCCGCGTCCCGGGCCGTCGCGATGACGCTGTGCCCGCGGTCGAGGGCCTCCCGCGTGATCTCCGCGCCGAGTCCGCGCGATGCCCCGGTGACAAACCAAACGCTCATGTTCTCCCCTGTTCACAGAGCCCGGACGGGCCGTCGGAACGACCGTAGAACCTAGAGTCGGGTCTAGATCAACAGAGGAGGACGGGCATGGACCTGAGCATCGGCGAGGTGGCGGAGCGCAGCGGGCTGAGCGTGCACGCGCTGCGGTTCTACGAGCGGGAGGGCCTCTTCGCCAATCCCGTGCGCCGTCTGTCCAACGGCCGCCGGATCTACCACGAGGAGGACCTCGCGTGGCTCGCGATCTGCACGAAGCTGCGCGCCTCCGGGATGCCGCTGGCGATGATCCGCGAGTACATCGACCTGGTCCGGCAGGGCCCGGGGAACGAGCGCGACCGCCTCGACCTGCTCCGCCGCCACGAGAGCCGTGTGGAGTCGCAGATACGCGAGCTCCAGGACACGCTGGAGGTCATGCGCTACAAGGTCCGGATCTACGAGGAGCACCTGGCGCGCGGTGAGGCCGACCGGCTCTGGAACCCGTCGCGGCCGGACGCGGAGGCGGGCGGAGGGAACGCCGGGGATCAGGTCAGCACCGTGGCGGCCACGGAGAGGTCCGCGACCAGGCCGGCGTAGGCGGCCTTCCGGTCGTCGGCGCGCAGGACGGCGGACGGGTGGACGGTGGCGAGGAGCTGACCGGTCGGATCGGCCCCGGGGTCCCTGCCCCGCTCCGTCCCGCGGCCCGTCCCGCCGTCCGCCCCTGCCCCCGCTTCGCCTTCCGCGCCTCCGTCCGCCCCGTGCAGCCGGGGCATGGGCAGCAGGACGCCGCGCCGCTCGCCCACGCGGAACGAGGACCCGAGCAAGGCCCTGCCCGCCGTGCCGCCCAGGACCACCAGGACATCGGGGTCCACGAGGCGGAGCTCCCTGACGAGCCACGGGCGGCACGCGGTCATCTCGCGCAGGCTCGGCGCCTTGTGGACGCGCCGCTTGCCGCGCGGGGCGAGCGTGAACTTGAAGTGCTTGACGGCGTTCGTCACGTACGCCTCCTCGTCGCCGAGCCCGGCCTCGTCGAGTGCCTCGCGCAGCAGCCGCCCGGCCGGGCCCACGAACGGCTCCCCGCGCCGGTCCTCCTGGTCACCGGGCTGCTCCCCGACGAGCATGAGCCGCGCGTGCGCCGGGCCCTCGCCGAACACGGTCCGGGTGGCGTCGAGGAAGAGCGGGCAGCCCCGGCAGTCGGCGGCGGCCCGGCGCAGTCCGGGAAGCCCGGCACGGGCCGTCGGGAGGAAGGGGCTCGCGTCGTACCCCTGCCCGGCCTCATGGACGGCGGCCTCTCTCTCCATTCGCCTCACCTCTCACGACTGGAGTGCGGCTACCCGGGTACGCGCGCCACATGTCCTCCCGGAGATCCCCCGCCCCCTGGCACGACGGCACCCTCGGGCTGCTCACCCACGGCTACGCCTGGCTGCCCGACCTGATGCGCCGGGCCCCTGACGACAGCGCGGTCCGCACCCGGCTCCTGGGGCGGCCCGCCCTCGCGATGCGGGGGCCGGACGCGGTCGGCTTCTTCTACGACGAGCGGCACGTCGTCCGCACCGACGCCCTCCCCGGCCCCGTCCTCGACACCCTCTTCGGACGCGGCGCCGTCCACACCCTCGACGGCGAGGCGCACCGGGTCCGCAAGGCCCTCTTCACGGCCCTCCTCACGGACGGCGCCGGCGTCGCGGCCCTGCGCGGGCACGTCGTACGGCGCTGGCGCGAGACGGCGGCGGGCCGGGGGCGGGGGCGGGACGACGTCGTCCTGTTCGGCGCGACCGCCGACGTCCTCGCCCTGGCCGTACGCGACTGGGCCGGCCTGCCGCTGTCGGACCGGGCGACCCTGGCGCTGGGTCACGACTGCGTCCGCATGGTCGACGGGTTCGCCACGCCCGGCCCGCGTCACCTGCGCGCCCGGCGCGCCCGCGGCCGCCAGGAGTGGGCCCTCGCCGGCCTGGTCGAGGACGTGCGCCGGGCGCGGGAGGAGGACTCCTCCGGTACGGCCCTGGGGGCCGTCGTCCGGCACCGCGACCTCGGCGGGGACCTCCTGGACCCCCGTACCGCCGCGGTGGAACTGCTCAACGTCGTGCGGCCCACCGTCGCCATCGCCTGGTTCGTCGCGTTCGCCGCCCACGCGATGCACCGGTGGCCCGAGCAGCGCGAGCGGCTCAGCGCGGACGCCGACGGGTCGTACGCCGTGGCCTTCGCCCACGAGGTGCGCCGCTTCTACCCCTTCGCGCCGTTCGTGGCGGGGCTCGCGGCGCGGGACCTGACCTGGCGCGGGGAGCGCGTGCCGAAGGACGGGCTGGTGATCCTCGACCTGTACGGCCAGGACCACGACCCCGCCCTGTGGGGCGACCCCTACCGCTTCGATCCCCTGCGATTCACCGGCCCCGGCGGGCTCGGAGACCTGGTCCCCCAGGGCGGCGGCGACCCGGCGCGCGGGCACCGCTGCCCCGGCGAGGACGTCACCGTCACCGTCCTCGCGGCCCTCGCCTCGGAGCTCGCGGCCCTGACGTACGCCGTGCCGGAGCAGGACCTGTCGATTCCGCTGTCCCACGTGCCGACGCTGCCGCGCAGCGGGGTCGTGCTCCGGCTCCGGTGACCGTCACGCCGCCTGCGTTCCGGCGCACCGGGTACGCGCTCCCACAGCCACTCCGCCCGATCCCCCAAGGCGATGTTGATCATGGAATCTCGTACGGAAACCGCGCCCGACCAGGCCATCGGCGTCCGGACGGCGCCGGACGACCGCGTCCGGACCTGCCGACCGGCGATCGTGCGACAGGCCCGCAACGGCGATCCCGAGGAGGAGACCGCCACCGGGGCGGAGTGGAACATCTGCCGGGGCGAGGACTACGGGCCCCACGATGACCACCACGGCGAGCCCGCGAACCGACCAGCGCCCGCGGCCCGGCACGATCCGGGTCGCCTCCGTCCCGGCCGGCCACGTCTACGTGCGCCACATCCACGCGGCGGACGGTTCCGACGGGGTGCGTCTGCTCCCCGACCCCCGCCCGAACGGCGCGCCCAGCACCTCGGAACGCTGGTGGCCGCCGGTGATGCTGGACCCCGGCTGGGTCCGCGCCCACCACGAGACCTTCGACGTGTACCACCTGCACTTCGGCTTCGACGCCCAGAGCCCGGCCCAACTCGCCGCTCTCGTCGACGCCCTGCGGGAGCACGGCAAGCCGCTGGTACAGACGGTCCACGACCTGCGCAACCCCCACCACCGCGACCGGCGCGCCCATGACGCCGCGCTCGACGTCCTGATCCCGGCCGCCGACTGCCTGATCACCCTCACGCAGGGCGCGGCGACCGAGATCGCGGCCCGCTGGGGCCGCCTGCCGCACGTGCTGCCCCACCCGCACGTCGTGGACGAGCCGGAACTCTCCCGCCCGCGCGACCAGCACACCGACTTCGTCATCGGCCTGCACGCGAAGAGCGTGCGGCCGAACATGGCGCCCCTGGACGTCGCACGGGCCCTCGCCGCCATCACCGCCGGTCTCCGCGGCGCCCGGCTGCGCGTCGACATGCACCACGACACCCGCGACCCCGCCGCCCACGCCTACTCCCCCGAACTCGTGGCCGGCCTCGACGCGCTCGCCCGGGACGGGCTGCTCGATCTGCGCGTGCACGACTACTTCGACGACGACGCCCTGTGGGCGTACCTCCGCTCGCTCGACCTGTCCGTGCCGCCGTACACCTTCGGCACCCACTCGGGCTGGCTGGAGGCCTGTCACGACCTCGGCACCGCCGTGGCCGTGTCGGACTGCGGCTACTACCCGCAGCAGCGGCCCTGCCACCTCTTCCGGCTGTCGCCCGACGGCCTCGACGCGGCATCGCTGGACCGGGCGGTGCGGGACGCCTACGAGCGGCGTCCGGCGCCGCGGGCGCACGCGGGCGCGCGGCTCGGGGAGCGCGCGGCGCTCGCCGCCGCCCACCGCGTCCTGTACGAACGCTGTCTGTCGTGAGCCGGTCCCTGCGCATCGCCCTGATCGCCTCGGCCCGGTTCCCGATCCGGGAACCGTTCGCGGGAGGTCTCGAAGCGCACACGTGGTCGCTCGCCTCGGCGCTGCGGGCGCGGGGCCACCGGGTCTCGCTGTTCGCGGCGCTCGGCTCCGACCCGGCGCTCGGCGTCCGCGAACTGACCGTGCACACGCCCCGGTTGAGCGCGGCGGCCCGGGCGGACATCAGCATGACGGATCCGGCGGTACTGCACGAGCACCACGCGTACCTGCGGCTGATGCTCGACCTCGCGCGGGGCGACGGCCCGCACGCGTACGACCTCGCGCACAACAACAGCCTCCACTACCTGCCGGTGGCGATGGCCCCGGCGGTGCCCTTCCCGGTCGTGACCACCCTGCACACGCCGCCGACCCCGTGGCTGGAGTCGGCGATCCAGACCGGTACGCCCCACACCTGCACGTTCACGGCGGTCAGCGGCCACACGGCCCGCTCCTGGCAGCCCCTGGTCCGCGCGGCCCGCGTCGTCCACAACGGGATCGACCTGCGACGGTGGCCGGTCGGGCCAGGGGGTGGGGGGGGCTGGTGTGGTCGGGGCGGCTGGTCCCCGAGAAGGGGGCGCACCTCGCCGTCGCGGCCGCCCGCGCCGCCGGCCTGCCGCTGACGCTCGCGGGGCCCGTCGTGGACGAGGAGTACTTCCGTACCCGCGTGGCGCCGCGGCTCGGCGGTCCCGTCCGGTACGTCGGCCACCTGGCCCGTGCGGAGCTCGCCCGGCTCGTCGGCGGCGCGTCGGCCACGCTGGTCACGCCCTGCTGGGACGAGCCGTACGGGCTCGTCGTCGCCGAGTCCCTGGCCTGCGGGACCCCCGTCTGCGGCTTCGACCGGGGCGCCCTCGGCGAGATCCTCACCCCGGAGTGCGGCCGTCTCGTCCCGTACGCCGACGTCGACGCGCTCGCGTCGGTGGTGTGGCGGGCGCGGGGGCTCAGCCGGGCCGGTTGCCGGGCGCGCGCCGAGGCGTTCTGCTCACTCGGCCGCATGACGGACCGTTACGAATCGCTCTACGAGGAGCTGCTGTCGTGATCGGCTACTACATCCACCACCAGGGCCTCGGCCATCTCCACCGCGCCCTGTGCATCGCCCGGAAGGCCCGCACCCCGGTCACCGGCCTGTCCAGTCTCGACCCGCCGCCGGACTGGCCGGGTCCGTGGCTCCGCCTCCCGCTGGACACCGCCGTATCGGCCGTGGACACCCGCGCCCAGGGTCGGCTGCACTGGGCGCCGCTGCACCACGACGGCTACGCCCGCCGCATGGGCAAGCTCTCCGACTGGATCGGCGCGGCCCGTCCGGCGCTCGTCGTCAGCGACGTGTCCGTCGAGGTCGCCTGCCTGGCCCGGCTCCTCGGCGTGCCCGTCGTGACGGTCGCCATGCGCGGCGAACGCCTCGACGACGCCCACCGGCTCGGGTACGACCTCGCGCTCCGGCTGCTCGCGCCGTGGCCGGCCTCGGTGCCGGAGCCCGGCTGGCCGCCGCACTGGTACGAGAAGACCGTGTACGCCTCCGCGTTCTCGCGCTCCGACGGCCGCGCCTGCCCCACCGCCCGGCGGGACGGGACCCGGCAGGTCGTCCTCATGCTCGGCGCGGGCGGCGACGGGGTCACGGCCGAGCAGGTGAGCGCGGCCCGGGACGCGACACCGCAGTGGCGGTGGGACTTCCTCGGCGGGCCGCTCGGCGCCTGGTCGGGGGACCCCTGGCCCCGGCTCTGCGCGGCCGACGTGGTCGTCACGCACGGTGGGCAGAACGCGGTCGCCGAGTGCGCCGCGGCCCGCAGGCCCGCCGTCGTCCTGCCCCAGGAACGCCCGTTCGGCGAGCAGCTCGCCACCGGTCGCGCCCTGCGGCGGGCGGGTCTCGCCGTCGTACGGGAGCGGTGGCCGGAACCCCACCAGTGGCCGTCGCTGCTCGCGGAGGCGGCGGCCCTCGACGGCTCGGGCTGGTCGCGGTGGGCGCCGGGCGACGGGGCGAGCCGGGCGGCACGGGCCCTGGACGGCCTCGCGGGCGCGCCGTGGAACGAGTGACGCCGCCGGACGGCCGGCCGCGGACCGGCCGGGTCGCCGTCGTCACCCCCGTCGCCGGGCGCCTCGGTCACCTGGCGCTCCAGCAGCGCGGGCTCGCGCGCGGGAGCCGGTGGCCCGATCCGTACGTCGTGGTCGCCATGGGCGACCCGGTCGCCGGGCGGGAGGCGGCTCGGCGGGTGCCGCCCGCGCGGGTCGTGCATGTGCCGGTGACCGTCCCGGGGCGGTTGCCGCTCGCGGCGGCGCGCAACGCCGGGGCCGGGAAGGCCGTCGAACTCGGCGCCGACGTCCTGGTCTTCCTGGACGTCGACTGCGTGCCCGGTCCCGCCACCGTCGCGCGGTACGGGGAAGCGGCCCGCGACGGCGTGCTGTTGTGCGGGACGGTCGCCTATCTGCCGCCCCCGCCGCCGGGGGGCTACGCCCTGGAGCGGCTCACCGACCTGGCCGCGCCGCACCCGGCCAGGCCCGTTCCCCGGGAGGACGAGGTCATCGGCGGCGGCGACCCGGACCTGTTCTGGTCGCTGTCGTTCGCGCTGACGGCCGCGACCTGGCGGGCGATCGGCGGGTTCTGCGAGGAGTACACCGGATACGGCGGCGAGGACACCGACTTCGGCCTCCTCGCGCGCCGGGCCGGGGTGGAGCTGTGCTGGCTGGGCGGGGCGCCCGCGCATCACCAGTACCACCCCGTCGAGGACCCGCCCGTCGGGCACCTCGACGACATCCTCCGCAACGGCGCCCTCTTCCACCGGCGGTGGGGCCGCTGGCCGATGGAGGGCTGGCTGCGGGCCTTCGCCCGCCGGGGCCTCGTGCGGTGGGACCCGGCGGACGGGACGTGGCGGGCCGTGGACCGGGGCCGGCCGGGGTGATCCGGTCCCCACCGGTCATCCGGCGGGCGGCTCCGGCCAGACGAGGAGGACCGGGCAGGGGGCGTGGTCGACGACGAAGCGGCCGGCGGGGCCGAGGCTGTGCGGGCCGGCGTGCGTCCGGTCGCCGTCGCGGGCCAGGATCAGCAGGTCGGCGGCCCCCGCCTCGGCGAGGACCTCGTGCTCGGTCCGCCCGGTGCGCGCGGTCGCCGTACAGGGGCGGCCGAGGCGGTCGGCTGCGGCCCGGAGCAGCGCGTGCGCGGAGTCGGAGGCGAGGTGTTCCAGGCGTGTGCCGGGGTCGCGCTCGGGGTGGCCGCGGCCGAGGAGCCCGGCGAAGGCCCCGTGCGCGGCGCCCGGGACGTCGGGGGCGGTGACGTGGAGCAGGACGGTCTCGGCCCCGTCGGGTGTGTGGGCGCGGGCGGCGTCCACGCACGCGGGCCAGGTGCCCTCGGCGATCCACACGACCACGGGCATGGTGTCAGCCTCCTCCGATCGCGGTGAGCGAGAGCCACAGCGCCGACACCGAGGCGACGAGCGCCGCCGGGACCGTGAGGACGCCGAGCCGGGTGAACTCCCGGAGTTCCACCTCACCGTCGTGGGCATGGACGATACGCCGCCACAGCAGCGTGGCCAGGGATCCGGCGTACGTGAGGTTGGGCCCGATGTTGACCCCGAGGAGCACGGCGAGGACGGCGCCGGGGCCGGACGGCGCGGTCAGCGGGAGCAGCACGAGGACGGCGGGGAGGTTGTTGATGACGTTCGCGAGGACGGCGGCGAGCACGGCGAGGGCCAGCAGCTCGGGGAAGCCCGCGCCGTCGGGGATGACCCGCGCGAGGACCTCGTCGAGCCCGTTGTCGACGACCGCGCGGACGACGATGCCGAGGGCGAGGACGAAGGCGAGGAAGGGCACGGAGGTGGCGCGGAGCAGGGCCCGCGGGGTGGTGCGGCGCCGGATCAGGGCGCGTACGGCGAGGGCGAGGGCACCGGCGAGCGCCGCCCACGCGGGGTCGGTCCCGACCGCCGAGGTCACGACGAAGCCGACGAGCGTGCACCCCACGGTGACGAGCGCGAACATCGGCGGCCGGGGCGGCTCGGTGACGGCGGGCTCCTGCGCCCCGGCGTCCAGGTCGGTCGCGAAGAAGCGGCGGAAGACCGCGTACTCCACGCCGATCGCGACCAGCCAGGGCAGCGCCATGAGCGCGGCGAACCGGGTGAAGCTCAGGCCGCTCGCCGCGAAGGCGAGGAGGTTGGTGAGGTTCGAGACCGGGAGGAGGAGGGAGGCCGTGTTCGACAGGTGCGTGCAGGCGTAGACGTGGGGCTTGGGGCGGGCGCCGATCCGGGCGGCGGTGGCGAAGACGACGGGCGTGAGCAGCACGACCGTGGCGTCCAGGCTGAGGACGGCGGTGATCGCCGACGCGGCCAGGAACACCTGCCCGAGGAGGCGTCGCGGCCGGTTGGCCGCCGTCCGGGCCATCCAGGCGCCGCACGCGCGGAAGAGTCCTTCGTCGTCGCAGAGCTGGGCGAGGACGAGGACGGCGGCGAGGAAGCCGATGACGGGCCCCAGCCGCTCGGCCTCCTCCATCGCGTCGCCCAGCGGGATCGCCCCGGTGGCGACGACCACGCCGGCGGCCGGTACGGCGACCACGGCCTCGGGCCATCCGAAGGGCCGGGCGACCGCGCAGGCGAGGACGAGGATGAGGAGGGCCGCGGACAGCGCCTCCGCGAGCTCGGTGTTCAGGGTCGGGTCCTTCCGCGCGCGTCCGGCGGTCACTCCGCCCGGGCAGTCTGGGCGGAGGTTACCCGCGGGGCCCGGGCCGCCCGGCGGCGACCCCGCGCCGGGCGGGCAACCGGCCCGACCGGCCTCGTCCGCCGTCGGTTCGCGATCCCGTAGGCTCCCTGTCATGACCGCGCCCACGTATCCTCCGAAGCCCTCGCCCGGCGACCGCGTGGCGGTCCTGTCCCCGTCCTCCGGGCTGCCCGGTCTCTTCCCGCTCCCCTACGAGCTGGGGCTCAGGCGGCTCCGTGAGGACTTCGGCCTGGTGCCGGTGGAGTATCCGACGACCCGCCGCATGGGCTCCACGCCGGAGGAGCGCGCGGCGGACCTGCACGCCGCGTTCGCCGACCCGTCCGTCACGGCGGTGCTGTCCACCATCGGCGGCGACGACCAGATCACCGTGCTGCCGCATCTGGACCGCAAGCTGATCCGTGCCCATCCCAAGCCGTTCTTCGGCTGGAGCGACAACACGAACCTGCTGGCCTTCCTCTACAACCTGGGTGTCGTCGCCTACCACGGCGGCAGCGTGATGACCGAGCTCGGCCGGCCGGCCGCGCTCGACCCCCTGACCGCCGAGTCGATCCGCGCGGCCCTGTTCACCTCGGGCCCGTACGAACTCCGCGCCGCCGCGCACTACCGCGACACCGACCGCGACTGGGCCGACCCGGCCACCTTCGACCGCGCGCCGGAGACCGAACCGGCGGGCGGCTGGATCTGGCACCGGCCGGACCGCCGGGTCGAGGGGCGCGCCTGGGGCGGCAACCTGGAGATCCTCTCCTGGCTCCTGATGGCCGACCGCGAGATCGCCCGCGACCCCGCCGCCTACGAGGGCGGGGTGCTGTTCCTGGAGACCTCGGAGGAGCTGCCGGGGGCCGAGGAGGTCTTCCGCATCCTCCGCAACATGGGCGAACGCGGTCTCCTGGCCCGTTTCCCGGCCCTGCTGATGGGCCGTGCCAAGGCATGGTCCTTCGAGCGGCCGAACACGGCGGAGGCCAAACGCCGGTACGCCGCCGAGCAGCGCGAAGCGGTCCTTCGCGCGCTGGCGGCGTACGCGCCGGAGACGACGGCGGTCTTCGACGTCGACTTCGGTCACACGGACCCTCAGCTGGTGATCCCGTACGGCGGAACCGTCGTCGTGGACGGCCCGGCGCGGCGGATCACCGTGACGTACTGACGGTGCGGCGCCCGGGTCAGTGCGCCGCGAGCACCAGGGCGAGGCCGATCAGGGCCGGGACCGTCTGGACGAAGAGGATCTTGCGGCTGGCCGTCGCGGCGCCGTAGACGCCCGCCACGGCCACGCAGACGAGGAAGAAGATCTTCGCCTGGAACCCCACCGGGTCGGCGGCCACCGCGCCCCACACCAGCCCGGCGGCGAGGAAGCCGTTGTACAGGCCCTGGTTGGCGGCGAGGGCCTTGGTCTCCTCGGCGAAGGCGGCGGTGGTACCGAAGGCCGCACGGGCCCGGGGACCGGTCCAGAGGAACATCTCCAGGACCAGGATGTAGACGTGGAGCGCGGCGATGAGCAGCACCACGGTGGTTGCGATGATCGACATGGCACCAGAATCACACGCCGCGGCCCCTCCGGTGGAGAGGCCGCGGTGTGACGCGGCGAGGGGCGGTGGCCCCGTCAGCGCCGGAGCGTCAGCAGGCCCGGGCGGTAGGGCCAGAGGCCGTAGTCGCCGCCGACGTTCGGGTCACGCCCCTGGTAGAGGAACTGCAGGTTGCAGGGGTCGATCGTGAAGGTCTGGTCGGCGGTGGCGCGGATCAGCTCGCCGTGGCTGATGTCGTTGGTCCAGGTGGCGCCGCTGTTGGCCTTGCCCGCGAAGGGGTTGGTCTCGGTGGCGGCCTGGGGCGTCCACGTGCCGTTCAGGCTGGTGGCGGTGAAGGAGCGGAAGAAGCGCTGCTCGTTCGAGGCACGGGCCTCGACGATCATGAGGTACTGGTTCTGGTCCTTGACCTTGTAGACCTGGGGCGCCTCGAAGAGGTTCTTCTCCGTGTCGCTCATGACCGTCGTGTACGAGGAGCCGAAGCTGCTCGGGAAGTTCCCGATCGGCATGCTGGCCCGGTAGATCTTGCCGTTGTCACCGGCGAAGAACAGGTACATGTTCGTGCCGTCGGCGATGAGCGTCTGGTCGATCGGACCGGTGCCGGAGCCGGTGATGGTTCCGGAGAAGAGCTCCTGCTCGGCCGACCAGCCGTTGGGGTTGGAGGGGTCGGTCGACGTCCGGTAGGAGAAGGCGGTCCTGCCCCACTGGTAGGCGAGCACCCAGATGTTCTTCGGCGCGAAGTAGAAGAGCGTGGGGGCGACGACGGAGTTCGTCATGCCGTTCTGGCCGGTGGTGGCCATGTCCGACCAGTTGGTGAAGGGGGTGAAGTTCATCGAGCCCCAGCCCTTGCCCGTGCCCGCGGCTCCGTACGTGGTGGCGTAGACGAGGTGCTTGCCGTTGTAGGGGGCGACGGTGAAGTCCTTGAGCGAGGCCCATTCCGGCCTGGGCTGCGCGAGGGGGCCCGTCGACGACCAGCGGTACGTCGAGGGGAGGGCGCAGGTGCCGGGGGTGGTGCCGCCGGCGACCTTGACGAACTGCCACTGCTGGTTGGCGCCGCCCCAGTCGTCGTACTGGACGATGTTCGCGCCGTCGGCGGTGGAGGCGCCCTGGACCTCCAGGGCCTTGCCGCTGTGGCGGGCGACGAGGCGGACGTGCCCGTCCGCGCTGTCGGCGAGGCGCCACTGCTGGTTGGTGCCGTTGGTGTCGGTCCACTGGGTGATGGCGGCGCCGTTGGCGGTGGAGCTGTTCTGGACGTCCAGGACCTTGCCGGAGTGGCGCGACTTCACGCGGTAGTAGCCGTCGCCGGAGGCGACGAACTGCCACTGCTGCTGGTTCTGGTCGTTCCGCGTCCACTGGGTGATGCGGGCGCCGTCACTGGTCGACAGGTTGTAGACGTCCAGGGCCTTGCCGCTGTTGCGGTTGACGAGGACGTACCAGGCGTTGGTGTCGACGGTGGCCGCGGCCGCCGACGGGGCGGTCAGGAGCGAGGCTCCGAGCAGCAGGGACGACAGGACGGCGAGGACGAGACTCAGGACCAGGGGTGGATGACGAAATCTCATCGGACTTCTTTCTCGGGGGGGTACGGGTGCGGGTGCGGTGCGAGTACGGGTGCGGTCAGGGGTGAAGGGGGAGGGTGTACGGGTGGAGCAGGCCGCACATCCCGAAGAGGGGGGCCTCCGGGCGGTTCAGCCGCTCCACGGCGCCGTCGTCGAGATGCCCGAGGTCCCCGGCCTTCAGGCGCTCCAGCTGACGGCCGGTCTCCTCGGCCGCCGCCAGGGCGCCGTCACGCCAGCGGACCTCCCACGCGTCCAGGAGCTCGCGCTTCAGGAGGTGGGCCGCGGCGTGGAACTCCCGCAGCCCCCCTTCGTCGCGCAGGGTCCGGAACCCCTCGAGCGCCAGGTCCCGGCGGCGGAGCGCCGCCTGGCCGGCATCGCCGGTCAGGGCCGCCGCCGCCCGGTAGGCGTCGGCGTCGGCCAGGACGTGCGCGGGGAAGGTGAACACGGCGTCGCCGGCCTCCGGGAGCCCGCTGTTCTGCATGAGGACGACGAGCCGCAGTCCGCCGCCGTTGACGAGGCGGTGGATGGTGCCGGGGGTGAACCGGACGACGTCGCCGGTCCGCAGCGGCGTGTCGGCGAACCCGGTGGTGGTCAGGGTCTGCACGCTGCCCCGGCCGCCGATGACGACGTACGCCTCCGAGCAGACGAGGTGCATGTGGGGGGTGCCGCCGCAGAGTCCGTCGGCCGCCTCCCACTCGTACACGGTCAGGTCGGAGATTCCGACACCGCCGGGGAGCGGTGTCACCACGGGTGCTCCTCGACGTACCGGGTCAGGCGCGCGCGGTCCCACGCGCCGTCGGCGACGACGATCCGGTAGCGGCGCGCCAGTGTGTCGCCGGGGGCGAGCGGCACCTCCTTCTCGAACGCCAGGGACGGGTTGACGGCGGGGATGGGCTCGCTGCGGACGAACCACTGGCACGGGTGGTCCGGGTCGTCGAGGAACAGCAGGGTGGAGGAGCGGTCGACCTCGTCGTGCGTGCCGACGAAGGCCAGCCAGTCGCCCTGCTCGCCCATGCCGGGACCGATGACGTCCCCGCCGGTGAACTCGCGCGGGCCGCGCCAGAACAGGCCGGAGTATCCGGCGAGTTCCCTTCCCTGCGTGCCGGGGCTGCCGAAGACCAGGTCGGTGCCGTGGACGTTGGTCAGCTCGGTGGTGACCTCCAGGGTCCAGGAGTCGGCCTCGACGTCGCACGCGGTCAGCGTCCGGCGTTCGTCTATCCAGCGCTCCCCCGCCATGGTGTGCCAGGCGAGGTCCTCGGTGACGACGGCCCGTTCGTGGTCCGTGCCGGTGGACACGCCGAGGCTGCGCATCGTGCCGAGGTTCGGCAGGTCGACGTAGCCCTGGCCGCGGAGGTAGGTGCCGCCGCCCCAGAAGTTCTGGCCCGACAGCCAGGAGGCGGTGAACTGGATTCCCTTGTGCCAGCGGTGGTCGTGCGGCCGGTAGCCGGTGACGACCTGGCCGGCGAGGGTGCGCACCGGATGCAGGTAGGGCTTCGGTGCCTCGAACGGGTCCATGACCGGGTGGTGCACGTACCGGAAGAGCTCGGTTCCCCGGGCCCGTACCGTCAGCGCTCCTTCGTTCCGCAGCAGTTCGAGTGTCATCGGAACACCTCCGGGCGTCCCCCGTCGAGCGAGTCGTAGAACGGGTCGCTGGCGTCGATCTCCCCGCGCACGACCGGCCGTCCGGTGATCGCGGCCTTGTACAGGGCCGTGACCAGCTCCATGGTCGGCCTGCCGAGGTCGGGACGGATCCCGGCCTCGTAGCCGTCGAGGAACTCCGCGAGCTGCGCGGTGTGGGAGCTCGGCAGGTCCTCCGGCGGCTCCCACTTCGTGGCGGGCGTCCTGGCGGTGAACGTCCAGTCCGCGTTGGAGTAGCCGTACAGGTGCCGCAGTTCGACCGTGGCGTCGGTGAGGTCGAACCGCAGGTAGCTCTCCTCGCGCGGCGAGAGGACGCTGTTGACGACGGTGGCGACGGCGCCGTTCTCGAAGCGGACCAGGGCCGTGGACACGTCCTCGGTCTGGACGTCCCGTTCGAGGCGGCCGGCCATCGCCCGGACCTCGGCCCAGGGGCCGAGCACCGTCAGCAGCAGGTCCATCTGGTGGATGCCGTGGCCGAGCGTCGGGCCGCCGCCCTCGCTCGCCCAGGTGCCGCGCCACGGCACGTCGTAGTAGGCGTCGTCGCGGTACCAGGCGGTGACGCACTGGGCGACCAGCGGGCGGCCCAGGCTGCCCGCGCCGATCAGCTCGCGCAGGTACCGGGCGCCGGAGCCGTACCGGTGCTGGAACACGGCTCCCGCGGCGGCGGACTCGCTCTCGGCGGCTCGGATCCGGTCGATCTCGGCGAGGGACAGCGCCACCGGCTTCTCGCACCAGACCCACGCGCCCGCGTTCAGGCAGGCCACGGCCTGTTCGGCGTGGAGGAACGGCGGCGTGCACAGGTGCACGACGTCCGGGCGCTGCTCGTCGAGCATCGTGCGCAGGTCGGTGTGGACGGCGGGGATGCCGTGCTCGGCCGCGAAGGCCTCGGCGCGCTCGGCGTCCACGTCGACGGCGGCCACGATCTCGGCCCGGTGCGCCTGGGCCCGGAGGGCGGGGACGTGGCAGATGCCCGCGATCCCGCCCGTCCCGACGATCGCCGTCCTGATCATCCGCCCAGCACCTTCCGGATGGCGTGGTAGGCGGGCTTGGGCTTGAGGTTCTCGTCGTAGGGCAGCGCGGCACCCTCCTCGGGGAAGACCCCGGGGATCCACGAGTACTTGTCCGTGTAGTCCCAGATGGTGACGCCGACGCAGCGCCTGACGTCCAGACAGGCCTTGACGTACTGGGCGTACCAGTCGGCCTGGGTGGCGAGCTTCTCGGCGGTGGCCGGGAGCTGCATCCGGATGTCGAGCTCGGTGACGGCGACGTCGACGCCGAGGTCGGCGAAGCGCTGGATGTTCTCCTTCACGCCCGCGGGGAAGCCGTACTGGAGCGCCAGGTGGCCCTGGAGGCCGAAGCCCTCGACCGGGACGCCGTCGGCCTTGAGCTGCTTGATGAGCTTGTAGTAGGCGTCGCTCTTGGCGTTGATGCCGTCGACGTTGTAGTCGTTCAGGTAGAGCTTGGCGTGCGGGTCGGCCTCGTGGGCCCAGCGGAGTGCGTCGGCGATGTAGCCGGGGCCGAGGGTCTTGTAGAAGACCGACTCGCGGTAGGTGCCGTCCTCGTTGAAGGCCTCGTTGACGACGTCCCAGTGGATGACCTTGCCCTTGTAGTGGCGTGCCACGGTCTGGACGTGCCGCTTGAGGACGGGGCGGAGCTCCTCGGCGGTCCAGGTGCGGTCGGTGAGCCAGGCGGGGAGCTGGCTGTGCCAGACGAGTGTGTGGCCGCGGACCTTCTGGTGGTGGTCCTTGGCGAAGGCCATGACCTCGTCGCCGGCGGTGAAGTCGAAGACGCCGGGCTGGGGTTCGGTGGCGTACCACTTCATGGCGTTGCCGGGGGTGGTCTGTCCGAACTCGCTGCCGAGGATCTTCAGGTAGGCGGCGTCGGTGAACTCGGGGTTGTCGGTGGCCGAGCCGAAGTACTTGTGGTGCTTCTTGGCCAGCTCGGCGAGTGTGGCGGGGCGGGGCTCGGCGGTGGCGGTGGTGGTGCCGAGGCCGGCGGCGACGCAGACCGCGGCGGTGAGGGCGATCAGATGGCGGGACATGGACATGAGCGGCTCCTCGGGTGGTGGGCGGGTCAGTCGAGAACGATCGTGGTGAGCGCGCGCGGGGCGAGCTTCGCCGTGAGGGTCGTGCCGTGGGTGGAGACGACGTCCGCCGGGGTGATCGAACGGGTCTCGTCGGTGACGTAGCCGTCGGGGTGCCGGTCGTGTCCGCCGCGGAGGGTGAATCCGGCGGACTTCTCGGTGGTCGCGGTGTTGAGGATCTCGATGACGCGGGTGCCGTCCGTGTTGCGGAAGGCGGTGACGCTCAGTGCCGGGTCGGCGGTCGTGACCGGCACGCGGACGGCGCCGGGGCGGATGAAGCGGCTGAAGGCGGCGAGCGCCCAGTACCGCTTCGACACCCGGTAGTCGTCGCCGGGGTTGGCGAGTTGGATGAGTCCCCGGGTGGCGCCGAGGGACGCGCCGGTCCAGTAGACGTAGGCGTTGGCGTTGCCGACGGTCAGGGTGTTCTGGATGTCGGCGGCGACGGTGAGGCCGTCGTAGCCGCTGCCGTCGTCCCAGTTCTCGTTCCAGGTGGTGCCGTCCGGCGACCACTCGGACATCCACACGTGCTTGTCGGTGGGCTGCGGGACCGTGGTCGGGCCGCTGTAGCGGTGGCCGGTGACGGTCCGGACGGCCTTGTCGGCCTCCGGGTCCGCCTCGATGGCCTCGGTGAAGGCGACCTGCCGGTCCCAGCCCGCGGCGTCGCAGCAGACGATGCCGGTCTTGAGCCCCGAGGCGCGGACGGTCGGTCCGAGCACCTTCAGGAAGTCGACGGCCTGCTGGGGTGTGAAGCGCATCGAGGCGTAGGTGGCCGTCCAGTCGGGTTCGTTGGTGAACCCGAGGTCGGTGATGTCGATGCCCTCCCGCTGGTAGAACTTGGCGTACTGGACGAGGTAGTCGGCGTAGGCCTGGCGCCAGGCCGGGAGCAGCTCGCCGCCGTTGTTCTCGTTGCCGTTGGTCTTCATGAAGGCCGGCGCGCTCCAGGCGTCGGCGTAGAACCTCTTCACGCCGTAGGCCTTGGCCTCCTTGGCGAGCCAGACCTGACCGCCGTCCCAGCCGTCCCAGACGTACTCGGGGTCGGCGTCCGGCCCGCCGGGGTCGGTGGGAAGGATCGTGGGCATGTGGTCGTAGACGCGGTCGGTCGACGACCCGATGCCCAGGCGCAGGATGGACAGGCCCGCGCCCTTCTCCTTGCTGAGCAGCAGGTCGAGGACTTCGCGCTGCTTGGCGGGGCTCAGGCCGCGGGCCCCGTGCAGCAGGTCGGCCCTCTGGAAGGCCATGGAGAAGCCGAATCCGTCGATGGGCTGGAGTGCTGCCCGGAAGTCGATGACGGGTCCGGCACGGTCGGGCTTGTCGGCCCGGTGGACGTGGTCGGCGGAGGCGGCCTTGTCGGCCCGGGTGGCCGCCGACGGTACGGGTTCGGCGGCGGCCACGTGAGATGTTAGCGCTAACAACGTGACGGCTGTCAAGGCGGTCAGACGTTTCAACGGATCTCCTTGGGACGGGGGTTTCGCACGGGGAGGTCTGTCGCGCGGTACGGATCAGCCCTTGGTCGCGCCGGCGGTGAGGCCGCCGATCAGCTGGCGCTCCGCGACGGCGTAGAAGGCGAGGGCGGGGACCATGGCGAGCACGATGTACGCGAGGACGAGCGCGAAGTCGGTCGAGTACTGGCCCTGGAACTGCTGGACGCCGACCGGGATCGTCTGCAGCTTCGGGTCGCTGAACACCAGGAGGGGCAGGAAGAAGTTGTTCCAGCTCGCGACGACCGCGAGCACGGAGACCGTGCCGAGCGCGGGGCGCGCCATCGGCAGCAGGATCTGCCAGAAGAAGCGGAACTTGCCGCAGCCGTCCATGGTGGCGGCCTCCTCGATCTCCGCCGGGATGGTCCGGAAGAAACCGCGCAGGATCACGATCGTCATCGGGAGCCCGAAAGCCGCCTGCGGGAGAATCACTCCGAGCGGATTGTCGAGAAGACCGAAGGTCCGCAGCATGAGGAAGAGCGGCAGAACGGCCACCGCGAACGGGAACATCAGCCCGATGGTGAAGAGCGTATAGAACAACTCCCTTCCCCGGAAGGCGTACCGGGCGAGGACGAAGGCCGCCATGGCGGAGGCCACGACCGTCACGACCGTCGTGCCGACGGCGATGCCCGCGCTGTTGGCTATCTGCCGCCAGAACATGCCGTCGCCGAGAATTCCGAGGTAATTCCCGACCTTCCAGTGCTCCGGAAGTCCGAACGGGTTGTTCGTCAGTTCCGCCGTGCTCTTGAAGCCGGATATGACGGCGTAGACCAGCGGTACGACGACGAAGGCGGCGATCAGCCAGACCACGGCGTGCAGCGAGAGGCCGCGTACCGTCCGACGGGCGTTCATCGGCCACCTCCCGAGGTGACGGCGCCGCTGAGGTCACGGCGGAGCACGTACCGCTGGTAGAAGAGGGAGAAGACGAGGCTGATCATGAACAGCACGACGCTGATCGCGCTGGCGTAGCCGACCTGGTACCGCTTGAACCCGAACTGGAACATCGCGATGGCCATCGTCTCGGAGGAGTGGTTGGGCCCGCCGGAGGTCATGACCCAGACGAGGTCGAAGAGCTGGATGGACCCGATGATCGACAGGAAGACGCTGATCCGGATCGTCGGGCCGAGCAGCGGCAGCGTGATGTGGCGGAAGCGCTGCCAGGCGCCGGCGCCGTCGATGGAGGCGGCTTCGAGGATCTCGGACGGGATGCTCTGCAGGCCGGCGAGGAACAGCATCATGTGGAAGCCGAAGTACTTCCAGATCATGACGACGAACAGGGTCGGCAGGACCGTCGAGGGGTCGGAGAGCCACTTGCCCTGCAGGCCGTCGAGACCGAAGAGGCCGGCGAGGTGATCGGCCATGCCCGCGCCGGGCAGGAAGATCATCGTGAACAGGACCGCCGTGACGACCTCGGAGAGGATGTACGGCGCGAAGAACAGCATCCGGTAGACGGCCCGGCCGCGGAGCCTCTGGTTCAGCAGAACGGCGGTGAACAGGGCGAACGGCAGCTGCACCAGGACCGACATGAGGATCAGGTAGAGCCCGCGCCACAGGTCCCCGACGAAGACCTCGTCGTCGAACAGCTTGGTGTAGTTCGCGAGACCGACGAAGTCGTCCATGGGGCCGATGCCGCCCCACTTGAAGAAGCCGGTCCAGACGGCGACGACCATCGGGGCGAGGACGAAGACGAGGAAGAGCACCAGGGCCGGGACGAGGAACCAGGCGACCGAGGCCCAGGAGCCCCACCGGCTCAGGAAGGAACGCGCCGGAGGCGGTGCGGGCGGCGCCACGGACCCCTCCGTCCGCTGCCGCTCCTTGGTCAGGGTGGACACGGAGCTAGGCACTCTTCGCAGCCTCGGTGATCGACTCGGTGACCTGCTCGGGGGTCTTCTTGCCCGCTATGAGGTCGGCGACGCTGTCGTTGACCTCCTGGCCGACCGCCGGCGGGTAGGCCTGGTCGAGGAAGAGCTGGAAGCCGGTGGCCTTGACCAGGCTCTCCGCCACGACCTTCTTGTTGGCGTCCTTGAGCTGGCTCTCCGCGCCCTTGACCACCGGCAGGTAGCCGTTGGAGGCGAGGAGCTTGGGCTCGTTGTCCACGGCGAAGAACTTCAGGAAGTCGAGGGCCTCCTTCGGGGCGCCCTTGCGGAGCGCGAAGCCGCTGCCGCCGCCGAACACCTCGGTCGCCTGCCCCACTCCGCCCTCGACGGTCGGGAAGGCGAAGAAGCCCAGGTCCGCTCCGAGGTCGGCGCCCGCGTCCTTCTGCACGGACGGTCCCCACTGGCCCATGAGCTCCATGGCGGCCTTGCCGTTGCCCATGGTCGCGGCCTGGCCGCCGGGGCTGGAGTAGCCGGCGCCGAGGAAGCCCGGCTGGAACGGCTGGAGGTCGACGAGCTCCTTGAGGAGGGCGCCCGCCTTGACGAAGCCGGGGTCGGTGAAGTCCTTGTCGGTCGCCGCCTTCTGCAGGGCGGGGAGGCCGGCGACGCGCATCGCGAGGTAGGCCCAGTAGTA
The DNA here is from genome assembly GCF_040641575.1 of Streptomyces sp. NPDC020807. Taxonomy (NCBI): domain Bacteria; kingdom Bacillati; phylum Actinomycetota; class Actinomycetes; order Kitasatosporales; family Streptomycetaceae; genus Streptomyces; species Streptomyces sp. NPDC020807. The sequence goes on from NZ_JBFADU010000005.1 coordinate 449,564, forward strand.
GTGGCCGGGCCACTTCTCCTTGCCCGCGAGGGCGATCGGGGTGACGCCCGCGGTCTTGAGCTTCTTCACGGCGCCGAGGTACTCGGACCAGGTGGCCGGCGGGGTGGTGATCCCGGCCTTGGCGAAGAGCTTCTTGTTGTACCAGAAGCCGACCATGCCGATGTCGTACGGGATCGCGTAGAGGCGGCCCTCGATCTGGTACGCCGAGAGGGAGACCGGGGTGAGCTGCGACGACCAGTCCGCGAGGTCGGTGAGGTCCTCCACGAGGCCCGCGTCGACCTGCTGCTGGAGCACGCCGCCGCCCCAGGTCTGGTAGACGTCGGGGAGCTTGCCCGAGGAGGTGGTGGCGGTCAGCTTGGACTTGAACGCCTCGTTCTCCAGCGAGGTGGTGTTGATCGCGATCTTCGGGTGGGCCTTCGTGAACGCCGAGGAGATCTCCGGGAAGAGGGACTTGCCCGGCTCCGTGGTGGCGATGTTCCACCAGTCGAACGCCACCTTGCCGTCGGCCGCCGCCCCGCCGCCCGATCCGCCGGACCCGCAGGCCGCCGTCAGGGGGACGGAGAGGGCGGTCAAGCCCGCGAGCGCCAGGAAGCTGCGTCGGCTCGGGGTGGTGCTGGCCATGGGACCTCCGTGAAGGGGAAGCGCTCGAAAACTTTTCGAAACACTCTCGAATTCGTGGTGCCACAACCTAGGAACGACGGGCATCCCGGTCAAGACTTCTCACCGATTTATCTCGGAAACCCGGCGGCAACAAAGGGCTTGACAAGCCGTCACGCCACCCAGAAACTCTTCGAAAGTTTGCGAAAAGCTGTCGGCGTCCGACGGCGTCGAAAGGGAGAGAAGTTGAGCGAGCAGCGTGCGACTCTGGCCGTCATCGCCGCGGAGGCGGGGGTCTCCCAGGCCACCGTCTCCAAGGTGATCAACGGCCGCTCCGACGTCGCGCCCTCGACCCGGGAGCGGATCGAGGGCCTGCTGCGGTCGCACAACTACCTCCAGCCCGGCCGCCAGAACCGGGCCCGCCGATCCGGTCTGGTCGACCTGATCATCGGGGGCCTGGACAGCGCCTGGGCGGTCGAGATCCTGCGCGGCGTCGAGGCCGAGTGCGCCCAGCGGGGCGTCGGCACGGTCGTGTCGCTCGTCCCGCCCGGCGAGGCCACGCCGTCGAGCTGGTCCGCGGTGCCGGTCCAGCACCACAGCGACGGCGTCATCCTCGTCACCGCCTCGGTCACCGAGGCGCAGCGCGCCCAGGTCGAACGGGGCGGGGTGGCTCTCGTCGTCATCGACCCCATCGACATGCCGGACAACGGTGTCCCGAGCATCGGCGCGACCAACTGGGCCGGCGGACTCGCCGCCACCGAGCACCTGCTGGAGCTGGGACACCGCCGTATCGCCGCGATCGGCGGGCGCAAGGAGATGCTCTGCAGCCAGGCCCGCATCGACGGCTACCGGGCCGCTCTGGAGCGGGCCGGGATCGAGGTCGACCGCGACCTCATCCGCTTCGGCGACTTCCAGCACGAGGGCGGCTTCCGGTGCGCGCGGGAACTCCTCGCCCTGCCCGAGCCCCCGACCGCCATCTTCGCCGGCAGCGACCAGCAGGCGATGGGGGTCTACGAGGCCGCCCGGCAGGTCGGGCTGAGCATCCCGCGGGACCTCAGCGTGGTCGGCTTCGACGACCTGCCGATGTGCGAATGGCTGTCACCGCCGCTGACGACGGTGCGTCAGCCACTGGAGGAGATGGGCCGGCTCGCCGCCCGCGCCCTGTTCCAGCTTCTGGAGGACCAGCCCCTGGTCAGCCCCCGGATGGAGCTCTCGACCGAACTGAAGGTCCGCGTCTCCACCGCCCCTCCCCGTCTCTAGGAGAAGAAGAACCCCGTGAGTGAGCCCTGGCGTGACCCCCTCCTGCCCGCTTCCGTGCGCGTCGCCGACCTGCTGAGTCGGATGACGCTGGAGGAGAAGGCGGGCCAACTCGCCGGCTTCTGGGCCCTGCCCTCCGATCCCGGTGCGCCCGTGGCGCCCATGGAGGACGACTCCGGCGAGCCCGCGCCGGGACTCGACGACATCATCGGGCTCGGCCTCGGCCAGCTCACCCGGGTGTACGGCACCGCGCCGATCGCCGCGCGGGCGGGGATGGAACGACTCGCCGCGCTCCAGCGGCAGGTGACGGAGGCCGGCCGGTTCGGCATCCCGGCGCTGGCCCACGAGGAGTGCCTGACCGGGTTCATGACCCTCGGCGCCACCGTCTTCCCCGGGCCGCTGGCCTGGGGCGCGTCCTTCGACCCCGACCTCGTCCGGCGGATGGCCGCGGCCATCGGCGCCGGGATGCGGCGGGTCGGTGTCCACCAGGGCCTCGCCCCGGTGCTCGACGTGGTCCGCGACTACCGGTGGGGCAGGACCGAGGAGTGCATGGGCGAGGACCCGTACCTCGTCGGCGCGACGGGGACCGCGTACGTCCAGGGCCTGGAGGGCGCGGGCGTCGTGGCGACCCTCAAGCACTTCGCCGGGTACTCGTCCTCCCGCGGCGGCCGGAACATGGCCCCGGTCCCCGTGGGGCCGCGCGAGTTCGCCGACGTGCTGGTCGAGCCCTTCGTACGGGCGCTGCGCGAGGGCGGCGCCCGGTCGGTGATGAACAGCTACACCGACGTGGACGGCGTCCCCGTCGCCGCCGACGAGCGGCTCCTCACCGGCCTGCTCAGGGACGAGCTCGGCTTCGACGGGACCGTCGTCGCCGACTACTACTCGGTCTCCTTCCTGGAGTCCCGGCACGGCGTCGCCGGTTCGCGGGGCGCGGCCGGCGCGCTGGCGCTGACCGCCGGCATCGACGTCGAACTGCCCACGGCCCGCTGCTACGGCGAGCCGCTGACCGCGCTCGTCCGGTCGGGAGCCGTGCCGGAGGAGCTCGTCGACCGGGCGGCGGAGCGGGTGCTCCTGCAGAAGGCCGAACTCGGTCTGCTCGACCCCGGATGGGAGCCGCTGGAGCCCGAGCCGATCGACCTGGACCCGCCGGAGAACCGCGACCTCGCCAGGCTGCTCGCCGAGCGGTCGACCGTCCTGCTCGCCAACGACGGCGTCCTGCCGCTGCGGCCGTGCCGGGTCTCGGTCACCGGGCCGTACGTGAACGACCCGCAGTCCTTCCTCGGCTGCTACTCCTTCCCCAACCACGTCGCCCTGCCCGGCGATCCCGGTGTGGAGATCCCGACGCTCGGCCAGGCGCTCGCCGCCGCCGGGTTCACGGTCACCGACGACGCGCCGGACGTGAACGTGCTCGTCCTCGGCGACCGGGCCGGCATGTTCGGCCGGGGCACCTCCGGCGAGGGCTGCGACGCCGCGACCCTCGACCTGCCGGGCGACCAGGCCGCGCTGGCCGCCGAGGTCCTCGACTCCGGGGTGCCGACCGTCCTGGTCCTCGTCTCCGGACGGCCGTACGCGCTCGGCTCGCTCGCCGACCGGGCGGCCGCGGTCGTCCAGGCCTTCTTCCCCGGCGAGGAGGGCGGGACGGCGCTGGCCCGGATCATCAGCGGGGCCGCGGAGCCGGGCGGCCGGCTCCCGGTCTCCCTCCCCCGCCAGGTCGGCGGGCAGCCCGGCACGTACCTGCACTCCGCGCTGGGCGGCCGGACGGACTGGAGCTCGGTGGACCCGACGCCGCTGTTCCCGTTCGGGCACGGGCTGAGCTGGACGAGCTTCGACTACGCGGACCTGTCCGTGGATTCCGCCGCCCCGACGGACGGATCGGTGACCGTCGCGGTGACCGTGCGCAACGTCGGCGAGGTGGCGGGGACCGAGGTCGTCCAGCTGTACCTCTCGGACCCGGAGGCGTCCGTGGTCCGGCCGCTGCGGTGGCTCGCGGGATTCGGCAGGGTCGAGCTGGCGCCGGGCGAGGCCGCCCGGGTCACCTTCTCCGTCCACGCCGACCGGACCTCGTTCACCGGCGTCGACCTGCGCCGCAGAGTGGAGCCCGGCGAGATCGGCGTGGCCGTCGGCCGGTCCAGCGGCGACCTTCCGCTCCAGGGGTCCTTCACCCTCCACGGGCCCGTACGGCACCCGGGTGCCGACCGCGTCCTGTCCGTGCCGGTCGGGATCGCCCCGGCCGAGGCCGTTCCGTCCGGGGTCGCTCCGTCCGGGGTCGCTCCGTCCGGGGTCGCTCCGGCATCGATCGTCCCGGTGCCGTGAGCGGGGCGTTCGACCAGCCCGTCCTGCCGGGATTCAGGCCCGACCCGTCCGTCTGCCGGGTCGGGGCGGACCACTATCTGGTGACGTCCAGCTTCGAATGGTTCCCGGGACTGCCCGTGTTCCACAGCCGGGACCTCGTGCACTGGCGACGGATCGGCTCCGCGCTCGACCGGCCGTCCCAGCTCGACCTGGACGGCTGCGGGCCGTCGCGCGGTCTGTTCGCGCCGACGATCCGTCACCACGACGGGCTCTTCCACCTCGTCTGCACGCTGATGGACGGTCCGGGCCACTTCGTCGTGACGGCGGCCGACCCGGCCGGGCCGTGGTCGGAGCCGTACTGGCTGGAGGGCGAGGGCTTCGACCCGTCGCTGTTCTTCGACGACGGGCCTGACGGCGACGGCCGGGCCTGGTTCACGGCCGCGCGGGTACGGGACGCGGCGGCCGGACGCACCGAGATCTGGATGCGCGAGTACGTGCCGGACGAACGGCGGCTCACGGGACCCGAGTACGTCCTGTGGTCGGGGAGCCACCCGGAGGCCCGCTGGTCGGAAGCCCCGCACCTGTACAGGGTCGACGGGGTCTACGTCCTGCTGACCGCCGAGGGCGGCACCGACGTGGACCACAGCGTGGTCGCCGCCCGCTCCCGCCACGTGACCGGCCCGTACGAGGGCGTGCCGGGCAACCCCGTCCTGGCCCCCGCCCCGGGGGGACCGGTCACCTGCACCGGCCACGCCGACCTCGTGCGGACGGCGTACGGGGACTGGCGGGCCGTCCTCCTGGGTGTCCGGCCGGGCTCCGCCCTCGGCCGGGAGACCTTCCTCAGCCGGGTCACCTGGGAGGACGGCGTACCGGCCTTCTCCCCCGTCGCCCACGCCGGCCGCTCCCGGCCGCTGCGCGAGGACTTCGCCGTCCTGTCCGACGACTGGAGCACCCTGCGCACTCCGCGTGCGCCGTTCTGGAGCACCGGCGACGGGCTTCGGCTCCGCTGCCGCCCCGAACAACTCGGCGACCGCGTGGTCCCGTCCCTCCTGGTCCGGCCCCAGGAACAGCCCGACTGCGACGTGTCCACGGAGATCCGCTTCACCCCGGCCGGGCCGGGCGAGGCTGCCGGACTCGCCGTGGTCGTCGACGACGACAAGCACCTGCTCCTGCTGCGCACCGCGGAGGGTCTCGAACTCCGCCGGGGCCCGGAGGTCCTGGCCCGTGCCGCCGCCCCCTCCGGTCCCGTCCGGCTGGGGGTCCGCGTGCGCGGCTTCGGCCACACATTCGCCCACGCGACGCCGGACGGCCCCTGGCGGGATCTGGCCACCGTCGAGGCCGAATTCCTCCGGCCGCTCTTCACCGGCGTCCAGATCGGCCTGTACGCGACCTCCCAGGGCCGTCCTTCCGCGAACCAGGCCCATTTCCCGTGGTTCGCCATGGCCTGGCCGGACTGACCGAAGAGACGCTCGCAGAGAAGCGGTCCCCGTCGAAACACTTTCGACGGGGACCGCTTTCCGTGTGTGCCGGTGAAATGCCGTGACGGTCCTGACGTACGACCCGTGCGCGGTTCGCGTTTCCGAAACATCTTCGAAACCATTGACAGGCTCATGCCGTATTTCCAGACTGATTCCCGAGGCGTCACCGCCGCTTTCCGCCGTCCCATTCCCCGGACGCGGACATCGCCGCCGCGGATTACTTCCGCCGCGCGCTCTCCCCCACCCGCGATTTCCTCATCGGAGGTCCACACCCATGCGTTCCCACGCCACCGCACCGCCCGCGGTCCGCCGGAAAAGGGGCGGCCTGATCGCCGCGCTCCTCGCCGGCGCCCTCGGCTCCGCCACCCTGCTCGCGGCCCCCGCCTCCCAGGCAGCCGAGAGCACCCTCGGCGCCGCCGCCGCGCAGAGCGGCCGCTACTTCGGCACCGCCATCGCCTCCGGCCGGCTCGGCGACGCGACGTACACGTCGATCGCGGCCCGCGAGTTCACCTCGGTCACCGCCGAGAACGAGATGAAGATCGACGCCACCGAGCCGCAGCAGGGCCAGTTAAACTTCACGGGCGGCGACCGCGTCTACAACTGGGCCGTGCAGAACGGCAAGCAGGTCCGCGGCCACACCCTGGCCTGGCACTCCCAGCAGCCCGGCTGGATGCAGAACCTCAGCGGCAGCGCGCTGCGCCAGGCCATGAACAACCACATCACCGGCGTGATGACCCACTACAAGGGCAAGATCACCCAGTGGGACGTCGTCAACGAGGCCTTCGCCGACGGCAGTTCGGGAGCCCGCCGGGACTCCAACCTCCAGCGCTCCGGGAACGACTGGATCGAGGTCGCCTTCCGCACCGCGCGCGCCGCCGACCCGGCCGCCAAGCTCTGCTACAACGACTACAACGTGGAGAACTGGACCTGGGCCAAGACCCAGGCCATGTACGCCATGGTGAAGGACTTCAAGCAGCGCGGCGTCCCGATCGACTGCGTCGGCTTCCAGTCGCACTTCAACAGCGACAGCCCGTACAACAGCAACTTCCGCACCACGCTGCAGAGTTTCGCCGCACTCGGCGTCGACGTGGCCATCACCGAGCTCGACATCCAGGGCGCCTCGGGCACCACCTACGCCAACGTGACCAACGACTGCCTGGCCGTCCCGCGCTGCCTCGGCATCACGGTCTGGGGCGTGCGCGACACGGACTCCTGGCGGTCCGGTGACACGCCGCTGCTGTTCAACGGCGACGGCAGCAAGAAGCCCGCGTACACCTCCGTGCTGAACGCCCTCAACGGCGGCTCCACGACGCCCACGCCGAACCCCACCCCCGGCGCCGCGCCGATCAAGGGCGTCGCCTCGGGCCGCTGCGTGGACGTCCCGAGTGCCTCCACCACCGACGGCACCCAGGTCCAGCTGTACGACTGCAACGGCCGCACCAACCAGCAGTGGACCCTCACCTCCGCGGGTGAGCTCCGGGTCTACGGCGACAAGTGCCTCGACGCCGCCGGCACCGCCAACGGAGCGAAGGTGCAGATCTACAGCTGCTGGGGCGGCGACAACCAGAAGTGGCGTCTGAACTCCGACGGAACCATCGTCGGCGTGCAGTCCGGCCTCTGCCTCGACGCGGCGGCCAACGGCACCGCCAACGGCACGCCGGTCCAGCTGTACACGTGCTGGAACGGCACCAACCAGCGCTGGACCCGCGCCTGACCGCTGAGCCGAGCCGCATGGAGGAGGGGAGCCAGGAGCGGTCCTGGCTCCCCTCCGTGCCGTCAGGCGGAGGCCGGATTGCCGTAGTACGCGTCGGGGCCGTGCTTGCGGGTGAAGTGACGGTCCAGGACGTGCTGCGGCGGCTCCACCGTGCCGAGCGCGATCGTGTGCAGGGCCATCTCCGCGACCGCCTCGCAGATGACGGCGTGCTCCAGGGAGGCCGTGGCGGTGGCGCCCCACGTGAACGGCCCGTGGTGCGCGACGAGAGCCCCCGGCACCTCACTGGCCCGGGTGTCGTCGCGGCCCAGGAGGTCCACGATCACCTGGCCGGTGTTGTACTCGTAGTCCCTCGCGCACTGTTCGGCGGTGAGGGGCTCGGTGACCGGTACGGGCCCGTTGAAGGTGTCGGCGTGGGTCGTGCCGAGCACCGGTATCGGACGCCGGGCCTGGGCGAACGCGACGGCGTGGGTGGAGTGCGTGTGGGTCACGCCCCCGATGGAGGGGAAGGCCAGATAGAGGCTCCGGTGGGTCTCCGTGTCCGTGGACGGCCGCAGGCGGCCCTCCACGACGCTCCCGTCGGCCAGGGAGACGACGACCAGGTCGTCCTCGCCGAGCACGTCGTAGGAGACCCCCGAGGGCTTGATGACGAAGACGCCGGCGTCCCGGTCGACACCGCTCACGTTGCCCCACGTGAGGGTGGCCAGACCGGCCCGGGGGATGCGGAGGTTCGCCTCGAGCACCTCCCGGCGCAGCTCCTTGGACACGGCCGCGCTCACAGGCTCTGCGCCAGACGGTGGTAGGCCTGGTTCCAGCGCAGCTCGCGCGTGAACCGCCGTACGGTCGTGTCCTCGTCGATCACGGCGAGCTCGGTCCGCAGCATCTCGGCGAGGTCCTCCAGCTCCTCGCCGACGAGGGCGGTGGTCAGGACCGTGTGGTGCGGGGCCCCGGCCGTCAGCCAGGCCTCGGTGGAGGTCCGCAGGTCGGGGCGGGGACGCCAGACGGCGCGGGCGACGGGGAGCTGGGGCAGCGGTTCCGGCGGGGCCACGACGTCGATGCGGTTGGCGACGAGGCGGAAGCGGTCGCCCATGTCGGCGAGGCCGACGACGACGGCCGGACCGGGGTCGGCGTCGAAGACCAGGCGCACCGGGTCCTCGCGTCCGCCGATGCCGAGCGCGTGGATCTCGCAGGAGGGCCTGGCCGTCGTGACGGAGGGGCAGACCTCCAGCATGTGGGCGCCGAGGATGAGCTCCTGACCGGGGGTCAGGTCGTAGGTGTAGTCCTCCATGAAGGACGTGCCGCCGGGCAGCCCGTGGGCCATGGCCTTCAGCGTGCGCAGCAGGGTGGAGGTCTTCCAGTCGCCCTCGCCGCCGAACCCGTACCCGTCCGCCATCAGGCGCTGCACGGCGAGGCCGGGCAGCTGGCGGAGGCCGCCGAGGTCCTCGAAGTTGGTGGTGAAGGCCCGGAACCCGCCCTCGGTGAGGAAGGTCCGCATGCCGGCCTCGACGCGGGCGGCGTACCGCAGCGACTCGTGGCGCTCGCCGCCGGGGCGCAGCTCGGGCGCGAGCGCGTAGAGGTCCTCGTACTCCTTGACGAGGGCGGTGACGGCGTCCTCGGGGACGGCGTCGACCACGGCGACGAGGTCGTTGACGCCGTACGTGTTCACGGAGACGCCGAACCGCAGCTGGGCCTCGACCTTGTCGCCCTCGGTGACGGCGACGTCCCGCATGTTGTCGCCGAACCGGGCGAGCTTGAGGGAGGTGAGCTCGGCGCGGCCGACGGCGGCGCGGGCCCATCCGGCGATGCGGTCGACGACCTCGGGGGTGGAGACGTGGCCGGCGACGGTCTTGCGCGGGACGCCGAGGCGGGTCTGCACGTAGCCGAACTCGCGGTCGCCGTGGGCGGCCTGGTTCAGGTTCATGAAGTCCATGTCGATGGTGGACCACGGCAGTTGGCGGTTGGCCTGGGTGTGCAGGTGCAGCAGCGGCTTGCGCAGGGAGTCGAGGCCGGCGATCCACATCTTGGCCGGGGAGAAGGTGTGCATCCAGGCGATCAGGCCGATGCAGCGGTCGTCCGCGTTGGCCTCCAGGCACATCCTGCGGATGGCGGCGGCGTCGGTGAGGACCGGCTTCCAGACCAGGCGGACGGTCATCCGGGGCTGGTCGGCGAGGGTGTCGCGGATGGTGCGGGACTGCTCGGCGACCTGTGCCAGGGTGTCGTCGCCGTAGAGGCCCTGGCTGCCGGTGAGGAACCAGATCTCGCGGTCGGGCGGGGAGAGCGTCATGTCGGGTGTGCTCCTCGGAGGTGCGGGGCGGAGAAGTCGGGCGGTTGGGGGGAAGGGGGGCGCCGGGGCGCTCCGGTCAGGCGCCGGTGGCGAGGCGTGCCGCGTTGCGGATGCGGCGCAGGCGGTGCAGGAGCAGGTCCGCGCCGGTGCCGAAGTGCTCGTGCAGGGCGCGGTACTCGCCGAACAGCCCGTCGTAGGCGTCCGCGCGCGCCGGGTCGGGCACGTACGCGTGCCGCTGGACGCTGCCCATGACGGCGGCGGCCGAGCGGACGTCCGGGTAGGCGCCCGCGGCCACGGCGGCGTGGATGGCGGAGCCGAGCGCCGGGCCCTGCTCGGAGGTGCCGACGGAGACGGGCCGGCGGAGCACGTCGGCGTAGATCTGCATCAGCAGCGGGTTCTTCCGCAGGCCGCCGGTGACGATGAACTCCTCGACGGGGATCCCGCCGTCCTCGAAGGTCTCGACGATGATCCGGGTGCCGTAGGCGGTGGATTCGAGCAGGGCCCGGTAGACGTCCTCGGGCCGGGTGTCGAGGGTGAGGCCGGCGATGACGCCGGAGAGGTGGTGGTCGACCAGCGGCGAGCGGTTGCCGTTCATCCAGTCCAGGGCGACGAGTCCGTGCGCGCCGACGGGCTGGTCGGCGGACTTGCGGGTCAGGAGCTGGTGCAGGTCCTCGCCGGACGCCTCGGCCTCGGCCCGGTAGTGGTCCGGTACGCCCTGCCGCAGCCACCAGGCGAAGATGTCGCCCACCGCGCTCTGTCCGGCCTCGTAGCCGTAGGCGCCCTCGACGATGCCGCCGTCGACGACCCCGCAGATGCCGGGGACTTCGGCGAGGGTCGCGCCGTTGAGCACGTGGCAGGTGGACGTGCCCATGATGGCGAGCATCCGGCCGTTCTCCACGGCGCCCGCCGCGGGGGCGGCGACGTGGGCGTCGACGTTGCCGGCCGCGACGGCGATGCCCTCGGGCAGCCCGGTCCAGCGGGCCGCCTCGGCGCTCAGGCCGCCGACCCGGGAGCCCAGGGGCGACAGCGGGTGTTCCAGGCGAGTGGCGGGGAAGTCGGCGAAGTCGGGGTGCAGCCCGGAGAGGTATTCCGGGGACGGGTAGGCGCCGTCCTGGTGGATGCCCTTGTAGCCGGCGGTGCAGGTGTTGCGGGACTCCGCGCCGGTCAGCTGCCAGACGATCCAGTCGGCCGCCTCGATCCAGCGGGAGCAGGCGGCGTAGACGGCCGGGTCCTCCTCCAGGACCTGGAGGGCCTTGGCGTACTGCCACTCGGAGGAGATCTTGCCGCCGTAGCGCGCGATCCACTTCTCGCCCCGGGCGTGCGCCAGGGCGTTGATGCGGTCGGCCTGCTCCTGGGCGGCGTGGTGCTTCCAGAGCTTGGGCCAGGCGTGCGGCCGGTCGGCCCACTCGGCGGTGAGGGCGAGTGGGGTGCCGTCCGGGGTGGTCGGCAGGACCGTGCAGGCGGTGAAGTCGGTGGCGATGCCGATGACGTGGGCCGCGTCGACCCCGGCCTCGACGAGCGCGGCGGGGACGGCGGTGCGCAGGACCTCGCGCCAGTCCTCGGGGTGCTGGAGCGCCCAGTCGGGCGGGAGCACGGCCTCGGTGCCGGGGAGCCGGTCCTCGATGACGGCGTGGCGGTACGCGTGGACCGCCGCGCCGAGTTCGGCGCCGTCCCGCACCCGGACGACGACGGCGCGACCGGAGAGGGTGCCGAAGTCGACGCCGACGGTGCAGGCCTCGGGGTGGAGTCGGGCCTCGGGGCCGGACGGGGCGTGTGGGGTCACGATGCGTCTCTCTCGTCATGTGCGGGGGCCTGGGGGACCCCCTGATTGTTAACGCTCACAATCGCGTTGGACAAGAGCTGAACGCTGTTCTGTGCAACTTTCGACGGGAAAGAAGGCTTCAGAAGTGAGCGCTCACTTGGCCGTCGGGTCACTGAGGACGGGGGCGGGCCCCGCTCACCGACGAGCCGGGCCCGTACGAGGCGGGCCGGTGCGTCAGGACCCGCCCGACGAGCGGGTCCCGTACGCCATGACCCTCCCCACGCGCCACGCCCGGCAGGCGCGTCCCCCACGCCCGGCGCACACCCGGCGCGCGCTCGCCACGCCTCCGGCGGCCCGGAACAGGACCGTCGCCGGAAACCCCGCCGCCGGCCCGGACCTGGCCATTCTCCGGACCGGCCCGGCGACCCACAAGGGCCCGGACGGGGAAGCGCGGGGGCCGGTCCGCGACCGCGCCACGGACCGGCGCCTCGGGGGGCGGCCCGGGACCCGAGGGACCGGCCCGGGGCTTCGAGGGGCCGGACCGAGAACCCACCAGGTGCCCGACCGGGGACTCGTGACGGGACCGGACCGGGAACCCACGAGGGGCCCGACCGAGCCCCTGCGAGAGACCCGACCGGGCCCCGCAGGGGATCGGCGTCTCCCCGGTGTCCACTCCGGCGACTGAGGCGCTTCCCGCTACCGGGTCGGCCTCGGTCGCCCTGCGGGGCGGCCCCGCCGCCCGTTCTTCCGGGGCGGCCCGGCCTTCCTCCGCGCGTACGCGTACACGCGTACACGTACACAGCGGCGCTCCGGACACACGGGGTCACCCGTGCCGGACCTTCTCCCGCGCATCACCTGAGAGCGCGAGTTCCCCCGGCGGGGGGACCACCAGAACGCCCCTCACCGCCGACACCGGCCTCTCGGCCTCACCACCCGGCGACCGGGGCCGGGCCTCGACCTGGGCCGGGGCGGGGCCGGGCCTCGACCTGGGCCGGGGCGGGGCCGGGCCTAGACCGGGGCCGGGGCGGGGCCGGGCCGCCCCGCCCCGCCGCACCCCGCGCGTCAGGCCTCGACCGACGGTCGCGTGCTCGCGCGCATGATGAGCTGGGGCTGCACCAGGAGGTGTTCGGGCTTCTTGGCGCGGCCCTCGATGTGGTCCACAAGGAGCTGGATGCTGCGCCGCCCGATCGCGGCGAAGTCCTGGCGGACCGTGGTCAGCGGCGGCGGGAAGTACTCGGCCTCCGGGATGTCGTCGAAGCCGGCGACGGCGACCTGGGCGGGGGTGCGGATCCCGCCCTCCCGCAGCGCCCGCAGGACGCCGAGGGCCATCTGGTCGTTGGCGACGAAGACGGCCGTGACCGGGTTCGCCCCCCGGCGGGCGAGGGCGAGCCCCGCGAGCTCCTGCCCCGCCCGGTACCCGGACAGCGGGCTCCAGTCCCCCGTCAGCACGCGCGGGGGACGGATCCCGTTCTCCTCCAGGACCGCGCGCCATCCCGCGGCCCGCGCCTCGCTCTCCAGCCAGTCCTCGGGTCCCGCGACGTGCCAGACGGTGCGGTGCCCGGCGGCGAGCAGGTGCTCGGTGACCATGCGGGCGCCGAGCTCCTGGTCGAGGGAGACGCTGGGCAGGTCGAGGCGGTGGCCGCCCTCGACGGTGACCACGGGGAACGGCGCGTCGAGTTCGGCGAGCGCCTGGACGTGCGAGCGCTGCGGGGTGATGGCGACGACGCCTTCGACGCCCCAGGCCGCGAGGTGGTCGATGGCGTCCTTGAGGCCCTGTCCCGCGCCGGGGCGGAGGCTGACGGTCGAGACGAGGTAGCCCTCCTCCCGGGCCGCTTCCTCCAGGCCGGTCAGGGTGCTGGCGGGTCCGTACAGGGCGGTGTTGACCGCGATGACGCCGAGCGTGCGCGTCCGGCGGGTCACCAGGGCGCGCGCGGCGGAGTTGCGGCGGTAGCCGAGCCGCTCGATGGCTTCGGTGACCTGGTCGCGGGTGGCCGGGCGCACGTTGGGGTGGCCGCTCAGCACCCGGGAGACGGTCTGGTGGGAGACCCCCGCCTCTCGTGCGACGTCGGCCATCGTCGGCGGGCGGACGTCTTCCGCTGCCTGCGCCACGTTCGCCTCCCTTCTCCGTGCTCTCGACTGTGTATCGATGTGAGAAAAACCTTATCGCCTCTTGTATCACGGCGTTGTGAGCGCTAACAATCTGTCTCGTCCGGGGTGCCGACGCCCCGGGCCCCCCTACCGGAACGGTGCCGTCCCGGCGGCGCGCGGACACGCGCCGCCCCAGGACCCGAGCCGGTCGGAGCCGCCTCGACGACGGGATGGGTAACCCCCCATGAAGAAGTTCCGATCCGCATCCGCCCTCCTGGCCGCGACCACCGGCTGCGCCCTGCTCCTGACCGCCTGCGGCCAGAACAGCGAGGGCGGCAGCCAGGAGGCCAAGGAGAAGAAGGACCTCACCATCGGCATCGCGATGCCCACGAAGTCCTCCGAGAGGTGGATCGCCGACGGCAAGAACATGACGGAGAGCCTGAAGAAGGCGGGGTTCGCCACGACCCTCCAGTACGGCGAGGACGACCCCGACCAGCAGGTCGCCCAGATCGAGAACATGATCACCCAGGGCGTGGACGCCCTGGTGGTGGCCGCCATCAACGGCGAGGCCCTCTCCAACGTCCTCCAGCAGGCGGCCGACGCCCACATCCCGGTGATCTCCTACGACCGGCTCATCCTCGGCTCCCCGCACATCGACTACTACGCCTCCTTCGACAACGAGAAGGTCGGCGAGCTCCAGGCCACGTACATCGTGGACAAGCTGGGACTGAAGGCGGGCGCCAAGAAGGGCCCGTTCAACATCGAGCTGTTCGCCGGCTCCAACGACGACAACAACACCAAGTACTTCTTCAACGGCGCCATGAAGGTGCTGAAGCCGTACATGGACAAGAAGCAGCTGGTCGTGCGCTCCGGGCAGACCCAGCTGAACCAGGTCACCACGCTCCGCTGGGACGGCGGCACGGCCCAGAAGCGCATGGACGACCTGCTGACCTCGGCGTACGCCTCGTCCCGGGTCGACGCGGTCCTCTCCCCCTACGACGGCATCTCGATCGGCATCCTGTCCGCCCTGAAGTCCGACGACTACGGGAGCAAGGCCAAGCCGCTGCCCGTCGTCACCGGTCAGGACGCGGAGGTCGCCTCCGTGAAGTCGATCATCGCGGGCGAGCAGACCCAGACCGTCTACAAGGACACCCGCGCCCTCGCGCAGGTCGCCGCCGACATGGTGAAGGCCGTCCTCGACGGCAAGAAGCCGGAGATCAACGACGACAAGACGTACGACAACGGCAAGAAGGTCGTCCCGGCCTACCTGCTCGACCCGGTCAGCGTCGACAGGACGAACTACCAGAAGGTCCTCGTGGACTCCGGCTACATCGACGCTGGCGCCCTGAAGTGACCTCCACCCTCACTCCCGAGGGCCCCGTCCTGGAGATGCGGTCCATCGTCAAGACCTTCCCCGGCGTCAGGGCGCTCTCCGACGTGACGCTGTCCGTGGCGCGCGGCGAGGTCCACGCGCTGTGCGGGGAGAACGGCGCCGGCAAGTCGACCCTCATGAAGGTCCTCTCCGGCGTCCACCCGCACGGCACGTACGAGGGCGAGATCCTCTTCGACGGCGAGGTCTGCCGCTTCAAGGACATCCGGGCCAGCGAGCAGCGCGGCATCGTCATCATCCACCAGGAACTGGCCCTCGTTCCCTACCTGTCGATCGCCGAGAACATCTTCCTCGGCAACGAGCCGGCCCGGCGGGGGATCATCGACTGGCGCGAGTCGCTGCGCCGCGCGTCGGAACTCCTCGCCCGGGTCGGCCTCGACGAGCACCCCGAGACCCGCGTCGCCGACATCGGCGTGGGCAAGCAGCAGCTCGTGGAGATCGCGAAGGCGCTGGCGAAGGACGTCCGGCTGCTGATCCTCGACGAGCCGACGGCCGCGCTCAACGACGAGGACAGCGCCAAGCTGCTGCGTCTCATGGGCGAGCTGAAGGACCAGGGCATCACCTCGATCATCATCTCGCACAAGCTGAACGAGATCGCCCGGATCGCCGACTCCGTCACGATCCTGCGCGACGGGCGTTCCATCGAGACCCTCGACGTCCGGGACCCGGCCACCACCGAGGAGCGCATCATCCGCGGCATGGTGGGCCGGGACCTCGACAGCCGCTTCCCGGCGCGCACGCCGTACGGGGGACCGGCCGGCGACGCGCCCGTCCTGGAGATCCGGGACTGGACCGTGCGTCACCCGCTCGACCGTGCCCGCAAGGTGGTCGACGGGGTGTCGCTCCAGGTCCGCCGCGGCGAGATCGTCGGGGTCGCCGGACTCATGGGAGCCGGCCGGACGGAACTCGCCATGAGCGTCTTCGGGCGCTCGTACGGCCGCTACGAGCGGGGCACGGTGCTCAGGGACGGCCGGGAGGTCCGGACGCACACCGTCCCCGAGGCCGTCGCCGAGGGCATCGCCTACGTCACGGAGGACCGCAAGCACTACGGCCTCGACCTCGGGGACTCCGTGAGCCGGAACATCTCGCTCGCCTCGCTCGGCTCCCTCGCCCGCCGCGGGATCGTCGACGGGCACGAGGAGCGCAAGGTCGCCGAGCGGTTCCGGCGGACCATGAACATCAAGACCCCGAACGTCCTCGAACCGGTCGGCCGCCTGTCCGGCGGCAACCAGCAGAAGGTCGTCCTCAGCAAGTGGATCCTCGCCGGTCCCGACGTCCTCATCCTCGACGAGCCCACGCGCGGGGTCGACGTGGGAGCCAAGTACGAGATCTACACGGTCATCGACCGGCTCGCCGCCGAGGGCAAGGCGATCCTCTTCATCTCGTCCGAGCTGCCCGAGCTGCTCGGCATGTGCGACCGCTTCTACACCATGGCCGCCGGGCGGCTGACCGGCGAGGTCGGCCGCGAGGACGCCACCCAGGAAGTCCTGATGCGGCACATGACGCAGGACTCCCCCGCACCACCGGCGCTCCCCGCAGGCGCCGCCTCCAGCGAAGGACACCAGGCATGAGCACCGACGTCAGCACGGAAAAGACCGCCCCGGCGCCCCCGGGCGGCGGGTCCCCGACGGCCGGGACACCGGTGCTCCGGGTGCTCCTGGACGGCGTCCGGCGGAACATGCGCCAGTACGGGATGCTCTTCGCGCTCGGCCTGATCGTGCTGCTCTTCCAGATCTGGACGGGCGGCGACCTGCTGCTGCCGCGCAACGTGTCCAACCTGGTGCTGCAGAACAGCTACATCCTCATCCTGGCCATCGGCATGATGATCGTCATCATCTCCGGGCACATCGACCTGTCGGTGGGCTCCCTCATGGCGCTGGTCGGCGGCCTCGGGGCCGTACTCATGGTCGAGCACCACGTCTCCTGGCCGGTGGCGGTGGTCCTGACGCTGCTGCTCGGCGCGGTCGCCGGCGCCCTCCAGGGGTTCTTCATCGCGTACGTCGGCATACCGTCGTTCATCGTGACGCTCGCCGGCATGCTGCTGTTCCGCGGTCTCACCGAGATCTTCCTCAAGGGGCAGACCCTCGGCCCGTTCCCGGACGGTCTGCAGAAGGTCGCCAACGGCTTCCTGCCCGAGGTGGGGCCGAAGACCAACTACCACAACCTGACCCTGCTCCTCGGCCTGGGCCTGGCCGCCTACGTGGTCTTCCAGGAGGTGCGGGACCGGCGGCGGCAGCGGGAGTTCTCCCTGGAGACGCTGCCCACGGGCCTGTTCGCGCTGAAGGTGACGGCGCTCGTCGCCGCCGTCCTCGTCACCACCCTGCTGCTCGCCAGCTACAAGGGCGCCCCGGTGGTCCTCCTGATCCTCGCCGCGCTGCTGGTGGCCTTCGGGTACGTGATGCGCAACGCGGTGATCGGCCGTCACGTGTACGCGATCGGCGGCAACCTGCCCGCGGCGAAGCTCTCCGGGGTCAAGGACAGGAAGGTGACCTTCGCGGTGTTCCTGAACATGGGGATGCTCGCGGCGCTCGCCGGACTCGTCTTCGCGGCCCGCTTCAACGCGGCCTCGCCGAAGGCGGGCGTGAACTTCGAACTGGAGGCCATCGCGGCGGCGTTCATCGGCGGGGCCTCGATGAGCGGCGGTGTCGGAACCGTGCTGGGCGCCATCATCGGCGGCCTGGTCCTCGGCGTGCTGAACAACGGCATGAACCTCGTCGGTGTGGGCACCGACTGGCAGCAGGTCATCAAGGGGCTCGTGCTCCTCGCCGCGGTCGGCTTCGACGTGTGGAACAAGCGCAGGGCGGGTGCCTGACGCCCCCTCCCTCGACAAGGCTGTGCCCGCCGGTACCTCCCCACCGGCGGGCACAGCCTTGTCGTGTGTACGGACGTCGTGACGGGTACGGGTACGGGTGCGGGTACGGGTGACGTGACGGATACGGGCGACGGGCTCAGGCGCCGGTACGGAAGCGCAGGACCGTCCGCGACCGGTACTCGTCGCCGGGGAGCAGCAGCGTCGACGGGTCGTCGGGCCGGTTCGGGGAGTCCGGGAAGTGCTGGGTCTCCAGGGCGATGCCGGCGCCCGCTCCGTACGGCGTGCCGCTCTTGCCGAGGACCGTGCCGTCGAACTGGCCCGCGCTGTAGACCTGGATGCCCGGCTCCGTGGTGAGGACCTCCATGCGGCGCCCGGTGGCCGGCGCGTGGAGGAGGGCGGCGCGGCGGAGGGCGCCGTCGGCGCGGGGGCTCAGGACGAAGTTGTGGTCGTAGCCGCCGTCCGCGCCCGGGCGGGCGAGGGCCTCGGCGATCGGGAGCGGCCGGCGGAGGTCGAAGGCGGTTCCGGCGACGGGGAGATGGTCGCCGGAGGGGATGAGGTCCGCGTCGACCGGGGTGTAGTGGGTGGCGTCGACGGCCAGTTCGTGGCCGAGGACGGAGCCGGAGCCCTCGCCCTCCAGGTTGAAGTAGGCGTGGTTGGTGAGGTTCACGACGGTGGGGGCGTCGGTGACCGCCGCGTACGAGAAGGCGAGTTCGTCGTCGCGGCCGACGAGACAGCTGACGGTGACGTCGAGGTTGCCCGGGAACCCCTGGTCGCCGTCGGGGCTGCTCAGGTGGAGGAGGACGCCGGTCCACTCGGGGGTGTGCACGCTCTCGGCTTCCCAGAGCCGGGTGTCGAAGCCGTCCGTTCCGCCGTGCAGGCTGTGGCCGCCCGGCTGCGTGGTCAGCTGGTACGTCTCCGTTCCCAGGGGGAAGCGGCCGTGCGCGATGCGGTTGGCGTAGCGGCCGACGGTGGAGCCGAAATACCGGGCGGTGGTGGCGGTGAGGGCCGGGTCCCGGGGCGAGAGGACGACGTCGGCCGGGGTGCCGTCGCGGTCGGGGACCCACAGGGCGTGGAGGCGGGCGCCGCGGGTGTGCACCTCCGCCGTGAGTCCGCCGGGGAAGCCGAAGGTCCAGCTCTCCCCGCCGTCGGGGCAGAGCGCGCGGACCGGCGGTCCGGCGGTGAGGGCGGGCGATGACGGGTTCATGGGAGTTCCTTTGTCCGGAGAGGGGGACGGCCCGGAACGGGGGCAGGGAGTCCC